>DASVNU010000064.1:0-13894 GCA_036383655.1 Sphingomonas sp. | reverse complement strand
CGCCGGATCAATTCGGACACGCAATTCTACGCCGCATCGGTGTCCAAGCAATTCACCGTCGCCGCCCTGATGCAATTGGTCGCGGCCGGAAAGGTCCGGCTCGACGCCGACGTCCATCGCTATTTGCCCGACCTGCCGGCGTATCCCGACCCGCTGACGATCCAGAACCTGCTGAACATGACCGGCGGCGTGCGCGATTCCCTGGTGCTGCTGCAGCTCGACGGGATCGAGCCGCTGTCCAGCGCGAGCCGAGCACAGGCCCTGGCGGAAGTGTTCCAGCAGCGGGATACGAAGTTCAGGCCCGGCACCGCCTATGACTATACCAACGGCGGTTATCTGCTGCTCTCCGAGGTAGTCGAAAGAGTGTCGGGCGAACGGTTCGAATCCTATGTCGATGCTCATGTACTGAAGCCGCTGGGCATGACCCGCAGCTTCGTCATGCTGGGCAGCCGGACCTCCGACGTCAATGTCGCGCGAGGCTATACAATGCCCGACGGCAAGGTGACGGTGACCGACGAGATTCCGCTGTTCGGCGGCAGCGGCGGGTTGATCACCACGGTGAACGATCTCGGCAGATGGTATGCCGATATCGACGGCGGGCATAAGGTCTGGACCCCGGAAATCACCCGGTTGATGACCACTCCCGGACAATTTGCCGACGGCAGTCCGGTACGCGATCACGGTCAGGGCCCTGTCTATGGCAATGCCTTGCTGATCGGCCCGCACTGGTTTCACCACACCGGCGCCGCCGGGGGCTTCAAGACGTTGTTCGGCTATAACCGCGAACAACGGTTCGGCGTGGCGCTGCTGTGCAACAATGGCGACTACAATCCGGACAAAGTGGCCGATTCCGTCCTCACCGCTTATGACCAAAGCGTGCCGCGAGTCAGCGAAGGTGCGCCGCCGTCGTCGCTGAACGGTCGCTACGGCAATCCCAATCTCAAGGCGGTCTATGCCCTGGCGTTCACGGACACGGGCGGCACTCTCACCGTTATCGATCGCAACGGCACACCGGGAGCCTCGCAACCCTTGGAGCTTGCCGGGCCGGGGCAGTTCAAGGGCCGGGGCTACACGCTGAGCTTCGATGACAACGCCCGGGGCTTCACCCTCGTCATCCCGCGCGTGACGCTGCATTTCAGCAAATTGCCCTGACGCCCTGTGGGGGGCTCTCTCCTCCAAAGTGCAGATTGCGAGGTGAAACTCGTCTGTGCGGCATCGGGACCAGCGGCAGCTTTTCAGGACGGACTTACCCGCGCGTAAACGGCGACAATTGGGCGCTTAGCTGCCGATTGCAGAATTTAAGACAAGGCCCCCACCAGCCTCAAACTGAGCAGTCGCCCAGCGATGTCATCCGCTTCTTCCCAGAAGGAAGTTCGAATATCATCCACGAAGGACTGCCACTCTTCCTCTTCCGCCCGATATTCCTGCTCGCGTTCGATGGCCGCGAGCATCCGGATGGTGGCGTGGTCGAGTTCCATGGGCTTCCCTAGTGACACCGTCGCGTATCGGACCCTCGCCCAACGATGTTTGGGGGAGCACGATCCCTCGGAAATTGGTTAATCGCGACGAACGGCGTGCCGCGGCGGCGCCCCAATGCTCGCTCCAGCGCGAACGCTTGCCATCCGATCGGCACGGCGCTATTTCCGCCTCAATCCGAAATCGGGATTGATTGTCGTCCGTGCCCCTTGAGGGACCGGGCGGCGGTCCTATGTCCCCAAATTCGGCAACGATTATTAGGTTCAGGCACGTGGCAAAGACGTCCCCCATGGAATTCATCCGGCAGGTCCAGGCCGAGACGCGCAAGGTCGTATGGCCGACGCGTCGCGAGACGGTCATGACCGGGGTGATGGTGATGATCATGACGGTCATCCTGGCGGTGTTCTTCTTCGCCATCGACAAGGTATTCGACATGGGCGTCGAGTTCCTGCTGAGCCTCGCGAAATAAGGTTTCCCATGGCACGCTGGTACATCATCCACGCTTATTCGGGCTTCGAGGGCAAGGTTCGCGACGCGATCCTGTCGGAAGCGACCCGCATGGGTCTCGAGCAATTGGTCGAACAGATCGAGGTTCCGACCGAGACGATCACCGAGGCGCGCCGCGGCAAGAAGATCCAGGTCGAGCGCAAATTTATGCCCGGCTATGTGCTGGCCAAGCTGGCGATGAACGACGACGTTTATCACCTGGTCAAGAACACGCCCAAGGTGACCGGTTTCCTCGGCCCGAACGGCAAGCCCCAGGCGATCAGCGACACCGAAGCCGCGCGCATGCTCAACAGCAAGGAAGAGGCTGCGGCCTCGGCCCCGCGCCAGCAGGTCAAGGTCGATTACGAGATCGGCGATTCGGTCAAGGTGCTTGACGGCCCGTTCGCGTCGTTCAACGGCATCGTCGAGGAACTCGATTTCGACAAGTCGAAGGTCAAGGTCAGCGTGTCGATCTTCGGTCGCGCGACGCCGGTCGAGCTGGACTTCGAGCAGGTCGAGCGGAGCAAGTAAGTCGGAGCTGCAGGCGATTAGCGCGAGCTAATCGCGAGACAGCGAACGACCGGCCGGCGGGTCGGCGCAGCCGAACCCGACCGACGGCACGGGATTTACTCCCGCGTCGGGCTCCCAAAGCTTGCTGGATACCCATATTACCAAACCACCAGCGTCCGACGCGGAAGTGAATTCCGCGTCGTCGGACCTCGCTTCGCGAGGCCGGACGGACGGGCGCCGTCTCAGGATTAGCTATCGCTAATCCTGTGCGGCTGCGACGCTGTTGCTTCCTCGCGCACTTTCCGCTATCGGCCCGCCCTTCCTAAGCTACAGCTGTGGAATTGCGGGAGGGTTCGCGTCGCGGGCCCGTCTGACCGCTAAACTTGAACTGGGCGGTGGGACACCCTCCCCTCGCCCACTACAGAGTGAGAATAATGGCAAAGAAAATCACAGGCTATATCAAGCTGCAGGTGCCCGCGGGCGCTGCCAATCCGTCGCCGCCGATCGGCCCGGCGCTGGGTCAGCGCGGCGTCAACATCATGGAATTCTGCAAGGCGTTCAACGCCGCGACCGGCGACCTCGAGAAGAGCACGCCGATCCCGACGATCATCACCGTCTATGCCGACCGGTCGTTCTCGTTCGAGACCAAGACCCCGCCGGCGACGTTCCTGATCAAGAAGGCCGCCAACCTCAAGTCGGGCTCGAAGGAGCCGGGCAAGGTCTCCGCGGGCAAGATCAAGCGCTCCGAGCTGTCGAAGATCGCCGAAGTGAAGATGAAGGACCTCAACGCCAACGATATCGACGCGGCGACCCGCATCATCGAAGGCTCCGCCCGCGCGATGGGCCTCGAAGTGGTGGAGGGCTGAACCGATGACTTTCGTGAGCAAGAAGCAAAAGGCGATCACGATCGATCGTGAGAAACTGCACGGCGTTGACGAGGCGATCGGCCTGGCCAAGGCCGGCGCCACCTCGAAGTTCGACGAGACGATCGAAGTCGCGATCAACCTGGGCGTCGATCCGCGCCACGCCGACCAGATGGTCCGTGGCGTCGTGACCCTGCCCAAGGGCACCGGCAAGGACGTCCGCGTCGGCGTGTTCGCCAAGGGCGCCAAGGCCGATGAGGCCAGGGCCGCTGGCGCCGATGTGGTCGGTGCCGAAGACCTGATGGAAATCGTCCAGGGTGGCACGATCGACTTCGATCGCTGCATCGCGACCCCGGACATGATGGGCATCGTCGGTCGCCTCGGTAAGGTGCTGGGTCCCAAGGGCCTGATGCCGAACCCGAAGCTGGGCACCGTGACGATGGACGTCGCGGGCGCGGTCAAGGCAGCCAAGGGCGGCCAGGTCGAATATCGCGTCGAAAAGGCCGGCATCATCCATTCGGGCATCGGCAAGGCGTCGTTCCCGGCGGAAGATCTGCGCGCGAACTTCGATGCGCTGGTCGACGCGGTGGTCAAGGCCAAGCCGTCGGGCGCCAAGGGCAAGTATGTCCGCAAGCTCGCCGTTAGCTCGACGATGGGCCCGGGCATCAAGATCGACACGACGGAGGTTGCGGGCGCGTAAGCCCAAGCAACTGACCGAGAAGTACCAAGGGCCGGGGTCACCCCCGGCCCTTTTTTCGTTCAAGCCCCTTTCAGCTGGGCTGGCGACCCCGATCGACCCGCAGCCGAGCACACGCCCCTCCCGCTAGCGGGAGGGGCTGGGGGAGGCATGTCACGACGCTCGATAGATAACACGCCCTCCCCTAACACCTCTCGCAAGCGGGAGGGGAACTACATTCCCGATTTACGAACCGCCGAAACCGGCCGAAGGAGGCGCCGATCGCGAGCAGGAGTCGAGCCGTGGAAGTCGAAGTCAGCGCAGAGGCGAAGGACAAGAAGCTCAATCGCGCGGTCGCGCTCACGGTCGTCGTGCTGTCGATCTTCACCGGCCTGTGCAACATCAAGGACGGCAATCTCGTCCAGACGATGCAGCAGGCCAAGGCGGATTCGGTCGACAGCTGGAACGAATATCAGGCGACCCGCACCAAGCTGCACATCTCGGAAACCGCGCGCAGCGAGATCGCCGTGCTGGCAACCACGCCCGCGGCCATCGCATCGTCGAAAGCGACGCTCGCCCAGCTTGACGCGGACATCGCCAAATATCGCCGCGAGACGCCCAAGCTGAAGGCCCAGGCCCAGGCGCAAGCCGATAGCTATGACGCGCTCAACGTGCATGACGATCAGTTCGACGCGAGCGAGGCGGCCATCTCGACCGGGATCGCGATGGCGGCGGTTGCGGCGCTGGCGGAAAGCCCGATGTTGCTGTTCGGATCGTGGTTCTTCGGCGCATTCGGGATCTTCATGGGGATCTGCGGCTTCGCCAAATTCGGCTTCCACCCGGACGTGCTCAGCAATTTTCTCGGCTGAACCAGCAATCGCCTGAGTTGCTTTCGCTAAGCCGACCTCATCATCTCCTTGCCTCATCTTGGTTGCGCGCCCTAGCCGCGCGGCCATGCCTCCCATTCTGACCAGAGCGATCGACAATGTTCGTTCGCTGTTCGGCGGGGCGCTGGAATGGGATGGCGGCGACGCGCTCGACCCCGCGGCGATGGCGGTCACCGCGCTCGGCATGGGCGTTCCGATCCTGATCGGCGTGCTGATCGGGCACCCCCGCATCGGGCTCGCCGCCTCGCTCGGCGCGATGTGGGTCGGCAATGCACCGCGCGGCGCGAGCCTGGCCGAGCATATGCGAATGGTGCGCGATATCGTGCTGGCGGCGGTGGGAGCGGCGATCGTCGCGGCCGCGATCGCGCAACATGGCCCGTTGAGCGACGCCGGGCTGGTGCTGACCGCCGGCATCGCGGCGTTGATCGGCGGGTTCAGCCGTCCGGCCGCGATTGCGAGCCAGCGGTTCATCGTGTTCGTCACGATCGGCCTGGGTGTTGCCGCCCACGCGCGCGACCGCGTGGCGCTCGCGATTCTGATCGCCGGGGGAGCGTTTTGGGCGGCAACGTGCGCGCTGGTGATCGGGGTCGCAGCGCGGCGGCTGGGAATTGGCCAGGCCGCGCCAGTCGAACCGCCAGCCAAAGCGACATTCGCGCAGCTCTACCGCCGCTGGCAGCGGACGCTGGCCACCACTGCAGCCTGGACCTACCCGCTGCGGCTCGTCGCCTGCCTCGCCTGTGCGCTGGCGATCCGCGAGGCGCTCCCCGAGCATCACTACAGCTGGATCGCGGTTGCCGTGGCGCTGTTGACGCAGCGGCAGGGCGACGGTCTCGTCGTCAAGGTCATGCAGCGCGCGCTGGGCGTCGCGGCCGGCGTGATCGCGACCGAAGCGATCGCGGCGCGTCCACTGCCCGGCTGGGCCCTGGTCGTCATCATCGCCGGTTTGGCCGCGACCAGCCCATCACTGAGAAAGCGCAGCTATGTCGCCTATACCGCGGCGACCACCCCGCTGATCATGCTGCTGACCAGCGGCGGTGAGACGATCGGACAGGAACTGCTGCTCGACCGGCTGGTAGCGACATTGATTGCCGCGACCCTGGTAATCGCCGCGTTCCTGACCGCGAGGCGGCTTATGCCTCCGCCATCTCCGGATAGTCCGCGCCCAGGCTGAGCGCCCGATCGCCCTCGATGATCGCCAGCCGCTCCTTGAGCTTGGCGACCGCCGAATCGTAGCCGAACTTGCCGAGCACCAAATGGCGCGGGACGTCGGCGCGCGACACCGCCTCGATCATCGCCTCGCCGGCGCGGATCGGATCGCCCGGCTGTCCGCCGCTATAGCCGCTGGTCGTCGCCATGCGCTTGCCGGCGGTCTCGGCATAGGCCTCGATCCGATTGGCGGTCTGGCGCAACGAGCGCCCCGCCCAATCGGTGCGGAACGGCCCGGGCTCGACGCACATCGCCGCAATGCCGAGCGGCCCGACCTCTGCGCGGAGCGAATCGGTGAAGCCTTCGACCGCATGCTTGGTCGCCGAATAATAGCCCGAGGCGGGAAAGCCGATCAGCCCGCCGACCGAACTGATATTGACGATGGCGCCGCTGCCCTGCGCGCGCATCACCGGCAGCACCGCGCGAGTCATTGCGAACAAGCCGAAGACATTGGCGTCGAACTGGTCGCGGATTTCCTGCTCCTCGCCTTCCTCGATCGCGCTTTGATAGCCATAGCCGGCATTGTTCACGAGCACATCGATCCGGCCGAACTTGTCCTTAGCCGCCGCCACCGCCGCGTCGATCTGCGCCTTGTCGGTGACATCGAGGTCGACCGCGAGCGCGCGGTCGGGCGCGATCTCGACGATGTCGGCGACGCGATCCTTGCCGCGCGCGGTCGCCACCACACGCCAGCCGCGATCGAGCACGAGCTTGGCGAGTTCTCGACCGAAGCCGGTCGAACAGCCGGTGATGAACCAGACGGGATCGGCGGGGAGCGTCATCGGAGCACCTCTCATTGGGGAAGATCGCATCGAGAGATGGGATCGCGGGCGCCCGGCGACAACCGCCGGACGCCCGTCACCGGACGACAGGAACCAACGCCTCAGCGGCAGTCGATATAGAGGGGGTTGCCGATCAGCAGCAGCCCGGCCTTGCCGCGCACATTGGCGCTGATCCAGCCGCAGGCCTGGGCCCGGTCGACCGGCACCGTCATGCGCGCATCGTCGCTGTCGATCGCCCCGCCCAGACCAACGAGCGGCTTGCCGTTGGCGATGATTTCGACCGCCGCGCCGCGCACCGCGACCAGATGCAGGTCCATCGACAGCCTGGCGTCGGGACGCAACCGCTCGCCCATCACCGCGCGGCGCCCGCCGGACGAGACCGCCACTCCAAGCAAGCGGTCGCGCGTGCCTTCGGTGTCGATGAACACATTGCCGCGCTTGATCCCGGCGGTGATGCCCGGGACGGACAGGCTGTCGGCATAAACCACCGTGGTCGGCCGCCCGATCCGTGACGGGCCGTCGGGGTCATGCGTGTCGCTGCCGCCGATCCCGGTCAGGCGCTTGCCTTCGTTGAGCCGGGCGTACCAGAAACCGAGCCCGGCATAGGGACCCTCCACATGGCTGCCGTTGACCGCCTCGACCGCAGTGACGCGCGACCAATCGGTGTCAGCCCACAACCAGCCGCAGCCCATGCAGATCTCTCCGCTCGGTGAGGCGGGATGATTGATCGACATGATCGCACCGGCATCGGCGATGCTTCTCTGGAGAGCGGGAAGGTTCGGAACGCCGGGCGTGCCGACGCGGAAATCGACGAAGCGCGACGGCCCGAAGATGTTGGTATGGCCGCGAAAGGTGGTGACCTCCACGCCCGGGATCAGCAGCATCTTGTCGAACCAGGGCTGCAATTCGCGCAGATCGTCGAAATGCGCGACGGTATTGTGGTCGGTGACCGCGATGAAATCGAGGCCCGATGCGCTCGCCGCCTCGACGGTGCGGAACAGCGGGCACGGCACCCGGCGGCCGAGCTGGCTCTTGCAGCTGCCGTCGCTATTGGCGTCGTGCATATGGAGATCGCCGCGATACCAGCCGGGTTTGTCGACGAGCGGCGAATTGGCGATCGCGGCACTGGCGCGCGCCTGAGTGCCGCGGTCGAAATAGATCTTTACGGTATAGGCGGCGCTGCTGTTGGCGCGCGCGTTGGGTACCCCGAACTGGACATGCCAGCGGCCGGTCGGGATCGGTCCCGGGAGATAGCCCGGCGTGGCATCGCTGCCCGCGATCGTGATCCTGTCGTAGCTGCCGCCGCTCCAGCCGCGAAACTGCTTGGGATCCCACACGCCCAGGTCGATCACCGTCTTGTTCGACTTGTCGTAGGACAAAGCGACAGTGATCCGTTCGACGCCCGCCGGGACATCGAACGGAATCTCGCGATAGGTCATCGCATCCTTGCCGGTGACGACACCCGACACGGTCACGTCGGGCGGCACCTGGTCCTGGCCGGCGATCGCCGCCGGAGCGGCGATGGCGGCGAGGATCAGCGCAACGAAAAGACGAAACCCGCGCATCAGAAGGCAAAGTCCACGGCGAAGCGGAAATTGCGTCCGAAGATCGGGCGGCCGATGAATAATTGGTCATTGGCCTGGCCGCTGGTCAGCTCGCCCGCGCGCGGATTGCCTTCGGTCAGCCCGATCGCATTGGTGAGGTTATCGCCATAAGCCCAGAGCGAGATGCTCTTGGTCACGTTGAACCGCACGCTCGCGTTAAGCACGGTATAGGCCGGCAGCTTCGAGGTGTTGGCGGCATCGGCATAGCGTTTCGAATAATGTTCGACGTCCATCTGCGCGCGGAAACGGCCATCGAGCAACGTTACCGCTGGCGTGGCGCGCAGCCCGAGTTTGGGAACGCGGAGCAGCTGATTGCCCGAATAATCGCGCGGGATTAGCGTGCTGCCCTGGAGCTCGTTATATTTGAGGTTGCGGAAAGTCGGGTTCTGGATCGTCGCGTTGATGGTGAAGTCGAACCAGCTCACCGGCCGGATCGTGCCTTCGAGCTCGACGCCGTAATCGCGCGTGTCGGTGTAGATCGTCTGGGTGGTGTACCCCATCGTAACCGGATTGAACTGCGTGTTGCCGATCGAATAGGCGTTGAAATCGGTCAGGAAGCCGGTCGCGTAGAAGCTGACCAACGGGGTCGAGAGCTTGACCCCCGCTTCCCACATCTTGATCCCTTGCGTCACTGGCTGCGCATTGGCCGAGGTGATGAAGCTGCCGACGCTCGGCATGCGGAACGCCGAGGTGTAGCGCGCGAACACGCCCGCGCTGCGGCTGAACTGCCAATCGGCGCCGATCGTATATCCGACATGGTCGAACGTGCGATCATAGGGCGCGAAGACGCCGTTGCCGGTCAGCACCTGGTCGTCGGCGAGCGTGGTCGGGTCGCCGAGATTGACCGTTTTCTGGCCCTCCTGCGCGCCCTTGGCGGTCACCTTTTCCCAGCGGATGCCGCCGTCGAGGCGCAATTGCGGCGTGATCTGCCATTCGTCCGACCCGTAGAGCGCGAAGACGTCCGACTTGCCGTAGCCGTTGGCGAATTCCGATCCGTAGCGGCTGACGCCGTTCTGGGTCAGCGCACCGACCACCTGCCCCCCCGCGTTGAGCGCGACGAGATCGAGCAGCCGCGAATTGCCCGACACGTCCTGCAAGGTCGAGGCCGAGTAGCGTTTGAACGTCTCGCGGATGTGCGCGTAATAGAAGCCCAGCGCGAAATCGTGCGTCGTGCTGCCCATCTGGAAACGGTGCGCGAGATGGAGGTCGTTGATGAACTCGCTCTCGTCGACCGTCACCGGCCGCGCGGCGTTGATGAACACGTCGCCATTGCCGTTCTGGTTGGCCACGTCGAACGCCTGGCCGGTGTCGACATAGCGTAGCTGGACGCTGGTCGCGCCCGGATAGGCCTTGAGCAGCGACGATCCATATTGGGTGAGCAATGCCGCCGCCGTGCTGACCGAGGCGGGATAGACGCCGTTGCGCACCGTATTGCTGTCGCGATAGCGCGCCTTGTTCGACAATTTCCAGCCGGGTGCGAACTCCCAATCAGCCGTCGCCGAATATTGGTTGAGCCGAATGCGCGTACCCTGGGTGTTGTTGAAGAACACCGGACCGTTGGCGCTCTTCAGCGTCAGAAACGCGGTCTCACGGCTCGCGGTGGTGTCGTAATTCGCGTTGAAGCCCGGCAGGCTGGTGATGTTGCCGTCCGCATCCTTGGTCAGCGGGATGCCGGTGTAGAAGATCGCGTCGTCGGCCAGATGCTTGTAGCTGATCGCGATCTGCGCGTTGCCGAAATCCTTGGTCAGATCGACGCGTGCCTGCCCGCCCTTGTTGCCGGTATAGCCCGGATCGCGCAGCCCCTGTTCGTTGCGATAGAAGCCACCCACCGCGAGCTTCCAGCCATCGACCAGCGGCGTGCCGACCCAGCCGTCGAAGCGGAACAGGTCGGCGGTCGGGCCGTAGAGCATCCGCGCGCGGCCCGACAATTCGTCGCCCGGCTTGCGCGTGATGAAATTGACCACGCCGCCCGGCGCGTTCGAATAGAAGACCGATGAGGGACCGCCGCGCACCACTTCGACGCGGTCGATCGACTCATCCATGCGGAACGCCTGGTCGGCGTTGAGATAGCCCAGCGCCGGATCGTGCTGCACCGGCAGGCCGTCCTCGAGCAGGTTGATCGATCCGAACCCGTCGACCGGGATGCCGCGCGCGCGGACGTTGCCCGACCCCTCGCCGCCCGATGCCTCGACCCAGAAACCCGGGACCGACTTCAGCGTCTCGGTGACGCTCGACGCCGCGCGCGACCGCAGCGCGTCGTTGCTGAGCGTGGTGATCGCATAGCTGGTATCGAGCTTGGTGCGGTCGCCCGCGCCGGCGCGACCGGTGACGACGATATCCTGGTCGATCTGCTCCTCTGGGGCGGACGCAGTGTTGCCGTTTACGGCGACCGGCATGCTCTGGGCGAGCGCCGCCGGACTCACGGTCAGGAGGAACGCCGCGACTCCGCAGCGCACGAAAAGTGCTTGGTTGGACACAGGATTATCCCTTGCTGTGCAGCGATTCTGCTGTCGCGCCGCGACTAGGGATGGCCTTTTGCAGATGGGTGACGCGCCGGCGTCGGCGCCGTGACGCTATCGGGTCAGTTCGGTTGCAACGAGGGCGCGAGGGCCTTTTTTGTACGTCCGCCCATAACCCGGGTCTATGCTCAGGTGCTCACCTTTGCCAAATCGGCAAAAAGCGCGTAGGGGCGAGACCAATCCACATCCGTACCGCGTTAGCTGCCCGGCGCCAGTCGCTCCGGGCCGACGCCGTTTTTGCCATCGAGACAGAATGCCCTTTTCCCACCTCCCCCCGTTGCTTGCCGAGGCGCTGACCGCGCGGGGCTATGAAGCGCTGACCCCGGTCCAGGCCGAAGTCAGCAAGCCCGAGTCCAATGGTCGCGACCTGCTCGTTTCCGCGCAGACCGGCTCGGGCAAGACCGTCGCCTTCGGCCTCGCCATGGCCGAGGAGCTGCTCCACAAGGGCCAGACTCCACCAGCCGGCGCCCCGCTCGCGCTGGTGATCGCGCCGACCCGCGAGCTCGCGCTCCAGGTCGCCAAGGAATTGTCCTGGCTCTACGCCAAGACCGGTGCGCGCATCGCCACCTGCGTCGGCGGCATGGACCCGTCGCGCGAGCGTCGCGTGCTGGCGCAGGGCGTGCACGTCGTCGTCGGTACGCCGGGCCGTTTGCGCGATCACGGCGAGCGCGGAGCACTCGACCTGTCGAGCCTGCGCGTCGCGGTGCTCGATGAGGCCGACGAGATGCTCGACATGGGCTTTCGCGAGGACCTCGAGACCTTGCTCGACGCCGCCCCAGCCGAACGCCGTACCTTGCTGTTCTCCGCGACCTTGCCGCGCCAGATCGTCGCGCTCGCCAAGAAGTACCAGCGCGATGCGCTGCGCATCTCGACCGTCGGCGAGGAGCGCGGCCATGGCGACATCTCGTACCAGGCGGTGGCGGTCGCGCCGGCGGACATCGAGCATGCGGTGATCAACCTGCTCCGCTTCTTCGAGGCGGAAACCGCGATGCTGTTCTGCGCGACGCGCGACAATGTCCGCCATCTCCACGCCAGCCTCGTCGAACGCGGCTTCGCGGCGGTGGCCTTGTCGGGCGAGCATTCGCAGAACGAGCGCAACCATGCGCTCCAGGCGTTGCGCGATCGCCGCGCGCGCGTCTGCGTCGCGACCGACGTCGCCGCGCGGGGCATCGATCTCCCCACGCTCAGCCTGGTCGTCCATGTCGAGATGCCGCGCGATGCCGAAGTGCTCCAGCACCGCTCGGGCCGCACCGGCCGTGCGGGCAAGAAGGGCACCGCGGTGCTGATCGTCCCCTATCCTCGCCGCAAGCGCGTCGAGATGATGCTGCGTTCCGCGCGCATCGCCGCCGAATGGGTGCCGGTGCCGACCGTCGACGATATCCGCGCCAAGGATCGCGACCGCCTGATCGAAGCGCTGAGCGCCCCGGTCGAGCCCGATCCCGACGATTGGGTGATCGGCGAGGAACTGCTCAAGAACAAGTCGCCGCAGGAGATCGCCGCGGCTTTGGTCCACGCCCACCGCGCCGCGATGCCCGCGCCCGAGGAAATGATCGACCGCGTGCCCGAAGGGCCCAAGGCGCATCATCGCGACGGGTTCGACGATACAATCTGGTTCCGCATGAACATCGGCCGCCGCCAGAACGCCGACCCGCGCTGGATCCTGCCGCTGATCTGCCGCCGCGGCGGGATCACCAAGAACGAGGTCGGTGCGATCCGCATCCAGGCCAATGAAACCGGCTTCCAGATCCCGCGGGCAATCGCCGGTCGCTTTGCCGCCGCGGTGCTCAAGAGCGCCGGCGCCGATGGCGAGGACGATAGCGGCGTACGGATCGAGCCGGTCGAGGGTTCGGGGCCGGCTTCTGCTCCCGCACCAGCGCGCACGACACTCCATCGTGCCACGCCGACGGGCGATAGTCAGGGAAACGCCCCGCGCCGCCAGGGCCCGCCGCCAGGTCGCGGCCGTCCACCGCACACGCATCGCAAGGGCCCGCGTCCGAACAAGGGGCCTAGGCCGTAGCCATAGTTCCTAGGGCGATCGCTTCGTCTCCCCTCCCCGGGCGAAGGCCGGGGCCCAGTTTCGTGGGCTGGCGATGGCGCACCGCCCTCGAGCGTCCATCGCGACTGGGCCCCGGCCTTCGCCGGGGAAGCGTGTGAAGGTGTCCGAGGACGCGCTTCGACAAGCCCAGCGCGAACGAGCTAAAGGTTCACAGTGAACACTCCGCTCCCTCGCCGCATCCTGGTCGATGCCGATGCCTGCCCGGTCAAGGACGAGATCTACAAGGTCGCGTGGCGGCTGGAAGTCCCCGTCTGGGTGGTCAGCAACAGCCACCTCCGCGTGCCTGCGCACCCATTGATCACCCGCATCGTGGTGAGCGACGGGTTCGACGCCGCCGACGACTGGATCGCCGAGGCCGCAGGTCCGGGCGCGGTGGTGATCACCGCCGACATCCTGCTCGCCGACCGCGCGCTCAAGGCGGGCGCGCAAGTGCTGTCCCCCAGCGGCAAGCCGTTCACCACCAGCTCGATCGGCGCGGCAATCGCGACGCGTGCGATCATGGCCGATCTGCGCGCCGGCGGCGACCAGATCGGCGGGCCGGCGGCGTTCACCAAGACCGACCGCTCGCGTTTCTTGCAGGCGCTTGACGCCGCGCTGGTCCGAGCGCGTTAGTCGAGCAATGGACCTCGACGACCGCCTGCGCCATTATTTCGGCACCGCCGACATGGCCACGCTGACTCCCGCCGCGTTCGAGGCCGGGACCGAGCGGATGCGCGTCGAGCTGGGCCTGGAAAAGGACCGCCCGCGCCGCTTCGCCTTGTGGACACTGATGTACATGCTCGGTGTCGCGCCCGATCTCGACGTCGCGTTCAAGGATGAGGCCGATCGC
>DASVNU010000063.1:0-12573 GCA_036383655.1 Sphingomonas sp. | reverse complement strand
GTTAAGTGCGGGCGAGAGTTACGAAACTGTAGGCTGGGCGTTCGCCGTCGGCCGGATGGTCTTCTCGTGTCGTCTCGCGCCAGCCGGTGAAGGCCGGCACCGTGGCATCACCCTCCGGCGCCGCATGAACCTCGGTCAGTTCCACACGATCCGCCCGATCGAGGAACAGCGCGAACACTTCCGCCCCGCCGATCACCGCGACGTCGTCGCCCGCCAGCGCCAGCGCTTCCTCCATCGAATGCGCCACTTCCGCACCCGGCGCGCTCCATTCCCGGTCGCGCGTCAGCACGATATGCCGCCGGCCCGGCAACGGCGAGGGAAAGCTCTCGAACGTCTTGCGGCCCATGATCATGGGCCGTCCGAGTGTCTGCGCCTTGAACCGCTTGAGGTCGGCGGGCAGGTGCCAAGGCAGCCGTCCGTCGCGGCCAATCACGCCGTTATCGGCGCGCGCGAGATGAAAGCTGATCACTTATCCCCCTCCCGTTTACGGGAGGGGTTAGGGGAGGGTCTATTGATGATCGGCACGTAGGCGGACATGCCCTCCCCCAGCCCCTCCCGCAAGCGGGAGGGGAGTTTTAGACCGCCACCGGCGCCTTGATATGCGCCTGGGCCTCATAGCCGACGAGCTGGAAATCCTCATATTCATAGGCGTCGATCGACGGCGGCTTGCGCAGGATTTCGAGCTTGGGCAGCGGCCCGGGCTCTCGCCCCAATTGCTCGCGCGCTTGCTCGAGATGGTTCGAATAAAGGTGACAGTCGCCGCCGGTCCAGACGAACTCGCCGACTGCCAGCCCCGCTTGCTGCGCGAGCATATGGGTCAACAGCGCGTAGCTCGCGATGTTGAACGGTACGCCGAGGAAGATATCGGCCGAGCGCTGATAAAGTTGCAGGCTGAGCTTGCCGTTGGCGACATAGCATTGGAACAGGCAATGGCACGGCGCCAGCGCCATGGCGTGGAGTTCGCCGGGGTTCCACGCGCTCACCACCATGCGGCGGCTGGCGGGATTGATCTTGAGCGTCTCGATCAGCTCGGCGATCTGGTCGACATGCCCGCCCTCGGCAGTCGCCCAGTCGCGCCATTGCTTGCCATAGACCGGACCGAGGTCACCATTCTCGTCAGCCCATTCGTCCCAGATGCTGACCTTGCGGTCGCGCAGCCATTGGACGTTGGTGTCGCCGCGCAGGAACCACAATAATTCGACGATGATCGACCGAAGGTGCAGCTTCTTGGTGGTCAGCACCGGAAACCCTTGCGCCAGATCGAAACGCATCTGGTGCCCGAACACCGATCGCGTGCCGGTGCCGGTGCGATCCATCTGCTCGGCGCCATGGTCGAGCGCGCGCTGCATCAGGTCGAGATATTGCCGCATGATGAGGGCTTACCGCTTGCCGCGCGCGTCGCCAAGCCGAGCCTGCATCGCCGTTGTGGAAAACACCTCGAGGTTGCAGTGCTCGGGGACTTCAGGACGCGGCGGGAGACGCGGTCGGCGGCGACACCAGCCGGCAGGCGCGGATATCCTTGGGCTCGGGGCGCGCACCAACCGCCTGGAACCGCGCGAGATAGCCGCCCGCCGAGGGCATGTCGTCGAGCGACACCAATTTGTACCCGACCGCGGCGAATTCGCACTCCAGCAGCTTGGGCGGCGTACCGTGGTTCTGCGTCCGGCGATTGGCGTCGACCACGATCACTTCGCCATCGGGCTTGAGCGAGGGGCGCATTTGCCACAGGAATTCATAGGGCTGCTCGATCTCATGGTACATGTGCACCATCAGGATGCGGTCGAAGCTGTTGTCGGGCAATTTGGGATTGGCCGGTTCGCCCAGCCGCACGCTGACCGTATCGAGCCGGTCGCGGGCGACGCGTTCGGCCAGCGCGTCACGCACCTCGGGCACGATGTCCTCGGCCAGCACGCGGCCGTCCTTGCCGACGCGGCTCGCCAGACGGATCGTGTAATAGCCTTCGCCCGCGCCGATATCGGCGACCGTCATGCCCTTGGCGATGCCCGCCTTGTTCATCACTTCGCCGGCTTCGTTGAGGCGATCGCGCGCTTCCTCGGTCGACCAGCGCGGCGAGATGATCCGCGCGACCGGGCGGTCGGCGGCCGGGAACGGACCGACATCGTCCTGCTTGTTATGGACGACCGCCGGGCCGCCGTCGCAGGCGGCCAGCATCAACAAACCAAGGATCAACGCGCCTGACGACCGCATCAGTCGACGTCCTCCACCTCGACCGTCTCTCCGGTCACGCGCTGCGATAGCGCGGCCGCCATGAAGGCGTCGAGATCGCCGTCGAGCACATCGGACGGGCTGGTCGAGGTCACGCCGGTGCGCAGGTCCTTCACCAACTGGTACGGCTGCAGCACATAGCTGCGGATCTGGTGGCCCCAACCGATATCGGTCTTGGTCGCGTTGACCGCGTTGGCTTCTTCCTCGCGCTTCCTGAGCTCATGCTCATAGAGCCGCGCACGTAACTGGTTATAGGCTTCGGCCTTGTTCTTGTGCTGGCTGCGCTGGTTCTGGCAGGCGACGACGATGCCGGTCGGGATATGGGTGATGCGCACCGCCGAATCGGTGGTGTTGATGTGCTGGCCGCCCGCGCCCGATGCACGATAGGTGTCGATGCGCAGCTCGCTTTCGTTGATCTCGATGTCGATCGAATCGTCGATCACCGGATAGACCCAGACGCTCGAAAAGCTGGTGTGGCGCCGCGCCGCGCTGTCATAGGGGCTGATCCGGACCAGGCGATGCACACCGCTTTCGGTCTTGGCATAGCCATAGGCATTCTCGCCCTTGAGCAGCAATGTCGCCGACTTGATGCCCGCCTGCTCGCCGGCGTGGTAGTCGACCAGTTCGACCTTCATGCCGCGACGTTCGGCCCAGCGCGAATACATGCGCTGGAGCATCTCGGCCCAATCCTGGCTCTCGGTGCCGCCGGCGCCGGCGTTGATCTCGACATAGGTGTCGTTGGCGTCTGCCTCGCCCGCGAGCAGCGCCTTGACCTTGTCCGCTTCGGCGCGCGTGGCGAGTTCGGCGAGCGCGTCGACCGCCTGGCCCTCCATGTCCGAATCGCCTTCGGCCTCGGCCATCTCGACGAGTTCGACATTGTCCTTCAATTCGCTCTCGATCGCGCGCGTCGCGCTGATCGCCTCATCGAGACGGCGGCGTTCGCGCATCACTTCCTGCGCGGCCTTGGGATTTTCCCACAAGCTCTGGTCCTCGACGCGCGCGTTGAGCTCGTCGAGCCGCCGCAACGCGCGGTCCCAATCGAGGAACCGGCGCAACAGGCCAAGCGCGTCATTGATCGTATCGACATGCGATTGCGCTTCGGCGCGCATCGGTAACTCCAGTCAAAATTCGGGCGGACGCGGCACGGCGTCGCGCCGCGTCACACTCATATAGGGTGCGGGCCTAGTAGATACCGCCCTGCCGTTGCAAGAAATCGCCGTCGCCGTTCGATTCCTTGGGCTTGGATTCCTGCGGCGCGGCCCGCGTCGCGGTCGGCGTCGGCAGGTCACGGCGGATCGGCGAGCGCCGCGTTTCGCTTTCGGGCTTGAACGCTTCCCAGATCACTTCCGCCTTGGGATCGCCACCCGGTGACGGCCACGACCCGAACACCGGCTTGCCGGACAGACGATCGACGCGCACGAGGCGGATGCCCGGCGGAGCGCGGAACGGAATCTTGGGCAGGCCGTCATAGGCCTTGACCGCCCATTCCTTGAAGATCGGCGCGGAGATCGTGCCGCCCTGGGCATAACCACCCAGCCCGCTCGGCTTGTCATAGCCGAGATAGACGCCGGCGATCATCTGCGGCGTGCCGCCGATGAACCATACGTCGGTCGGGCCCGAATTGGTGCCGGTCTTGCCGAACATCGGGCGATCGAGATCGCGCAATATCGTCGCGGTGCCGCGCTGGACCACGCCTTCGGCGATGTGCACCATCTGGAACGCGCTCATCGGCTCGACGATCTGCTTCAGCTTGACCACCGGGCGCGGCATCGGCTTGCCGCTCCAGTCGGGCGCGTTGCAGCGGTCGCACGCGCGCCAATTCTCCGGCCAGATCACGTTACCGCGCCGGTCCTGGACGTAATCGACCAGTGTCGGCGAGCGACCACGGCCATTATTCTCCAGGATCGAATAGGCGTTGACCATGCGCTGCACGGTGGTTTCGCCCGCGCCGAGCGAGAAGGCGAGATAGGGCGGATATTTGCCGACGCCGATCTCGTTCATCAGCTTGACCACGTTGGGCATGCCGGTCTGCGCCGCGACGCGGACGGTCATCAGGTTGCGCGATTGCTCGAGGCCCCAGCGCATCGTGTGCGAGCCCGATCCGCCGGCGCCGCCGAAATTGCGGAAGCATTTCGCATATTGCGTGCCCTGATTCACGCAATAGGGCCCGTCCATGATGATCGACGACGGGGTCAGCCCGTGCTCGAGCCCGGCGGTGTAGACGATCGGCTTGATCGTCGAGCCCGGCTGGCGCAGCGCCTGAGTGGCGCGGTTGAACGACTGGACGCGATTGTCGAACCCGCCCTGCATCGCCAGGATGCGGCCGGTCGCGGGTTCCTCGACGACGAAGCCGCCCGATACCTTGGGCAAAGTCTTGAGCGTGTAGGAACCGCCCGAGGGCGCCACCGCGATGATGTCACCGGCCTTGATCGCGCCGGCGGCCGAACCGCCGCCGCCGCGGATCGGCATCGACGCCAGACCGCGCGGCAAGGTGCCGGTCGATCCATCCGAGAAGCCGAGCTTGAAGTCGCCGCTGTCGTCGATCACGACCGCGGCGCGCCAATCCTCGTAATCGAGCGCGATATTGCTCGCGAGCAACGCGTTGAGCCAATTCTGCGATACATCGACATGGCCGAGCGGGCCGGTCCAGCCGCGGTTGCCGTCATAGCGCAGCAACCCGTCGCGCAACGCCTTTTGCGCCAGCCCCTGTTGCTTGGGATCGAACGAGGTCCGCACCCACAGGCCGCCGCCATAGACGCTGTACGGATTGCGGCCGCCTTCCGACGCCTCGCCGAACTTGTCCATCAACTGGCGGCGGACTTCCTCGATGAAATAACCCGATGCCGATTCGAACTGCACGGTGCGCTTGTTGACCGTGCCGAGCGGCTGGGCGACCGCCCAATCGTGCTGCTGCTGGTTGATATAGCCATTCGCCTGCATCTCCCCGAGCACCCAGTTGCGCCGTGCCAGCGCGCGGTCGGTCTGGCGGTCGGGATCGTAGCCCGACGGCGCCTTGGGCAGGATCGCCAGATAGGCGAATTGCGGGATGGTGAGCTGGTCGAGGTCCTTGTCGAAATAAGCGCGCGACGCCGCCTGGACGCCATAAGCGTTGCGCCCGAGGAAGATCGTGTTGAGGTAGATTTCCAGGATCTGCTGCTTGGTCAGCGTATCCTCGATGCGATAGGCGAGGATCGCTTCCTTGAGCTTGCGCGTATAGCTGTGCTCGTTGCCGACCAGCAGGTTCTTGGCGACCTGTTGGGTGATGGTCGACGCACCGCGCGCACGTTTGTTGCGCAGATTGCCGACCATCGCCGAGACGATGCCGGGATAATCGACGCCATGGTGCGAGAAGAAGGTCTTGTCCTCGGCCGACAGATAGGCAGCGACCAGCAGTTTGGGATATTCGTCGAACCTCAGCTGGACGCGATGTTCGCGTGCGAAGCTGAATACTGGCATGCCGTTGGTATCGCGGACGTTCGACGGCAGATCGGGCTCATAGGTCTTGAGTCGGTCGACCGAGGGCAGATCGCGCGCGACCAGCAGCCAGATCAGGAACCAGGCGATCCCCCACAAGGCCGCCAGCACGACGAGTACCTTGACCCACCAGCGCTGCCACGCGCCGCGCACGAAGCCGGCGAAACCGCCGACCTCTCGCTTGATCCGGAAATTGACCGTGTCCGAACTGTCAGCCGCCATAATTGTCCGGGCCTTAGCAGGTCCGGCGACACTTGCCAGCAATTCAAAACATCAATTCGACGCAAGCTTTCTGGCGAAATTGACTTCGACCGCGCGTTCGACGCTTTGCGCGATGCGCTTGCGCCCATCGGGCGAATCGAGGAACGCCGCGTCCTTCGGGTTCGAGATATAGCCGGTCTCGAACAATACCGACGGCATGTCGGGGGCCTTGAGCACCATCAGCGACGCGAATTTGTGGAAGCCGGGACGCAGCGGGATGTTCGGCTCCGCCTCGCGGCCGAGCAGCCGTGCGAACGCGGCCGAGGCATTCATCGTCTCGCGCTGGGTGAGGTCGATCAGGATCGACGACACGTCGGGATTCTCGCTACCGAGATCCACCCCGGCGATGACGTCGGCCTTGTTCTCGCGCGCGGCGAGCCTGGCGGCTTCCTTGTCCGAAGCGACTTCGGACAAGGTATAGACCGAGGCGCCCGACGCATCGCCCGATCCGACGCTGTCGCAATGGATCGAGATGAACAGATCGGCCTTGAGCTTGCGCGCGACACCATAGCGCTCCTGCAGCACCAGGAAGCGGTCGTCCTCGCGCGTCAGCGCCACCCGAACCCGGCCCGATTTGAGCAATTCGTCGCGGATCGCCTTGGCGATGCGCAGGGTCACGTCCTTTTCCTTGATCCCGCTGGCCGGCGAGATCGCGCCGGGATCGAACCCGCCATGGCCGGCATCGATCACCACCAGCGGGCGGCCCTGATCGCCGTCGATCCGCGGCAACGCCAGCGTCTTGCTGGCGGCGGGCACCGGTACCGACACCGAATAGCGCGCGCCGGTGCTGGCGGTGTCGGGGAAATTGAGCGGCGGCAGGAAACTCATCCGGCCGGCCGCCGCGGCGCGCGCGAAGCCGGCATCGTCGGTGGTGCGGAGCTGGAGCGTCAGCACGCGGCCATCGGCGCCGAACGAGCCGTCGGTCACCACTGCCGGGCGAGTCAGGTCGAACACCACCCGCGCGCCACCGTCGCGCGCGCCCTCGCGCACCGCATCGACCAGCCCGCCGGTCGCGACGGCGCCGCCCGGCGTGGCGTCGGACACGTCGAGCGCGACGCGCTTTGGCGCGACGAGAAGGAAGCTCGAGGCGTCGGCGACCTTCTGGTCGAACGTCACCACGATGGCGTCATTCCTGACCTCCACGCGCTGGATCGTGGCCGCCCAGGCGGGGCTGCCGCCGAACCACAGGGCCAACATGGCAAGAATGAACGACACACGCACGTAATGGCGCGCGGGCCGGCAACCGGTCCAGCGAAAAACCATCTGGAAGAACCCCTTTTACTCGCTCTTCGAGAAACGCGGTTACCGGCGCGGTCACTCAAACCGGATGAAGCGAGACGGTTAATTCGCCGTTCGGCACGTTTTTTGCCGCCCGAACGGCAGAAACCTGCCAGTTGAAGCGGACGATGGCAGGTGCTACCTGAATCGTAACCGGCACCGTGACAATGATTTGTCCGGAAGTCGCCGGCCCCACGGCCGCCCCGGCGTTATCGGCAGGCGGTCCATCAGGTTGACGTTCGCATGATGCATTTCCCTCGCCTTGTGCTCGATCCGGCCATCGCCGGCGAGCGCGTTGGCGCGGGTGCCCCGGCCGTGATGCCCGGGCGTGCGCGGCGAACAGACGCACATCCACCATCCCGCAGCGGCCGGCAGCAAGCCGGCCCCGCGCGACTTATCGGCGCGCCCCTATCCTTGTTGAAGGACCGGCGCGCCCGGAGAGAAAATAATGACCATGCGTATGTTGATCGACGCACGCCACCGGGAGGAAACCCGGGTGGCGGTCGTCAAAGGAAACCGCATCGAGGAGTTTGATTTCGAAAGTGCCGAGCGCAAGCAGCTCAAAGGCAATATCTATCTAGCCAAGGTTACCCGCGTCGAACCGTCGCTGCAGGCGGCATTCGTCGATTACGGCGGCAACCGTCATGGCTTCCTGGCCTTTTCCGAAATCCACCCCGATTACTATCAGATCCCCAAGGAGGATCGCGACGCGCTGCTCCGCGAGGAAGCCGAGCACGCCGCCGAGGAAGCCGCGTTGCGCGCCGAGCTCGATGCCGAGGACGATGAGCACGACGATCACGAGCCGTCCGAGGAAGAGATCGAGCGGCTCGACGATGACGGCGCGCCCGACGAGGACGTCGCCGCCGAGCATGAGAGCAGCGGGGGCGGTCGCCGTCGCCGCAAGGACAATGGCTCGGACGATCAGGTCGAGGCGTTGCGTCAGCGCCGCATGAACCTGCGCCGCCGCTACAAGATCCAGGACGTGATCCGCCGCCGTCAGGTGCTGCTGGTCCAGGTCGTCAAGGAAGAGCGCGGCAACAAGGGCGCGGCGCTGACCACCTATCTGTCGCTCGCCGGCCGTTATTGCGTGCTGATGCCCAACACGTCGCATGGCGGCGGCATCTCGCGGAAGATTTCCAACGCGTCGGACCGCAAGCGGCTCAAGACGATCATGGCGGAGCTCAAGCTGCCGCCGTCGATGGGCTGCATCGTCCGCACCGCCGGCCTCCAGCGCACCAAGGTCGAGATCAAGCGCGACTTCGATTACCTCGCCCGCTTGTGGGACGGCATTCGCGAGACCACGCTCGCCTCGGCGGCGCCGGCGCTGGTCTATGGCGACAGCGACCTGATGAAGCGGGCGATCCGCGACATCTACAACAAGGACATCGACGAAGTGATCGTCGAGGGCGACGACGGCTATCGCCAGGCCAAGGAGTTCATGAAGCTCCTGATGCCGAGCCACGCGCGCCGCGTGAAACATTATTCGGACCCGGTGCCGCTGTTCCAGCGCGCCGGCGTCGAGGATCAGCTGTCCGCGATGTACCACCCGGTGGTGCAGCTCAAGTCGGGCGGCTACCTCGTCATCAACCCGACAGAAGCACTCGTCTCGATCGACATCAACTCGGGCCGGTCGACGCGCGAGCATAATATCGAGCAGACCGCGACCGCGACCAACCTCGAGGCCGCGCAGGAAATCGCGCGCCAACTTCGCCTGCGCGACATGGCCGGCCTCGTCGTCATCGACTTCATCGACATGGACAATGGGTCCAACGTCCGCAAGGTCGAGAAGGCGATGAAGGAGGCGCTGAAGAACGATCGCGCCCGCATCCAGGTCGGCCGCATCTCGAGCTTCGGCCTGATGGAAATGAGCCGCCAGCGCCTGCGCACCGGCGTGCTCGAAGCATCGACCCGCCAGTGCCCGCATTGCGAAGGCACCGGCCTCGTCCGCACCGCGTCGTCGGCCGGCCTGTCGGCGCTGCGCATGATCGAGGACGAAGCCGCGCGCGGCCGCGGATCGCAGATCACGCTGCGCGCGTCGCAGGAAGCGGCGTTCTACGTGCTCAACCGCAAGCGCGCCGACATCGCCGAGATCGAGGATCGCTACGGCGTCCAGGTCGTCATCCTGTCGGATGGCGAAACCGAAGGCGCGCGGATGACGGTCGAGGCGTCGGGCCCGCCGCCGGTGCACGCGCCGCGCTTCGAGGCGCTGATCGAGGAAGAGGAAGAAGACGATATCGTCGAGGACGAACTCGACGAGGATGAGGAAGAGGCCGAGGAAGAGCGCGAGGAGCGCCGCGAGCGGCCGGGCGAAGAGAGCGAGGCCGGTCGCAAGCGCCGCCGTCGCCGTCGCGGCCGTCGCGGCCGTGGCCGTCCCGAAGACGAAAACGGCGAAGGCGAAGCCGGCGACGACACCGTCACGCGGCAGCCTGCCGGACAGGACGAGAGCGAAGGCGAAGGCGAAGGCGAGGAAGACGGTGCCGAACGCGCCGCCGAGACCGAGACCGAGCGGGAAGCGCGCGGCCGCCGTCGCCGTCGTGGTCGTCGTGGCGGCCGCCGCGTCGAAAGCGCGACCGATACGCCGTCCGAGGCCGAGGAAGCCGATGCCGGTGATGCCGGTGCGGTGATCGCGACTCACGCCAATCCCGACGTGCCGGTGGCGGTCGAACCCGACGCCGCTGAGCCGGAAGCGCCCAAGCGCTCGCGCCGTCGCCCCAAGGCACGGATCGCCGAGGAAACCGCTGCGGCCCCTGTGGTCGAGGCGGCCGCCGAGCCGGAGCCCGAGCCCGTTGCGGCGGAGCCCGCGGCAAAGCCCAAGCGCAGCCGCAAAAAGGCCGCGCCGGTTGAAGCCGAGGCCGCCAACGACGAACCTGCCAATGTCGAACCCGCGCCGGCCGAAACGCCCGCCGCGGCGGAAGCACCGGCAGCCGCCCCCTCGATCGAGGCGGCGGAGCCGGCGGCCAAGCCCAAGCGGAGCCGCAAGAAGGCCGCGCCGGCCGAAGCCGAGGCCCCTGCCCCGTCGCCGGCGGCAGCCAATGACGCCGACGAAACGCCGGTCGCCGTGGATGCCGGTGGCGCCGCGCCGACCGATGGTGACGACGACGCCAACAATCCCGACGGCACACCGCGCCGCGGCTGGTGGCAGCGCACCTTCGGCGCATGATCGTGCGCCGGTCCCTCGCGCTTCAGGACGGGTTCACCCGTCCGCGCGCAGGGACCGGCCGCACACCCGCTAGCGGACCTGAACGGATGACCGGACGATGAGGCGACTGATCGCGCTGTTCGCGACGGCGATCCTTCTCTGGGCGCAACCGGCCTATGCGCAGGGCATCCTGCGCGACGCCGAGACCGAATCCCTGTTCAAGGACATGTCGCGGCCGATGATCCTCGCCGCCGGCCTGTCCCCGGCCAATGTCCAGGTCGTGCTGATCCAGGACGATTCGATCAACGCGTTCACCGCCGGCGGTCAGACCGTCTATATCAATTCGGGCCTGATCCAGGCGGCGGACAACGCCAACGAAGTCCAGGGCGTGATCGCGCACGAACTGGGCCATGTCGCCGACGGCCATGTCATCCTGAGCGACGCGGGCACCAAGCCCGCCATGGCCATCTCACTCCTGAGCCTGGTGCTCGGCATCGCCGCGATGGCGGCGGGCGCGGGCGACGCCGGCGCGGGCATTCTCGCCGCCGGCCAGCAGGCCGCAATGGGCAAATATCTGTCCTTCAGCCGCGTCCAGGAGGCCACCGCCGACGCCACCGGCGCCAAATTCCTGCGCGAAGGCAATATCAGCGGCAAGGGCATGATCAGCTTCTTCAAGAAGCTGGCGAACGAGGAATATCGCTACGGGTTGCAGAATATCGACCCCTATGCGCAGACCCATCCGCTGTCGAACGAGCGCATCAACACGCTCTATGCCGACCTGAAGGCGTCGCCGGCGTGGAACAACCCGCCCGACGCCGCGCTCGATGAGCGCTTCAAGCGGATCAAGGCCAAATTGGTCGGCTATGTCGCTCCCTATGCGATCACGCTCAACAAATATCCCGAGAGCGACCAGTCGATCTATGGCCATTACGCGCGCGCTTACGCCTGGCATAAAGCAGGTTTCCCGGACAAGGCCGACGCCGAGACGCGCGCGCTGATCAAGATGAAGCCCGACGATCCCTATTTCCTGGAGATTCGCGGCCAGATCCTGCTCGAAGCGGGCCAGCCCGCCGACGCGCTCGCGCCATTGAAGGAAGCAACCGAATTGTCGCGCTACAATTCGCTGATCGCGACCACTTATGGCCATGCGCTGATCGCGACCGAGAACAGGACCAATTATCCCGAGGCGATCCGCGTGCTCAAGATCGCGACCAACAAGGACGACGACAATCCGTTCGGCTGGTACCAATTGGGCACCGCCTACGAACTGTCGGGCGATAGCGCGCGCGCATCGCTCGCCGCCGCCGAACAGGCAAGCCTGACCGGCGAGACGGCGCGTGCCGTGGTCAGCGCGCGCGCGGCGATGGCCAATCTGCCGCCCAACAGCTCGGACTGGATTCGCGCGCAAGACATCGCGATGACCGGACAGAACCAACTCGACGACAAGAAACACAAGAAGAGATGAGCGATTTCCTTTCCTCGCGTGCCGCGTTGCCGATCGTTGCAGCCGCGGCGGCGCTGCTCGGCGCGGGCGCGACCTGGCTGGCGCAACGACCGACCAACGGCGCAGAAATCCGCGAGTATCTGCTGACGCATCCGGAAGTGTTGCCCGAAGCGATGCAGAAACTGCAGGAGCGCGAGACGGCCGAGCAGTCGAAGCAGACCGGCAGCTTCATCGCCGCCAATCGCGACCGCATCTTCCCCGCCTTGGGCAGCGCCTGGGCGGGCAATCCCAATGGCGACGTCACCGTGGTCGAATATCTCGACTATAATTGCGGCTATTGCCGCGCCAGCCTGCCGATCATCGACAAATTGGTTGCGAGCGATCCCCGGGTGAAGATCGTGTTCCGCGAACTTCCCGTGCTGAGCGAGGAAAGCAAGGTCGCGGCGCGCTATGCCGTGGTCGCCGCCAAACAGGGCAAATATCGCCCGCTGCACGACGCGCTATATGCCGGCGGACCGTTGAGCGACGCGAGCATGGACGCGGCCTTGCGTACCGCGGGGCTCGACCCGACGGCGGTCAAGGAAGCGTCGAAAGCTCCCGACGTCGCCCGCGCGATCGAGAACAATCTGGCGATGGCAGCACCGCTCGGCATGTCGGGCACACCGACCTGGGTGATCGGCGACAAGGTCCTGTCCGGCCTGCAGCCGCTGGAGACGATGCAGACGGCGGTCGCCGCCGCGCGGAAGAAATA
>DASVNU010000062.1:0-2492 GCA_036383655.1 Sphingomonas sp. | reverse complement strand
ATCTTCTGCGTCGACTTCACCGAGCCGATGCGGATCTTGAGGGCCTTTAGAGAAGCCATTCTTCTTCCACTTCGTCATCCCAGCGAAGGCTGGGATCTCGTGCCACAGACCGCGTGCTTGCGGCCTGAGACCCCAGCTTTCGCTGGGGTGACGGATGCCTACGCGAAGGTCTTCGCGAATGCGTCGAGCGCGGCCTTGACCTTGGCCTTCGGGCCGTCGCCGAGGTCGCGGGTGTCGCGGATCTCGGTCAGCACGTCGGCATGCGCGTCACGCATATGGGCGAGCATCGCCGCCTCATAACGCACCACGTCGTTCACCGCGACGCTGTCGAGATAGCCGTTGGTGCCGGCGAAGATCGACACCGTCTGCTCCTCGAACGGCAGCGGCGAGAACTGCGGCTGCTTGAGCAGCTCGGTCAGGCGCGCACCGCGGTTCAGCAGCTTCTGGGTCGAAGCGTCGAGGTCCGAACCGAACTGGGCGAAGGCCGCCATCTCGCGGTACTGAGCGAGCTCGAGCTTGATCGAGCCCGACACCTTCTTCATCGCCTTGGTCTGCGCGGCGGAACCGACGCGGCTAACCGAAAGGCCGACGTTGATCGCCGGGCGGATGCCCTGGTAAAACAGGCCGGTCTCGAGGAAGATCTGGCCGTCGGTGATCGAGATCACGTTGGTCGGGATATAGGCCGACACGTCGCCCGCCTGCGTCTCGATGATCGGCAGCGCGGTCAGCGATCCGCCGCCCATCGCGTCCGACATCTTGGCGGCGCGCTCGAGCAGGCGCGAGTGGAGATAGAAGACGTCGCCCGGATAGGCTTCGCGGCCCGGCGGACGGCGCAGCAGCAGCGACATCTGGCGATAGGCGACCGCCTGCTTCGACAGATCGTCGAACACGATCAGCGCGTGCATGCCGTTGTCGCGGAAATACTCACCCATCGCGGTGCCGGTGTAGGGCGCCAGGAACTGCAGCGGGGCGGGCTCCGACGCGGTCGCGGCGACCACGATCGAATAGTCCATCGCGCCATTCTCGGTCAGCGTCTTGACCAGCTGCGCGACGGTCGAGCGCTTCTGGCCGATCGCGACATAGACGCAATACAGCTTCTTCGACTCGTCGTCGCCGGCGTTGACCGTCTTCTGGTTGATGAAGGTATCGATCGCGACGGCCGACTTGCCGGTCTGGCGGTCACCGATGATCAACTCGCGCTGGCCGCGGCCGACCGGCACGAGCGCGTCGATCGCCTTGAGGCCCGACTGCATCGGCTCCGAAACCGACTGGCGCGGGATGATGCCCGGGGCCTTCACTTCGACGCGGCTGCGCTTTTCGGCGACGATCGGGCCCTTGCCGTCGATCGGGTTGCCGAGGCCGTCGACCACGCGGCCGAGCAGACCCTTGCCAACGGGGACGTCGACGATGGTGCCGGTCCGCTTGACGACGTCGCCTTCCTTGATCTCGGCGTCCGAGCCGAAGATCACGACGCCGACATTATCGGCCTCGAGGTTGAGCGCCATGCCCTGCACGCCGTTGGAGAATTCGACCATCTCGCCGGCCTGGACGTTGTCGAGGCCGTGGATGCGCGCGATGCCGTCGCCGACGCTCAGCACCTGGCCGGTTTCCGAGACCTCGGCCTCGGTGCCGAAATTGGCGATCTGGTCCTTGATGACCTTCGAGATTTCTGCGGCGCGGATATCCATAGTCTTAGCTTTCAGCCTTTCATCGCGTGCGCGAGGGTATTGAGACGGGTGCGGATCGAACTGTCGATCATCTGCGACCCAATGCGGACGACCAGGCCGCCGAGCAGCGACTGATCGACATTCAGATCAACGGCGACCTCACGGCCGACGCGCTGGCGGAGCTGCTGCTTGAGCTCGCTTACCTGCGCGTCCGACAGCGGATGCGCGGAGGTCACTTCGGCAGTGGTCTCGCCGCGATAGCTCGACGCCAGGCCGCGGAACGCGCGCATGATCGCCGGCAACTGGCCGAGCCGCCGATTGTGCGCGAGCACGCCCAGGAAGCTGGTGGTCGTCGCGTCGAGCTTCATCACGCCGGCCGCGGCGGCGATCGCCTTGGCGGCGTCGAGTCGGCCGATCAACGGGCTGGTGGTCAGCGTCTTGAAGTCGGCCGAATCGGCCAGCGCCTGACGGATCGTCGCCAGGCTCGCTTCGACCGTGTCGATCGACTTCGATTCGCGGGCGAGCTCGAACAGCGCGGTAGCGTACCGCCCACCTAAGCTCGCTTGAATACCGCCGGATTGCTCCACGCGATGAGAGTCCTTTTCAAAAGGGTATGTGGCCCCATACGAAAAGAGGGCGGCCCAAGAGGCGCCCTCACATGGGTTGGCGCGCGGTTAGCATCGGGGGGCAGGGGATGCAACCCGGTGCTTTAGGAGGAGGCGCAAAGTGGGGTGGCCTTGCACTCCTAACCCCTCTCCCGCGCGCGGGAGAGGGAGGGGCCCGCCGCGAAGCGGTGGGAGGGTGAGGGTCTTCTTCCTTCTTCTC
>DASVNU010000061.1:0-9134 GCA_036383655.1 Sphingomonas sp. | reverse complement strand
CCAGCGCCGGAAGCGAGACTGTGGTAACCAGGGGAACAGGCGGTCCACGCCGCTCTGGACGATGCGGAAGGCGCGCTCGTCGAGCGGTTCTCCACGCCGCCAATCCCAGTCCTTTCCCCAATCGGCCGGACGGCCGATCATTTCCGCGCCGAGTTCCGCGAGTGCCTTCTGCTCGAGCGGATCTACTGCGTCACGAACGACGATGAATCCGTCTTCCCGGAAGCGCGCGATGTCCTCGTGGGTCGGCTCGGGATAGTGCATCTTCGTTTCTTTCCTCGACGTTGATCAAATCCGCGCTCATTCTATCGATCGGGAGACGCGGGTCTTTATCCCGAGCGTGCAATGCGTATCCCAAATGATTAAACCTTGTGCATGATCGCACGTGACATCGGGTCGCCGGGCAGCGCCGACTATGCGCTCGCCGGCATGCTCTCGCCCTACGTTCGCGGCGCCCTCGAACATTGGCGCGGCGAGTGGCACATCGAGCGCTGGATGCTGCTGGATTATCTTCTGGTGTATGTCGTCTCGGGCGCCGGCCATTTTTCCGTGGCGGAGGAAGTATTCGAAGTAGGCCCCGGAGCTCTGGTGTGGGTGCCGCCAGGCGTCCTCCACGAGATGCGCGGTGTATCTCCAACGATGTTCGTTGCTTATTTGCACTTTGATCTGGTTCACGATCCCGAGCGCGGTCCGCGCATCAAGAGCGGCGCCAGATATCCGTTGGGTCCGCACGTCGACATGCATCCGCTATGGACCGCGGAGCCGATTGCCGGTTGGCGCGGCTTGCTACCGGTCGTTAACGGCCCCGCGATCTACGGGCTCATGCGCCAGGCGATCGCCGAGCATCGCGGCGCGCGACGTCCCTTGCGCATTGCCGGCTTGATGCTCGAAGTCTTCGGGGAAATAGCAACGGGTCTGTCGCCGGCGGCAGCGAGTGCGGGTGCGCGCTGGCCCGCGATGCGTCGCGCCGCCGAAAGAATTGTCGCGGAACCCGAGAAGGCGCTCGACCTCCAGGCCCTGGCGGCCGGCGCTCGATTGAGCGTGTCGCATTTTCGCAAACTCTTTCGGGAAGCTCATGGGGAAAGTCCCCGCGAAATGCGGAATCGCGCATTGATGCAAAAGGCTTGCGAGTTGGTGCTCCATTCCAGTTGGAGCATCACCGAGATCGCCTATCAGCTTGGCTTCAGCACCGTTCACAATTTTTCGCGGGCCTTCAGTCGGGAGATCGGCGTCTCACCGCAAGGGTACCGAAGGACGTCGCGCTGAACGACTCCATACGCCGAACGGGTGCTGTCAGACCAACGTGACAGCCGCCGCGGTGTGGTGATGGCGCGCCCATATGAACCGTAAATCGCGAGCGCTGGCGCCGAGCCCCTTTCGTCGCTTCAGCTCGCCACCCGAAGCGATCCGCCTGGTGGTGCTGACGTACGTGCGCTTCCTATCCTGCCGCGATGCGCGATCCGGGCAATATCGATCGGCGTGAGATGGGCCAGTGGTTGAACAATCGCTGCCTAACCCGCGCTCCTCAAAGACCTTGCCGCATCGTCCAGAGACGAGTCCGCATTAGACGGACAGCACCCGCATATGCCTTTGCTCCCCAACAGCATTTATAAATTGCGGGAAAAATGCCACACAATTTATCGAAATGCCAAATATGAAATGATATGATAAAATGACTATTGACAGGGCAAGAAAAGATCGAGATTTGGCAGCCTGTGGGTGATCGCCAAGGCGCGATTCCACCGAGCGACGGCACCAGACCCCGCGGGAGACTGAGAGTCCAAAGGACCGGGAGGGAGGAAAAATGACCATCAAGAAGGTGAACGAGACCCAGGGGCGCAACATCGCGAAGCTGGCTGGGCTGTCGACGCTGGCGCTCGCCACTGCCATGTTGTGGTCGGGCGCAGCGTCAGCGCAGGACGTGCGGGCGGCCGGCACTCCGTCGGCTACCGCGCTACCGCAGAGCGAGCCCGTGCCAAGCGCCGATCTCCCGCCGCCGGGCGAGGATATCGTCGTCACAGGCACCTTGCTGCGCGGCGTCGCCCCGACCGGCACCAACGTCATCGAGGTCAACCGCGACACGATCATCGCGCGCGGGGTGAGCTCGTCCAACGACCTCCTCGCCAAAATCCCGCAGGTCGGCAATTTCGGGACGGTCCCGGTAGGTTCCGGCCAGTTCGGCCTGCCGATCGTGCGGCCGAACATCCGCAACCTCGGCGCCTCGGGCGGCACCACCACGTTGGTGTTGATGAACGGCCACCGCGCGGTCGGTGCGGGCATCCTGCAGACCAGCGTCGATCCATCGATCATTCCGCCCGACATCATCGAACGCGTCGAGATCGTCCCCGATGGCGGCTCGGCGATCTATGGCTCGGACGCGATCGGCGGAGTGATCAATTTCATCACGCGCAAGCGCTTCGATGGCGTCAGCGCCAATATCCGTTACGGTTTCGCCGACAATTATCATTCGGTCGATGGCAACCTCACGATCGGCAAGGATTGGGGCAGCGGTTCGCTGTTCGTCGCCTATTCCTACGCCCGCCACGACGATATCCTGGGGATCGACCGCGACTATAGCTCGGCCGACCGGCGCTCGAAGGGCGGCGGCGACTTTCGCGTGACCACCTGCGCGCCCGGCAATATCCAGGTCGGCGCGACCAATTACGCGCTGCCGGGGTTCACCGCGGGCAGCGTCAACAAGTGCGACCAAAACGCCTATGCCGACCTGTTCCCGCGCGAACAGCGGAACTCGGTCTTCGCGTCGTTGTATCAAAAGCTTAGCCCGGGTACCGAATTCACCATGACCGCTTACTGGTCGCGGCGCGATACGACCGTGCTCGAGGCGCAGGGAATGCTGTCGGGGACGGTGTCGATCTTCAATCCCTATTTCCATTCGATCACCGGTGAATTTTCGCACAATGCGGCGTTCTCGTTCGCCAATGTCTTCGGCAACAGTCTGACCAGCCGCCAGCGGTTCGAATCCTACGGCGTTACGCCCGGTTTCTCGATCGCGCTTGGCAGCAATTGGAAATTGCGTGCGGAAAGTAATTTCGGCCGCAGCTACAACGTGGTCCGCGAAGGCGCGCTCGACACCACGACGGCGTTGCTGGCGCTCGGCGGCGTGCTTCCGGGCATGGCGATCAATCCCTATAACCTCCCAGCCAGCAGTCCGGCGGGGCTGGCGGCGATCCGCAACTACGAGAATTTCGGCGATGCGACGCAGGAACTGGCCGAAGGGCGGCTGGTTCTCGACGGGGCATTGTTCAGGATGGCGGGGGGCGATGTCCGTCTCGCGGTCGGCGCAGAATATCATTTCGAAGGCATCAACTCACGTATCGCTCAGGGGCCGGTGGGCTCGTTCTCCAACGCGATCGTGTCGCGCACCTCGCGCGACGTGCGGTCAGTCTATGGTGAATTGCTCGTCCCGCTGATCGGCGCGGATAATGGCAGCCCCGGCTTGCGCGGCCTGCAGATATCGGGCTCGATCCGCTACGACGATTACAGCGATGTCGGCGGCTCGACCAATCCCAAGATCGGCGTCAACTACAAGCCGTTCGACGATCTCACCATTCGCGGCAATTACGGCACATCGTTCCACGCGCCTAGCCTGGCCGACACCACCAGCACGTCGGATTCGCGCGCGACGTCGCTGCCGTTCAGCCCGTTCCTCGCACCCGGTTTCGATCCCTTCAAGGATCCGGGCCGGCCGACCATCGTGCTGGCCGGCGGCAATCCCAATCTGAAGCCCGAACGTGCCGACACCTGGTCGGCGGGCTTCGACTGGACGCCGCGCAAGATCCCCGGCCTGGCGCTCAACGTCACTTACTATAACGTGAAGTTCAAGGACGCGATCGGCCTGGCGCCATTCCTGTCGCCGACATTGTTCACCAATCCGAACTATGCCAGCTTCTACATCATCAAGCCGACCCTCGCGCAATTGACTTCGGGCGTCGGCAATCTGTTGCTGGTCGGTGCACCCAGCCTCGCCAGCCTGTACGCGGCCGGCCCGGACCATAATCCCTATGTGCTGATCGACGCGCGGCGGAACAATCTCGGTGCGGTCAATACCGACGGCATCGACTTCAACCTATCGTACACGCGCAAGACCGGGTTCGGCGCGATCAACGCCAGCATCGCAGGTACCTACACGCTCAATCGCAAGTCGCAGGCGGTGGCAGGGGGCGCGTTCGGTAACGACCTCGACAACGGCGTCGGGCGGACCGCGTTCGTCGCCACGCTGGGCGGCAAGGTCCATGACCTGACCGTTTCGGCCTCGCTCAACTACAAAGGTGGTTTCCCGATCCTCGGCGTGGCGCCGCAGACCCGGGTCGATGCGTTCAAGACCGTCGACCTGTTCCTCGGCTATGATCTGGGCGACCATGGTTTCCTGAAGAACGCGATGCTGACGATCAACGTGGACAACGCGTTCGATCAGGATCCGCCCTGGCTCAACAGCGCCGCCGCCTATACAAATGGCAGCACGCTGGGGCGGCTGATCTCGTTCGGTCTCCGGACCAAATTCTAGGAGGGGGAGCGCGTGCCGATGCCATCGAAGTCGTCGGCCGCGCTATTCATCGGTTTCGCGCTCGTCACGGGCGCGGCGGTGGCGGCAACCCTCCCCGCCGTCACCGCTTTAGCTGATGATGGACAGCCCGTGCCATCGGCGCTGACCGTCGAATATACCGACGCCGCGCTCGGCATAGACGAGCCGGCACCGCGCCTCGGCTGGCATTCGCCGGCGAAACGCCAGGTTGCCTGGCAGGTCCGGGTCGCGACCAGCAAGGCTGCGCTCGTTTCCGGGCCGCTCGCCTGGGACAGTGGCAAGGTCCCGTCGGCGGCGGACACCCAGATACCCTATGCCGGACCGGCGCTCGCGGCGCGCACGCGCTATTGGTGGCAAGTCAGGACCTGGGACGCCGATGGCGGCGAGAGCGGCTGGAGCGCGCCCGGCTGGTGGGAAATGGGGCTGCTCAAGCCGAGCGACTGGTCGGCGAAATGGATCGCGGGGCCGGCGCGCAGCGACCATGACTGGACCGATCTGAGCTTCGACAGCGATCTCACCCTGACCGGCAAGTCGCTCGATCTGCTGTTCCGCGCGCGTCCCGCCGGCAAGACCTATGGCGAGGCCTATGTCTGGACGCTTGCCGACGACAAGGACGGGCCGGTACTGATCGAACGCGTCCGCCATTATCCGGGCGGCAGCAGTTCGGGAGTCAAGGTCACCGACCTCAAGCGCGTCCCGCTCACCGGGATCTCGCTTCGCAACGTGCGCCACCGCGTCACGGTCACCGTGCGCGGCGACAGCATCACCACCGCGATCGACGGTCGGCCGGTCGATACCCTTACCGATGCGTCGCAAGCTCATGGGACGATCGGTTTCTCGTCGAAAGAGGCGCAGGCCGCGATCATCCATTCGGTTCGAGCGACCGGTACCGGCAGCCCGGCCTTCACAACGCGATTCCAGGCCAACGACAATCCGTTCGTCGGCGGGTCGGTCGAAGCCTCCGGCCTGGTGGTCGCGAGCGGCGTTCCCTCGGTTGACATCGTATTGCCGATCGAGGCGCCCGCGCCGCTCGTCCGGCGGAGCTTCATCGTGCCGGCGAAGAAGGTTGCGGCGGCGCGGCTCTACGTCGCCGGCGCGGGCTGGCCACGGCTTCATCTCAACGGCGCGACCGTCGGCGCCTCGGCGCTGGCGAGCGGCTTCACTGCCTATGACAAGCGCGTGCTCTATCAGACCTATGACGTGACGGACCGGATTCGCGCGGGCGCGAACGTGATCGGCGCCGAACTGGGGCGTGGCTGGTATGGGCTGACCGATCCCAATGAATGGTATTTCAACCAGGCGCCCTGGCACGCCGAGCCGGCGCTCCGCGCGCAGCTCGAGCTGACTTTCGCCGACGGGTCGCACCAGACGATCGCGACCGATGCCGGCTGGCGGACGGTGTCGGGGCCGACGCTGAACGATTCGCTTCATCGCGGCGAGCGTTACGATGCCCGGCTGCTGCCCGTCGGCTGGGACCGGCCCGGCGCGGTCGGCGCCCGCTGGAACGCGGCTCGATTGGTCGCCGGCCCGACGGGTGTCGTGCGTGCCGCCAACCTCGAACCGATCGCGCCGGTCGAGACGATCGCCCCGGTGTCGATGCACGAAGTGAGGCCAGACATCTGGGTCTATGATTTCGGGCGAATCTTCTCGGGCTGGACCGCGATCGATGTCGCCGGACCGCGCGGCCAGACCGTGTCGCTCGTCGCCAGCGAACGGATCGGCGATGACGGCATGGTCGTGCCGGCGTCGGGCCTGATCGACGCCCAGCTGCAGACTGATCGCTACACGCTGGCGGGCACGGGACGCGAACATTGGGAGCCGAGCTTCGGCTATCGCGGGTTCCGCTATGTCGAACTGCGCGGATTTCCGGGCAGGCCGACGCTCGCCACGCTGACCGGCAAGGTCGTCCATTCGTCGGTCGCGACGGTCGGCACCTTCGCCAGCGCCAATCCGCTGCTCGCCGAGATCGACCAGGCGGCGATCCGCACCATCCTCAACAATATGCACGGCTATCAGACCGATACGCCGACCTATGAGAAGAACGGCTGGACCGGCGATGCCCAGGCATCGGCCGGTGCTGCGGCGCGCAGCCTCGGCGTCGCGCGGGTGTGGAGCAAATGGCTCGCCGACTATCCCGACGCGCAGGCACCCAGCGGCGAATTACCCGAGATCGTGCCGGCGACGCCTTATTACGGCTATGACAAGTCGCCGGGCTGGCAATTCATGTGGGGGCCGACCACGCCATGGGACGTCGCGGCGATGATCCTGCCCTGGGAACTCTACCAGACCTATGGCGACACGCGCATCCTGGAGCGGATGCACGACACGCAGAAGCGGCTGGTCGATTATACCGCGACCGTCTTCAAGGCCCCCGACTATCGCCACGACAGCGGCCTCAGCGAGTGGGCGGCACCGGGCGGGTTCGACATCTTCAATGCCAATAATGGCGGCATCGACGCGGTCACCGTCGCCTATTTCTTCCACGAAGCGGATTTGCTGGCCAAATCGTCGGCGGTGATCGGCAATCAGGCCGATGCCGAACATTACGCGAAGCTCGCCGACGATATCCGCCACGCCTACAACGCTCGATACTGGGACGCCGCCAATGGCTGGTACCGCACGATCGACAAAGGCGCCGCCAAGCCACCCAGCCAGACGCAGAATATCCTGCCGCTCGCCTTCGGCATGGTTCCGGACGGGCAGGAGCAGAAGGTCGCCGACACGATCGCAACGGACGTCGACACGCGCGGCCTGCGCGCGGGCGTCTATGGCACGCGTTATCTGCTCAACATTCTGAGCGACTATGGGCATGCCGATCTCGCCTATCGCGTCGCCACCCGCCTCGACGAGCCGAGTTGGGGCTTCCTGCTGAAGAACGGGCACAAGACCTTGTTCGAATCGTGGGGCCTCAACGCGAGGTCGCGCGATCACCATTATTTCGCGTCGATCTCCGACTGGTTCCGCCAGCGGCTTGGCGGGTTGCGTCCCGGTGCGCCGGGCTATCGCATCGTGCTGGTGCGGCCGACCATTCCCAAGGGGCTCGACTGGGCCGAGGCGACGATGGAGACGCCGCAGGGCAAGGCCCGCTCGGCCTGGCGGGTCGAAGGCGGCAAGCTCCGGATGACCGTCACCATCCCGATGAACAGCGCCGGTGAGGTCTGGGTGCCGACCCAGTTCGGCAGCGTTTCGACGCCGGCGGGAGCGGTATTTTCGCGACAGACAAATTCCGCGATAATTTATACAATCTCTCCAGGAACGACAGAATTTATCACGGAGGGACAATGATGCGACGCCTGATCCCGCTTCTCGCCATCGCGCTGATTGCCGCGGCACCGGCTGACGAGGCGCCGGTTGCGACGACCGCCAGCGGCGCTGTGCGCGGAACGGTCGCCGACGGCGTCGCCAGCTTCAAGGGCATCCCCTATGCCGCGCCGCCGGTCGGGCCGTTGCGCTGGCACGCGCCCGAGCCGGTCAAGCCCTGGACCGCGCCGCGCGACGCCAAGGGCTATGGCAACGACTGCATGCAGGCGCGCTTCGCCGGCGACATCGCCAACACCACTCTCCCGATGAGCGAGGACTGCCTGTTCCTCAACATCTGGACGCCCAAACCGGCATCGACGGCGAAACTCGCGGTGATGGTCTATATCCATGGCGGCGGGTTTACCGGCGGGACCGGAAGCTCGGCGATACTCGACGGCAGCCGGCTTGCCGCCCGCGGTGTCGTGGTCGTCACGCTCAATTATCGTCTCGGCCGCCTCGGCTTCTTCGCGCATCCCGCACTGACGCGCGAAGTGGGTACCGGCGCGAACGGCAATTGGGGCCTGATGGACCAGATCGCCGCGCTCAAATGGGTGCAGCGGAATATCGCGGCGTTCGGCGGCGATCCCGCCAAGGTCACGATCTTCGGCGAGTCCGCTGGCGGCGAGTCGGTCGACCGCCTGATGGTGTCGCCGGCGGCCAAGGGTTTGTTCGCCAAGGCGATCGCGGCGTCGGGCGGCGGGCGCGACACTTGGCCGACCGTGGCGGCTGCCGAGGCCAAGGGGGTCGCGTTCGCGACCCGGGAAGGCGTCAAAGGCGACGATCTGGCGGCGCTTCGCGCACTTCCGGCCGAGAAGGTCCAGGGTGGCATCAACCTGCTGAAGGGCGACGAGGAGCATTATTCGGGTCCGATGACCGACGGGCGGATCGTCACCGGCGACGTCGACTCCTTGCTGGCGGCGGGCCAGGCCAAGGGCGTCCGTTATATCGTCGGGTCGAACAGCGACGAACTCGGCTTCATCCCCGCGCTGTTCATGGGCGGCTTCGTCAAGAAGACGACCGAAGCGCTGGGCGTCGGTGCCGACGCGGTGCGCGCGGCGTACGGCTCGCCCGATCTCTACAAACGCAACATCCCGAGCGATTTCACTTTCAGCGAGCCGGCGCTGGCATTGGCATCGCGGCAGTCGGCGGGCACGCCGACCTGGCTCTATCGGTTCGGCTATGTCGTCGAGGACAAGCGTAAGTCATTGTCCGGCGCGTCGCACGCTTCCGACGTGCCGTTCCAGTTCGACAATCTGATGCTGGCCGGCGGCAAGGTAACGCCCGCCGACATGGC
>DASVNU010000060.1:0-5382 GCA_036383655.1 Sphingomonas sp. | reverse complement strand
CCATGCCGCGGGCAAAGGGGTGAAGATGGGCCCTGATTTCGAGGGCCCACACAAAATCGTCTTCCACGCCGACGATGTCGCCGCGGCCCGCGAGGACCTGGTGTCGCGCGGCGCCAAGATGGGCCCGGTCAAGGTGTTCGGCGACCTCCATCTGTGCGATGGCGACGATCCCGATGGGAATCGGTTTCAGCTGTCGAACCGGCCTTAGGACAGGTTCGGCCGATCCATGCACGCTTCCCCGGCGAAGGCCGGGGCCCAGTCGCGAGACGCTCTCAGCGACGGGACGCCATCTCCAATCCATCGATGCTGGGCCCCGGCCTTCGCCGGGGAAGCGTTAGAGTTAGTTGAAGCAGCCGCGTACTTGTTAGCCTCAGCGCTCTTCGTATTTGCGAATACCCGCCGCCAACTGGTTCTCGCCCACGTCCAGCCGATCGCGCCCGACATTGGCGACGAACGCCGGGCTCTTGGCGAAATTGGGCGCGAGCGTCGCGATATTGCCGACCACTTTCAGCCCCGTCGACGAATAGGTTCGCCCTTCCGCCGCGACAACGATGAAGCCGGTCCAATTCTCCTTGTTCGGCCCATCGGCGAAGGTGTTGCGTGCGATCAGGCCGGTGCCGCCCTCCGACAGGTCGATCATGTAGTTGGTCTTGCGGCCTTGGCTGTCGTCGAAGCTGTTGTCGGTGATCGACAGATTGGGCACGCGCAATTTGACGTAATGCCCGCCTGTGCCGCGTTCGAAACGCGAGCGCGTGATCGTCACCGACCCCTTGTTGGCGAGATAGATCGAATGCGAACAATCGACCGTCTCGTCGCATTGGCCGAGCCCGGAAAAGGTCGAGCGATCGATGACGATCTGCTGGCCCGCCGGCTGGCCGCCGAGAATGCCTTCCTGACTGTCGAGGAACATCGAGTTGCGCACCGTTAGGTTGCCCATCTCTGTGCGGATGCCGGCACCGTTGCCGTCGGATACGCGCAGGTTGCGGAACACGATGCCGTCGACGACCGACGACAGTCCGCGCAGCACGAAGGCCGCTTTGTCTTCGCAGGTCTCGCCGTCGAAGATAGCGGTGCCGGGCTGGGCCGCCTTGAAGGTGATGTTGCCGCCGGCCTGGACGGTGCATTGATGATAGACGCCCGGCGCGATCACGATCGTCGCGGTGCCCATGCGGATCGACTGCACCGCATCGTCGAGATTGGCGAAGCCCTGGCCGGTTTCCTGCACGGTGAACGGCGCGGCACCGGGTTCGGCCTGGAGCGGCGCGGCGGCGAACAGCGGCAATAAGGCGATAACGGCACGGCGCATGAGGAGACTCCTTGGCGCGTGATTATCCGACCTGCTCACCCGCTCCGTAAGCGGGAATGACGGTTAATGTCGCCGTTCAGCGACGTGTGGTGGCCTCAGGTATGAATGACGGGGAACGGTGCCCCATCCGGGGACAATTTCCTTCTCCCCTTGTGGGAGAAGGAGGGAGCGCCGAAGGCGCGGAAGGATGAGGGGGAGTCGGCGAGACAGCTGGGAGTCCCCCTCACCCTTCCGCCGACTGCGTCGGCTCCCTCCCTCTCCCACAAGGGGAGAGGGTTTTTGGGCCCTAATCCAGATTCGGCCGCAGCCACCGCTCGGTCGTCGGCAGGTCCGTGCCGCGCCGCAGCGCATAATCGTCGACCTGATCCTTGCCGATCCGCGCCACCCCGAAATACTCCGCTTGCGGGTGCCCGAAGTAAAAGCCGCTGACCGCCGCGGTCGGCAGCATCGCGAAGCTTTCGGTCAGGCTGATGCCCGTCGCGTGATGCGCGTCGAGCAGCTTGAACAGGATCGGTTTCAGGCTGTGGTCGGGGCAGGCAGGATAGCCCGGCGCCGGGCGGATGCCGCGATATTGTTCGCGGATCAGCGCCTCGTTGGTCAGTTGCTCGCCCTCGGCATAACCCCACAAAGTGGTGCGGACATGCTGATGCAGCCGCTCGGCCAGCGCCTCGGCGAAGCGATCGGCGAGCGCCTTCAAGAGGATGTCCGAATAATCGTCGATCGCCGCCTTGAACCGCGCGAGGTGCGGTTCGATGCCGTGGATCGACACCGCAAAACCGCCGAGCCAGTCGCCCGCCGGATCGATGAAGTCGGCCAGGCACATGTTCGGACGGCCTTCGCGCTTGGCGATCTGCTGGCGCAGGAATGCCAGGCGGACGTGGCTCTCGTCGTCGGCCATGTTGAGATAGTCGAAGCTGCGCAGCTGCTCGGCGGTCCAGTCGCCCTCGGGCGCGAGTACCACATCGTCCTCGTAACGCGCGCACGGCCACAGCCCGACCACGCCGCGCGCGGTCAGCCATTTCTCCTCGATGATGCGGTCGAGCATCTTGTTGGCGTCGGCGAACAGCGACCGCGCGCTTTCGCCGACGATTTCGTCGTCGAGGATCTTGGGGTAATTGCCGGCAAGCTCCCAGGCGCGGAAGAACGGCGTCCAGTCGATGCACTCGCGCAGGTCTTTCAGATCCCAGTCGGTGAAGACATGGCGACCCGGCTGCTTGGGCGCGGGCGGCTTGAGCGCCATATCGGCCTTGAAGCCGTTGGCGCGTGCCTGCGCCAGCGGCAGCAGCTCGCTCTGGCCCTTGTTCTCGCGCGCCTTGCGCACCGCTTCATAGTCGTCGGCGATCTTGATGACATAATCGTCGCGCTGCGTGTCGGACACGAGCGTGGTCGCGACCCCGACCGCGCGGCTGGCGTCGAGCACATGGACGACCGGGCCGTCATAGGCCGGCGCGATGCGCAGCGCGGTATGGACCTTCGACGTCGTCGCACCGCCGATCAGCAGCGGCATCGTCATCTTGGCGCGCTTCATCTCTTCGGCAACGGTGACCATCTCGTCGAGGCTCGGCGTGATCAGGCCCGACAGGCCGATCATGTCGGCGTCGTTCTCGTTGGCCGCTTCGAGGATTTTCGACCAAGGCACCATCACGCCCAGATCGACCACATCGAAGCCGTTGCACTGGAGCACCACGCCGACAATGTTCTTGCCGATATCGTGGACGTCGCCCTTGACGGTCGCCATGATGATCTTGCCCTTGCCCTTGGCGCCGGGCTCTTTCTGCGCCTCGATGAAGGGCAGCAGATGCGCCACTGCCTTCTTCATCACACGCGCCGACTTGACCACCTGAGGCAGGAACATCTTGCCCGATCCGAACAGGTCACCGACGACGTTCATGCCGTCCATCAGCGGGCCTTCGATCACTTCGATCGGTCGCGCCGTCTGCAGGCGCGCTTCCTCGGTATCCTCGACGACATATTGGTCGAGGCCCTTGACCAACGCATGCTCCAGCCGCTTGTCGACAGTCCAGCTGCGCCATTCCTCGGCCGCCTTTTCGGCCGCCACATCGGTGCCGCGAAACTTCTCGGCCAATGCGACCAGCCGCTCGCCGGCATCGGGATCCTTGTTGAGGATGACGTCCTCGCACGCCTGACGCAGTTCGGGGTCGATCGTGTCATAGACGTCGAGCTGGCCGGCATTGACGATCGCCATGTCCATGCCCGCGGGGATGGCATAATAGAGGAACACCGAATGCATCGCGCGGCGCACCGGCTCGTTCCCACGGAACGAGAAGCTCAGGTTCGACAGCCCGCCTGAGATATGGACGTGCGGGCAGCGCTGCTTGATCTCGCGCGTCGCCTCGATGAAGTCGACGCCGTAATTGTTATGCTCCTCGATCCCGGTCGCGATGGCGAAGACGTTGGGGTCGAAGATGATGTCCTCGGGCGGGAAGCCGATCCCCATCAACAATTTGTACGCGCGTTCGCAAATCTCGATCTTGCGCTCTTTGGTGTCGGCCTGGCCGGTCTCGTCGAACGCCATGATCACCGCCGCGGCGCCATAGGCCATGCATTTGCGGGCGTGCTCGAGGAACTGCTCCTCGCCTTCCTTCATGCTGATCGAATTGACGATCGGCTTGCCCGACACGCACTTCAGCCCCGCCTCGATCACTGCCCATTTCGAGCTGTCGATCATCACCGGGACGCGCGCGATATCGGGCTCGGCGGCGATCAGCTTGAGGAAGGTGGTCATGGCATGGACCGCGTCGAGCAGGCCCTCGTCCATGTTGACGTCGACCACCTGCGCGCCGTTTTCGACCTGCTGGCGCGCGACCTCGACCGCCTTGGCATAGTCGCCGGCCATGACCAGTTTCTTGAACGCCGCGGACCCCGTGACGTTGGTGCGTTCACCGATATTGACGAAATTGGCAGAGGAGGCAGTCGTCATCATTTTCCCATTCGTCATCCCAGCGAAAGCTGGGATCTCACGCGGCAGGCGCGTGCTATCAACTCAAAGACCCCAGCTTTCGCTGGGGTGACGGCTGTGCTCAGGCCGCCATGATCATCGGTTCGAGGCCCGCGAGCCGCGTCCGTACCTCGGGCGTGACGATCTTGCGCGGGGCAAGTCCCTTCACCCCATCGGCGATCGCCTTGATGTGCGCCGGGGTCGAGCCGCAGCACCCACCGAGGATGTTGACCTGGCCCGCCTCGGCCCATTCGCCGACCAGCCCGGCAGTGGTCGCCGGCTCCTCGTCATAGGCGCCGAGTTCGTTGGGCAGGCCGGCATTGGGATAGACCATGATCAGCGTGTCGGCGATCCCGCTCAGCGTCTTGACGTGCGGGCGAAGCTGTTCGGCGCCGAACGAGCAATTGAGCCCGATCGTCACCGGCTTGGCGTGCCGCACCGCATGCCAGAACGCCTCGACCGTATGGCCCGACAGGTTGCGGCCCGAGAGGTCGGTCAAGGTCATCGACAGCATGATCGGCAAGTCGCGGCCGAGCGCTTCGCCCGCCTCGATCGCGGCCATTACGCCGGCCTTGGCGTTGAGCGTGTCGAACACCGTCTCGATCAGCACGAAATCGATCCCGCCTTCGACCAAGGCATCGATCTGCTCGCGATACACGTCCTTGAGGTAATCGAAGTCGATCTCGCGATAGCCCGGATCGTTGACGTCGGGCGACAGCGACAAGGTCTTGTTGGTCGGCCCGATCGCGCCGGCGACGAAGCGCGGGCGGCCATCTTTCGCCTCGAACTCGTCAGCGATGGCGCGCGCCATCTTCGCGCTTTCCAGGTTGATCTCGCGGACCAGATGCTCTGCGCCGTAATCGGCCTGGCTGATGCGGTTGGCGGAGAAAGTGTTGGTTTCGGCGATATCGGCGCCGGCCTCGAAATAGGCGCGGTGGATCGACGCCGGCACCTCGGGCTTGGTCAGCGCGAGGATGTCGTTATTGCCCTTCTGATCGTGCGTCAGGCCGAGGTCGCCAGCATAATCGGCTTCGGCGAGCTTCCAGTTCTGGATCTCGGTGCCGAACGCGCCATCGGTGATCAGAATGCGCTTCTGCGCTTCCGCGAGCAGTTTTTC
>DASVNU010000059.1:0-4091 GCA_036383655.1 Sphingomonas sp. | reverse complement strand
AGCCGCGAGCGGCCCGCCGAGCGCCCAGCCCATCGCCACCTTGCGGCGCAGGAACGGCACCGGCTCGGCCAGCCGGCGCGGCGGCCTCGCGGCGTCGATCCGCTCGCTCAGCATCGACCAGGCATGCTCGGCATCGACCGGGAGCGCCGCGACATCGCGCGCCAGCACCCGTTCCGCCGCCAGATCGGCGCGGCAATCGGCGCAATCGGCAAGGTGCGCCTCGACCGTCGCCATCTCGCCGGCTTCCAGCGTGCCGTTGATGTACCAGGGCAGCAATTGCCGCACCTGTTCGTGGGGGCTGCCGCGCAGCCGGATGATCTCAGCCATCGAACGTCTTCCTAAATCCAGTCGGTCAACTGGCCCGCCAGGCGACGTCTGAGGTGCCGGCGGGCATGAAACATACGGGTCTTCACCGTGTCGACCGGGCATTCGAGGATGGTCGCGATCTCCCGGTACCCCAGGTCGTGGAAATAGGTCAGGTCGACCACGGCCCGATGCGCCGCCGACAATTCGTCCATCGCGCGCATCAGCAACGCGTTGATCCGGTGACGGCTCGATTCATCCTCGGGGCTCGCCGCATCGCTGACGCGGTTCTCGGCCTCTTTATCCTCGACCGCCTCGTCCTGGCGCTTCAGCCCCTTCATCGCCTTGCGATAGGCAATGGCGAAAATCCAGGTCGACAGTTTGCTCGCGCCGTTGAAACTGTCGGCGCGGTCCCACACCACCATCATCGTGTCGTTGAGCACTTCTTCGACCAGGGTCGGCCGCCGGATCAGGTTGAGCAGAAACCGGGTCAGCCGGGGATGGTAGAGGCGATACAATTCCTCGAACGCCGCCCGATCGCCGCCCACGATGCGGGCAAGCAGCGCCATCTCGGCTTCCGATCCGCCGCAGCGCCCCCGCTCGCGCACCGCTATCAACCTGACCTCACCTTCCATCATCCGCCGCCGCGCCCACGATACCGGGCCCAAGATACCGGGTTTGTGCCGGAGTCGCATCGGATAGTTCATCATGACGGGTAAGGAGCGCGCGGTCCTTCCCGGTCGCGACCGCCGATCCCGCGTTGGTGCACCCGCACCGACAGCAGCCGGCTCGCTGATGCTCGGCTCGTTGGCGATGCTGATCGCGCGCGGGGTGTTGATCGTCAGGGCATCGTGACCACCTGACCCGTCGCACGACCCGCCAGTACGGATTAGCAATTGCCGGTGCTGGTAATAACAATCGACCGCAGCTCGATCCGCCGGGTCTTGACCGTGACCCGTATCGGGATTTTTGAACTGTAGATGGCAGCCACCAGCCGCGCAGCAGAAAGGCAAATGACCGTGAGCGACAAACGTGCGTGTTTCGATTTCGAGGTCGATTTTTCAAACGGTGGGGGCATCCAGGGTCAGGATTTTCGCCTCGACATCGACGATGACGACATCGCCGACGATGCACTGGCAGCGTATATCATCGCCGACCTGCGCCTGCTCATGGTCGGCGCGGTGCGGATCATCAACAAACGGATCATCGAGGAGCGCCACAAACGGACGTCCGCTGCCGCCCAGCCGATAGCGGACGGCGCGAGCCGGCGCATCGACCTCAGCCATACGATCGAAGACGGGATGGTCACCTACAAGGGCTTGCCGGCGCCGTTGATGTGCGACCATTTGTCGCGCGAACAGTCGCGCGCCATCTACGCCGAGGGAACCGAATTCCAGATCGGTACGATCGAGATGGTGGGGAATACCGGCACCTATCTCGACACGCCGTTCCACCGTTATGCCGAGGGATATGATTTGTCGGGGCTCGATCTCGATCGCGTCAGCGGGGTGCCGGCGGTCGTGGTGCGCGTCGAAGGGCAAGCCGGACGCGCGATCGACTGGACTGCCTTTGCCGCGAGCGAGGTCGATGGTCGCGCAATACTGGTGCAGACGGGATGGGATCGCCATTGGCGGACCGATCAATATTTCGAGGATCACCCATTCCTGACGGCCGATGCGGCGACCTATCTGCGCGATCACCATGCGCTGGTGGTCGGAATCGATTCCTACAATATCGACGACGTCTCCGGCGGCGATCGGCCGGTTCACACCATCCTGCTCGGCGCTGGGATCCCGATCGTCGAGCATATGACCAATCTGGATCAACTCCCGATCGACGGATTCCGTTTCTGGGCAGTGCCGCCCAAGGTCAGCAAGATGGGCACTTTTCCGGTCCGCGCCCATGCGCTGATCGGGGCATAACCGCCCCCAGTTTCAAAACGCCAACAAGGGGCACACTCCCGACAGGTCACCAACGCGGCTCGATCTGCGACAGCGCGATCGACACCGGCAGCGGCGGGTCGAACATCGTCATGCCGCTTTCGCGGAAGTGGCTGAAGCGATCGAACCAGGGCTCGGTCCCGCCCAATTGGACCTGATGGCCTATCTCGATTCCGGCATCACGAGCGCGCTGTTGTGCCGCGTCCATGTCCTTGACGCCGAACACGATGATCGTCGGGCCCTCGCCAGATTTCTGCAGCCGGTCCCAAGAGCGCCCGTCCTCGCGCAACGGTGCCAGGATTTCCAAACCCGCGTCCCAGGCGAGTGCGGCAACTACCCCGGTGCTTTCGACGATCGCCGGCTCGTCGAACGTGATCCCCAACGCCACGCTCAGCCGGTCGACATAGGCAGCGACATTCTCGCGATAGACGACGATCGCGACATGATCGATCCGCTGGATAGCCTGTTCCATATGCCTCTCCCTGGCTGACGGCGCGAGGCGACGAGTCCTTACCGTTGCCGCATTTGACCGCGCCACACTCGATTGCGCGCATTTCGGAAAAGCGTCAATTGCATCCAACATATCCCGGACAGAAAGCGCTGGCCAAGATTTCAGGGCTGATGCATGAATGGAGCGCGGCACAGCAGTCGCAGATTGTATTCAGTTAAAGAGCGCGCTGTTCATTGCACGGCGAGCCAAGCGCTGGGACAGGATGCCGACATGACTCAGATTTCAGGCAGCGCGGCCTTCATCACCGGAGGAGCCAGCGGGATCGGTCTGGCGATGGCGCAAGCGTTCACCCGCCGCGGCGCACGCGTCGCAATTGCCGATATCGACCTCGGCAGGGCGCGGATGGAAGCGGCAAAGTTGGCGGGCGCGCATGCCGTGCACCTCGACGTCACCGATACCGACAATTGGGCCCGCGCGGCGGGTGAGGCGACAGCCGCGATCGGCCCGATCTCGATCCTGTGCAACAATGCCGGCGTGAGCGGCGGTCCCGGCACGCTCGACGAATACGACCCCGATATCTGGCGCTGGATCTACGAGGTCAACGTCACGTCGCTGCTCCATTCGGCGCGGACGTTCCTGCCCGAGATGAAGGCGAGCGGTCGCCGCTGCCATATCGTCAACACCGCCTCGATGTCGGCGATCGTGCCGACGCCCAACGCGATCTCCTACGTCTCGGCCAAGTTCGCGGTGGTCGGCGCCACCGTCGGTCTGCGCAACGAACTCTACCAGCACGACATCGGCGTGTCGCTGCTGTGCCCGGGGATGACCGCGACCCGCATCGTCGAGACGACCGGCCAGCTCCGCCCCGACGGCAACAACACCGCCGAAACCGACGAGCGGATGAAGGCGATGAAGGGCGTGCTGGCGACGGGCATGAGGCCCGAGGCGGTGGGGGAGATGGTCGCGCGGTCGATCGAGGCGGACGAGCCCTACATCTTCCCCGCACCCGAATGGAAACCGATGGCCGAGTATTTCTACGCCGACATCCTGTCGGGCTTCCGTGAATCCGCCCAGCCCGGCCATGCCGACGACATGTCCGCCTTCCTCAGGACCTGGGGCCGCACCGAATTGTACGGTTACCGGCTGGAAGATCACTGATCGACCCAGGCGTCGCGGCGAGACCGCAGGGGAGCTGCAATCGCATGATGTTCGAATATCGTTTCTATGATTGCACGCCGGGGCGGCTGGCCGACGAAGTCGCCCGCATGCGCGAAGTGGCGATCGCGCCCTGGCCCGGCGGCAATGGCGAGAGCCTGTTCGACCGCTTCGGCATCCCGCGGCCGCTCGGCGCCTGGACCTCGATCGCGGGGCGGCGGCAACCGGTGTTCGGCTATCTG
>DASVNU010000058.1:0-6912 GCA_036383655.1 Sphingomonas sp. | reverse complement strand
AGGTCGGCGGCGAGCGGCGCCCACATGTCGCCGGTTTCGCCATAACCGTGCAGCAATACCACGGCGGGGCCTTTGCCGCCGATGCGCACGTGCAGCGTCGTGCCGTTGGTCGCGATGTCGCGTTCGACGAAAGAGGACGGGAAGGGCTGGACCTGCGCCGCCGCCGGCACCGCGGCGAGCAGGCTTAACGCGAGAATGGCCGCACGAAGCATGACGATATCCCCATTTGCGCGTCGTTGGACGCTATCGACAGGAACTTGCCCCCGATGCATCGTTCGGACTAGCCGGCCATTGCCGAAATCGGTTTTCGGAAGGATCGAACGATGATCAAGATGGACGGCGTCGCCGCGTTCGTCGCCACTGCCGAAGCTGGATCGATCAGCGAGGCTGCCCGGCAGCTGGGGCATGCCAAGTCGGTGATCAGCGAGCGGTTGACCGAGCTCGAGCGATCGCTCGGCGTCCGGCTGGTGCAACGAACCACGCGCAAGCTTTCGCTGACCGAGGACGGCCACAGCTTCCTGCCCCGCGCCCAGCGCATCCTGTTCGAAGCGAGGGAAGCGCAGTCCGAAATCGCCGAACGGCGGGACACATTGGCGGGCGCGCTCAAATTGTCGGCGCCCGTCAGCTTTGGCGTGCTGCACCTGGGCCCCGCTTTATACGCCTTCCTGGCCGAGCATCCCGGCGTCGACCTCACGCTCGATCTCGACGATCGCTTTGTCGACGCCGCCGCCGACGGTTTCGACGCGGTGATCCGCCATGGTCCGGTGGCGGACAATCGGCTGGTCACCAAGCGGCTGGCTACCACCCGTCGCATGCTGGTCGCAGCGCCCGCCTATCTTGAGCGCAACGGGACGCCCCACTCGCTGGCCTGTCTCAACGCGCACAAGGGTATCGTCTATACCAACCGCGAGGCCGATTGGCGGTTCAACGGGCCGGAGGGCTGGACCGTGATCAGACCACGCAGCGTGATGCGGGTGAACAACGGCCTGGTGATGCGTGACGCGGCATTGGCCGGGCTCGGCATCACCCTGCTACCCGATTTCTTCGTCCATTCGGAACTCACCGCCGGATCGCTCGTCCATGTCGATGTCGGGGCGGAAGGCGAAGGCGCCGAACTCTATATCTGCTATCCACAGGCCCGCACCCCTTCCGCCAAAATCGTCGCGATGACCGACAGCCTGCGGCGCTTCTTTGGCAACCCGCCTTATTGGGATAGCGCCGCGCGGACCGCGCCGCTTCCGTCCCATTCCATTGCGGTCCCGGGTGTCATACCCGCGACAGCTCGCTGACCGGCATCGCGCCTTTCGTGTCTGGAAAGAGAGTCGCCATCACCTTTCCCGGCTCGACGTTGTAATGCCCGGCGACCGCGCCCGCGACGAACTGATCGAGTCCCAATGTCGGCTTGAGATCGCGGCCCTCGAACAGCGCCGCCTGCCCCAATCCCGGCCAGTCGGCCATCACTCGACCGCCGCGGACCGCGCCGCCGACCAGCATCGCCGCCGATCCGGTACCATGATCGGTGCCGCCGGTGCCGTTGACCGCGACGGTGCGGCCGAATTCGGTCGCGACCAGGATCATCGTGTCGTTCCACACCGGACCCATGCCGGTCTTCAGGCTGGCGAGCATCGCGTCGAGCCCCTTGAGCTGTGCCGCCAAGCGGCCGCGCTGGCCGGCATGCGTGTCCCAGCCGCCGGTTTCGATCATCGCGATCCGCGCGCCGTTCGCGGGCGCGAGCAACCTCGCCGCCAACGTACCTGTCGCCGCCGCGTTCTTGACGCTGACATCAACCAGGTCGCCGGTCAGTTTCCGCGTGTCCATCGCCTCGTTCCACAGGCCGTGGAGCTGGCTATCGCCCTGATAGAGCGCGGCAACGCGGGTCAGCAGGTCGTCGGATGCCTGGGGCAGCGCCGATGGTGCATAGCTGGTCACCTCGTGCGGACCGCGCAGCGCGAGCGGGATCGTCGCCGACACCGCGATCGCCTTGGCCTCGCCTGACGGGATGACGCCGAGCATGCGGTTCATCCAGCCGTCCTTGACCTGATAGGCACCCAGCCCGCCGCTCTCGAGCACGTTCTGCCCGTCGAAATGCGAGCGGTCGCGATAGGGCGAGGCGACGGCATGGGCGAATAGCGCTTCCCTGGCGTCGTACATCGTGCCGAGCGAGGTCATCGCCGGGTGCAGCGCGAACATCGCGTCGAGCTTCTTGCCTGTCGCGAAGTCCGCGGCGAACTGCCCGCGTGCATTGGCGAAGGCGGGATCACCGATCGCACCGATCGTGCCGAGCCCGTCGGCCGCCCCGCGCTGGATGATGAAAACGAAGCGGCGGTCGGTCTCAGCCCTGGCGAAGGCCATGCGCGGCGCCAGCGCGAGTGCGGCGGCGCCCGCCGAGTTGATCAGGAAAGAGCGGCGATCGTGCATGATTACCTCCGCAGCATTTCGGGGGAAACGAGCAGCAAGGCGAGCGCCTGGCCGGGGCTTTCGGCTCTGGCCAGCGCCTGCTCGGTCGCCGGGGTCAGCATGTTCGGGAACAGCTTGGGCGCGAGCGACCGGGCGTCGACCTGCGCCCCGGCGCGCGTGGCGAAACGCTCCGACGCCTCGACCCGGCGGACCAATGCGTCAGGCCCTGCCCAGCTGGCGGCGATATCGTCATAACCGGCGGGCGATCCCGGCTTCCAGGTCGGCTGGCCGAGCTGGTTGAGCAGCCCCACCGCCGCGAGTGGCTGCGCCTGTTTCATGCCGAGCGCGCGATAGGTCGACACCGTCCATTCCCAGGGCGACTTGAACTTGACCGGTTGCGGCACCCAGCATTCGGGGCTGTCGATCAGCACGCGATAGAGGCTGGGCAGATCGCCGCCAGTCTTCTCGAAGCTGGCCTGGAGCCGCTGGACCAGCGCGGGCGGCGGGGTGTCACCGGCGAAATGCCGCGCCAGTTTGGTCGCGATATGCTTGGCCGTCGCCGGGCTGGTCGCCAGCGTGTCGAGCACCGCCTGTGCCTGCTTCTCGCCATCCTGCCCATATTTTCGACCGATGATCATGCGCTCACCGGGTTCATGCAGCCGCTCGGCGAAGGCGAAATCGCCCGGCTGGCCATCGTCGATCCCGGCTAGGCGCGCGCCCGGTCCGCGACCGATCCCCTCGACCGTCCAGCCGGTCAGCGCGCGCGCGAATTCGGTGACGTCGGCCTGGGTGTAGCCGGTGCGCACCCCGAGCGTGTGGAGCTCCATGATCTCGCGCGCGAGATTCTCGTTGAGCCCGATCTTGCCGGGGCGCGGGCGCCGCGTGGCGAATTGACCAGCCGTGGAATTGGGGCCGACCGACACCGCCTGGTCGAGATAGAGCAGCATCGCCGGGTGGCGCTCGACCGCGTTGAGCATGTCGCCGAACTTGCCCGTCAGATTGGGTCGGATCGCCTCGAATTCGAGCAGGCCGGACAGCCCGATCACCTCCAGCTTGTCGGCGGAGACCGCGAAATGGTTCGCCCAGAAATGGGTCAGACGATCGGCAAAGGGAGTGGCACTGGTGATCGCCGCGCCGACGCGCGCACCGACCGCGACGGCATAATCGTCGCGCACCTGGCTGCCGACGAACTGACGCGCCGCCTTCAGCGGATCGCCGGCGTCGGGCGCGGGCCTGGCGCCGGGTTCGGGCGTTCCCGGCGGCACGACCGCGGCGCTCGACCGCATCGCCATGTCCTGCGGCGCGCCGGATTGTGCCATGCCCGGTTGACCCGGCGGCATCGGCGCGGTGGCGGCGCGTTGTTGCTGACGGCGGCCCAGACCCATCTGGCGAAGCTGGCGTTGTTGCTCGTAGAAATCAGCGAGTTCGCCGGCAACCTTGGGGCGCGTCGGCACCGCCGCGATCGCCGCCGGCCTGGGATCGAACGCCTCGATCTGGTGCTTCAGCCAGGCTTTGGGATTGTCGGGAATGCTCTCATCCGGCCGAGCGCCAAGCCCGAAGCGATTGAGGGCAATACTGGCATCGGTCGCCGCCATTGGCGCGTCACTCCTGTTCGCACATGGGGTCTAGCCCGCATGTGTCGCACAACTATCCCAGCAACAACGCACCAGCCCGCGCGTTCCCTTCGCGCAGGTGACCGTCCTTTGTTTGCAATCGTCATTTATGCCGCAGCGCAATATATCCGCCGCAGCCGCCGACACCCGATTTCAAAGGCCAGAAAGATGTTCAACCTCATCCGTCTCCTCGTGCTTGCCACACGTCCGACCCGATAATCGAAACGGCGGCAGTGTTTTGCTTCGCTGCGCCGCAACATAGATTGCTCCGGGGTCGATCGACCTTCAGTGTTAGTCGGTCGATGTTCGGTCGCTTGTTGAGTCTGCGGAGAAAGAGAAGCCCCGGTAATCAATAACTTCGTCACCCCGGCCTTGTGCCGGGGTCCACTAGGCAGCACGCCCGGTACGAGAGGTTCTTGCTTCTCGCTAACCTGCACGGTGGATGCCGGGACAAGCCCGGCATGACGAATTGGGGTTCTGGAAGGTCGCTCCGTCTTAAAATCCCTCGGGCAAATCGATCGATCCGACCACCTCGCGATAGCGCGCGATCGCATAGCGGTCGGTCATGCCGGCGATGAAATCGGCGATGTGGCGGCTGAGCCAGGGTTCGTCGGCGGGCAGGCGCACCGGCCAGTCGCCGGGCATCAGCGACGGGTCGGCGTGATAGGCGGCGAACAGCCCGGCGACGACGTCCCGCGCCGCCTCCGCCGCGGCCAATTGGCGCGGATGATGATACAGATTCGCGTACATGAACCGCTTCAACTCGCGTTCGTCGTCGCGCATCCGGTCGGAAAATTTGATCAGCGCCCTGCCCGCGTCGCGTACGTCGTCGCCCGACGTCACCCGGGCATCGGCGATCGCCGCGCGGCTGGTATCGATCAGGTCCATGACCATCCCGCCGATCTGGCCGCGGATCAATTCGCCGACCAGCCGCGCAGGGGGCACGTCGGCGAACCGCATCCGGCATTCGTCCCACCGCGCGGCGATCATCGGCAGCGCGAGCAACTGGTCCAGGCTCAGCAGCCCGGCACGTAGCCCATCATCGATGTCGTGATTGTCATAGGCGATATCGTCGGCGATCGCCGCGACCTGCGCTTCGAGGCTCGGCCAGGTCGCGAGTTCGAGCGGAAACTGCTCGTCGGCGCGTGCCAGCGCCCATTGCGGTTCGATGATCGGGCCATTGTGCTTGGCGAGCCCCTCCAGCGTCTCCCAGGTCAGGTTGAGGCCGGGAAAGCGCGGATAAGGGCTGTCGATCTCGGTCAGCGTGCGCAGCGTATTGCCATTGTGGTCGAAGCCGCCGCGATCATTGAGTGCGGCCTCCAGCGCATCCTCGCCGGCATGGCCGAACGGCGGATGGCCGATATCATGCGCCAGGCACAGCGCCTCGGTCAGGTCTTCATTGAGGCCCAGCGCACGCGCGACGGTGCGGCCGATCTGCGCGACTTCCAGGCTGTGCGTCAGGCGGACGCGGAAATGGTCGCCGTCGGGCGCCAGGAACACCTGCGTCTTGTGCCGCAATCGTCGAAAGCTGATCGAATGGATGATGCGGTCGCGGTCGCGCTGGAACGCGTCGCGCGGTCCCCGCGTCGTCGTTTCCGATTCGGGATAGAGCCGCCCGCGACTGTCCCCGGGATGCGAAGCATAAGGTGCGGGCGCCTTGGTCATCGCGCTCGCGTGTAGCGGTGCCACCCCCGGAAATCTAACCGATACTTGCGCTCAACCCGCCGCGATCACTTCCCGCTCAGGCGAGTGACCTGCTGGCCCTTGGTGCTGGTGAAGACGAAGCCCGACAGGCCGGCCTTGGCCATCTGGTTGACGAAGGCCTGCGCCTCTTCCTCGGACTTGAACGGTCCGGTCAGGACGCGGTTGGTCGCGCGCAGCGGCGTCGACCATCCCTGACGATTGCGGAACAGGTCGGGCGCCTTCGTCCGGAGCGCGTTCCAGGCCTTTTCGAGCGCGGCTTGGTTCGCGCCACCGGCCACCTGCACCCAGACGCGCGCAGGCTCGCCCTTGGCCGCCGCGTCGGCCTTGGCGCCCTTGGCGTCGACGGCTTCGCATTTGGCCGACGCTTTGCCCTTGGCGCTCGCCTTGCCGCGCGTGGCGACGACCGGATCGGGTCTGCCCCGCGTCCCGGTCCTGCCCTTGGCCGCGGGCAGCGGGCAGCCATTCTTGTCGAGCGCGACTGCGTCATCCTTTGCGTCACGGCCGCCCTTGGTATCCACCGTTTCGCATTTGGCTGCCGATTTTCCCCTTACCGCCGCCTTGCCGCGCGTTCCCGCTCTGCCTTTGGCCGGCGGCGGACATCCGTTGTCGTCGAGCGCCGCACTATCCTGTTTTGCGTCGCGAGCGTCCTTCGCATCGGCGGTTGCGCATTTCGCGGCCGATCGCGCCCTTGTCGTCGCCCTGCCCCGCGTGCCCACCTTGGCTTTGGTCAGCGGCGGACATCCGTTCCGATCGAGCGTGGCGGTATCGTCCTTCGCCTTCGCGTCTGCGGTCGACTTGCCGCTGCGCCCCTTGGCGGTCCTGGTATCGCCGGCATCCGCCGCTTCCTCGTTCGACGCCTTGCGGATGATCGTCTTGGGTTCAGGCGCCTTGGTAACGGGTTTGGGCTCCTCGGCCTTCGCCTTGGGTTCTGGTGCGGGTTCGACCGGCTTCGGCGCGGGCGGCGGCGCGACACGCGTCGGCGGCGGCGCGACCCCGAGTTCGGAGCCCGGCACCGAGATACCGGCGATGATCCGGGCGAGCACCGTATCCTCGCTGACGCGCGCGGTCGCGGTCGGCGCCGGGCTGATCCCCGCTTCGGCCGCGGTCGGGCGGTCGGCCACGCCGTTATCGGCGCTCGTCGAGCTGAAGCCGGGCGTCGCCGCGGGTGCCGCCGCCACCACGACCGGGGCGGGCAAGG
>DASVNU010000057.1:0-2128 GCA_036383655.1 Sphingomonas sp. | reverse complement strand
CTTGTCCCGTTCCTGTGCCTTGCCGCCTGCTCGCAGCCCGCGACCACGGGCAATAGCGAGGTCGACATCAACGCCGCCGCCGAACGCGCGCGGGGCGACATCGGCACCTATAATGCGGTGGATACCACCAATGCGGTGGCGACCAACGGCGCGGTGGCGCCGGCGGTTGGCGACGAGCCGCCGCTGGCGCCTGCCGAACCCGGCCAGCCAGGCGGGCTACCCGACGACAAGACCCCGGTTTCCGAAGGCAAGTTCACGCCCGACAGCGCGCAAGGCGCGGCGAACGTCGTGCAAATCTATTATGCCAGTATCGAGGGCGGCAAATACGCTGCTGCTCGCGCATTATGGGGCAATGACGGTGCCGACAGCAAGCAGAGCCCGGCGGCGTTCGCGGCGGGCTTTGCCAGATACAAGGAATATCACGCCAATATCGGCGGCCCCGGCGAGATCGAGGGCGCGGCGGGAAGCCGCTACGTTTCGGTTCCTGTCCAGGTCTATGCCCGGCTCAAGGACGGCCGGCCCGATTACCAGAATGGCGAGATCGTCCTGCGCCGCACCGAAGTCGACGGTGCGTCGGCCGAGCAGCGCAAATGGCACATCTATTCGATCGATCTGAAGCCCGCGCCGGGCAAGAGCGGTACGAAACCGGCAGCGGATGGCGCGACTGGCGCCGCCGATATCAGCGGCACGCCGCCGCTGGTCAGCGCGCGCTATCGCTGCATGGACGGGACCAAGTTCGCGGTGCGGTTCGACAACCGCGCCGACACCGCCGCGATCGCGCGCAATGGCCGCACCGTGGCGACGCTCGACGGGCAGAAGCCGGCCTCGGGCATCTGGTACAAAAACGGCCGGTACGAGCTACGCGGTAAGGGCGATGCCGCGACCTTGACGACGCCGGGCCAGCCGCCCATCGCGTGCACCGTCATTCGCTAGCGAAAGAGATACCGACATGTGGACGGTGGCCCTGCTCGCGCTGTCCAATTGTTTCATGACGGTGGCGTGGTACTGGCATTTGAAGGGCGGCATGGCCAAGCCGCTGTGGATCGTGATCGCGATCAGCTGGGGCATCGCGTTGTTCGAATATTGCCTCGCGGTCCCCGCCAACCGCTTCGGCTACGCCGCGGGCTGGTCGGGCGGGCAGCTCAAGGTGACGCAGGAAGCGATCTCGCTCGCGATATTCGGCGTGTTCATGGTCACCGTGCTGGGCGAGCCGCTCGGCTGGCGGCATCTGGGGGCGTTTTTATGCCTGGTCGGTGCGGTCGCGTTCCTGTTCGCGGGGAAGTAGCGACGATCTCTCCCCGCCGTCATCCCCGCGAAAGCGGGGACCCATCTCGGGCCCGCGCCGCCATCACAACGGCCGTGTTTTGTTGATTGTCCGGGAGATGGGTCCCCGCTTTCGCGGGGATGACGGTTTAGGTGTGAGGCTTATTGGCCCATCGCGTTGGCGAGTACCGCCAAATCGCCATCGTTGACCGTAACCCCGGTCGCGTCGGTCGGCGCAGCGGTGCTGTTGTTGGTCGCCGGGTCGGGGGCATTGGCGTTCGCCACGTCATAGGCTGTCCAGATGATCCCGGCCGACCAGAACAGCGCCGACCATCGGCTGCGGAAGATTTTGGACGAGATCATCGCGGCACCGTAGCCGGGCGCGGTTAACGCGGTCCCCGCAAAGCCGGTTAACGGCGGCATTGCCCGATCCCTCCCGCGGTCATAGCATCGCGCCATTCAACCGAGGGAGAGTCGCGATGACCAGGACGATGTCGGCATTGATACTGGTACTCGCGGCGGGCGTGCTGACCGCGGCGGCGGCGACGCGGCGCGATGACGCCGATCAACTGATCGCGGCGCGCCAGGCCGGGTTCAAGCTACAGGGTGCGGCCTTTGGCGGCATGAAAGGCGTGATCGATGCCAAGGGCGACGTGAAGACCCAGGCATTTGCGGCCGGCGCGATCGCCGGTTGGGCGCGCGCGGTGCCCGGGCTGTTCCCGGCGGGCAGCGACGGCGGCACGACCAAGGCATTGCCGACGGTGTGGAGCGACCGCGCCGGGTTCGAAAAGGCGGCAGCGAGGCTGGCGACCGAGGCGGGCAAGCTGGCCGACCTCGCCAAAGCGGGCGATCAGCCGGGCTTCGC
>DASVNU010000056.1:0-17946 GCA_036383655.1 Sphingomonas sp. | reverse complement strand
GTTCTCCGCGACCGCGCGGTACAGCAGGCCGGTGTCGAGGTGCGGCAGGCGATAATGTTTCGCCAGGGCGCGGGCGACGGTGCCCTTGCCGCTGGCGGCGGGACCGTCCACGGCGATGATCATACGCTTAACTCCATCGCGGTCCTCTAGGACCTGGCGTCCTGTCGCGCTAGCCAGCCGCGGATCAACGCGACCGTTTCCAGCGTCCGGTCGGCGAAGATACCATGGGCCGAGCCGGGGATGGTGGCATATTCGGCGCCCGGCACCCGCGCGGCGAATCCGGCCAGCGTGGTCGGACGCGCTTCGTCATATTGCCCGCCCAGGAAGATCGTGCGCCGCCCGTCGAGCCTGGCCAGCAGTGGCTCGCCGTCATAATCCTTGAGGCTGCCGGTGCAGACGAATTCGCTCGGCCCCCACATCGCATTATAGAGCTTGGGGTTGAAGCCATCGGGATGCGCGCCGGCATAAGCGATCGCCGCGGGCTTGGCCGGTTCGCGACCGTTGAACGCACGGTAAAAGGCGCCGACGCCATCATCGCAACCACGGCTGGGGCCCGCGTCGCAGCTGGCGATCTGCGCCTGTACCGCCGTCGGCAAGGTCGCCCGCAAGGCATTGGCGTCGGCGATCCAGCTTTTGGTCGACACGAGCGGGCTGGCCATCGCCAGGCCGCGCAGCGCCGCCGGCCGGCCTTTGCCATATTCCCTGGCGCCATATTCGAGCGCGAGCGTGCCGCCCCAGCTGTGCCCGAGCAGATGCCAGCGATCGACGCCGAGCGCGCGTCTGACCAGCTCAATCTCATCGACGAAGCGTTCGACGCGCCAATTCTTCGGGTCGTTGGGCCGGTCCGACTGCCCGCTGTCGAGCTGATCGTAGAGGATCACCGCGCGCTCGTCGGCCAAAGCGACCGCGGGCATGAAATGTTCGTGATCGCCGCCCGGGCCGCCATGCAGCATGACGATTGGCGGCTTGGCGCCGTTCAGTCTGCCGTTGACGCGGACATAGACGCGCCCGCCTTCGACCGGGACCATCTTCTCGAGATCGGGCGCCGGATAGCCGTCCGCCTTGCGCGCGAACAGCGGGCGGGGGAGGGCGAAGGTGGCGCCGAGCGCGAGACCACCGGCAAGCAATTCGCGGCGGCCGATCATCCGCGTCATGCGCGGCCCGCCAATTGCTCCAGCGTCTCGAAGAACACCGGATAGGAGGTCGCGACCGGGGCGACGTCGTCGATCGTGATCGGCCGCCGCGCGACCAGCCCCGCCACGGTCATCGCCATCGCGATGCGGTGATCGAGCAAGGAGGCGACCGTGCCACCGCCCGGAATGGGCTCGCCGCCGCTGCCGGTGATCGCGAGGCCGTCGTCAAATTCCTCGACGGTCACGCCGCACGCTTCGAGCGCCGCCGCCATCGCCGCGATGCGATCCGATTCCTTGACGCGCAATTCGTGCGCGCCGCGCGCGACGGTGCGCCCATCGGCCAGCGCCGCGGCGACGAACAGCACCGGATATTCATCGATCATGCTCGGCGCGAGATCGGGCGGCACGTCGATCGCCTTCAGTGCCGCATGGCGTACGATCAGATCGGCGACCGGCTCGCCGCCGACGATGCGCGGATCGACCTCGGTGATGTCGGCGCCCATCATCCGGAGCGCGGTGAAGATGCCCGCGCGCGTCGGGTTGAGCCCGACATTGGCGATCGTCACCTCGCTGCCCGGGACGATCGACGCCGCCACCGCCCAGAACGCCGCCGAGCTGGGATCGCCCGGCACGATGATTTGCTGCGGCTTCAACTCGGCTTCGCCATGGATCGAGATCACGCGGCCGCGATTGGTTGCCTCGACCGTCAGATTGGCGCCGAACCCGGCGAGCATCCGCTCGCTATGGTCGCGCGTCGGCACCGGCTCGATCACCCGGGTGATCCCCGGCGTGTTGAGCCCGGCCAGCAGCACCGCCGACTTGACCTGCGCCGAGGCGACCGGGAGCGTATAATCGATCGGCACCGCCGGGCAGATGCCGCGCACCATCATCGGCAGGCGACCACCGGGACTCGACGTGAAGTCCGCCCCCATCAGCGACAGTGGATCGATCACGCGACCCATCGGTCGCTTGCTGAGCGACGCGTCGCCGGTGAACGTCACGGTGATCGCATGGCTGGCGACCAGCCCGGCGAGCAGCCGCGTCGACGTCCCCGAATTGCCCATGTCGAGCGCGCCCGCCGGCTGCAGCAATCCGCCGACCCCGACACCCCAGACGCGCCAGATCCCGTCGTCGCTGCGCTCAATGGTGGCACCCATCGCCCGCATCGCCGCGGCAGTGGCGAGCACATCCTCACCTTCCAGCAGCCCCTCGATCCGGCTTTCGCCGACCGCCAGGCTGGACAGCATCAATGAGCGGTGGCTGATCGACTTGTCGCCGGGAACGGTGACGCGGCCGGTCAGGCCGGCGGAGGATTCGATCCGGAGAGGTTTGGGAGTGGCGTGCGACATCGGTCGCGGGCTTTGACAGCCACCTTGCGCTATGGCAAGGCGCGCGCCACTTTAGGGGTCGATCCCCGAAATTTGCATTAAATCGAAAGGTACACATCGGCATGGTTAAGCCGGAATGGGGCACGAAGCGTACGTGCCCGAAATGCGCAACGCGTTTCTACGATCTGGGCAAGGACGACCCGGTTGTCTGCATCAATTGCAACACCGCCTGGGCGCCCGAACCGATCCTGAAATCGAAGCAGCCGCTGCCGTTCGAGGTGGTCAAGGCCGAGAAGCCCGAAAAGGACGATTCGGACCTCGAGGGTGACGATCTGGAGATCGGCATCGAGGACGAGGGTGAGCCTTCGGCCGACGATGAAGTCGATCTCGGCGGTGACGACGATCTCGGTGTCGAGACCGGCGGCAACGAGGACGAGAACTGATCGACGCAATTTTTTAAGGCAAGCGGGTTAACCACCCGCTTGTCAAAGGGGCGCAGTCCGGTTAGGGGCGCCTTCCTTCCCGGAAAGTGTGGGGCCGTAGCTCAGCTGGGAGAGCGCTGCAATGGCATTGCAGAGGTCAGGGGTTCGATCCCCCTCGGCTCCACCAACCCCTTCCGCAGGACTGAAAAAGCCCGCAGCGCCTGATGGTGCGGCGGGCTTTTTCGTGTCGGTTTAAACCGGCACGAATCTCTAAAGATGGATGATCCCGCGCCGCGCCGCGTGCGCCACCGCATCCGTGCGCCCGGTCGCGTCGAGCTTGTCGATCAGCCGGCCGACATGGAATTTGGCGGTGTCGGGGGAAATGCCGAGCCGCTGGCCGATCGCCTTGTTGGACAGGCCTTCGGCAAGCAACGCGATCACGTCGCGCTCGCGCGGCGTCAGGTCGAACCCGTGCTCGCTCGCGTCGGACGCGCTGAGCACCAGATCTGACGCTTCGTCGGTGCCCGCGATCCGCAATTCCGGGATCCGCCCCAGGATGTCGGCGAGCCGGGCGGCGAGCGCCGGATCATCGACGCGGATCGCGAGACGCAGGCCCGCCGCGGGATCGCGACTGCTCACCGTTCCGGCCGATCCCCGATCGTCACCGCCACGTCCAGCGGCGCTCCCCCGCGCCGAACGCCAAGCACGATTTCGGTGCCGATCGGTGTCGCCCGCAGCGTCCGCAGCAGCGCGCCGACATGCGGCATGCGCTGGCCGGCCCAGGACAGGATGATGTCTCCCTGATGCAGACCGGCGCGCGCCGCCGGGCTCTCACGCTCGATCGCCATCACCATGGCGCCATGGCCACCGTCATCGAGCGGCACGTCCTTGAGACCGACGCCGAGATAGGCGATCTGGACCCGGCCGTGGGCGAGCAATTGCTGGGCGACGCGGTCGATCGTCGCCGCCGGGATGACCAACGTCCGGCCGCGCGGGCCGCGCACGGCCATCCCGAAAGCGCCGCCGGCGCCATCCATGGCAAGGCCGCCCTCGGCGCGACGTCGCAGCCGCAGATCCAGTTCGATCCGGGCATCGATCGTGCCGCCGCGCATCGACTGCCAGGCCGCGCCGACCGCGGCGATGCCACCGAACGCGATCAACGGCGCGCTGTCGGCAGCCGCGACCACCAAGGCGAGCGCGCCGGGCCGGACGGCCACTTCGGTGATGGCCGCCACCGGCGCCTTGAGCCCCTCGACCCGGAGCAGGGCAATATCGGTCGCCGCGTCGCGCCCGATCAGGGTTGCGCTGCGCACCGTGCCGTCGGACTCCTCGATCTCGATCGACCCTTCATCGGCGAGCGTCTCATCGGGGGTGATGACCAACCCGTCGCGCCAGACGAAGCCGCTCGCCAGCGAATGGCGCGACTGGACTTCGACGATCGAGGGGGTGGCGGCGGCGGCGAGGTCGGCGAGCGATGCGGAAAGCTCGGCGAGGGGCGATGGGGTTGTCATGGGAAAATCTCCTGAGCAGAGGAGATAGGGTGCCGCCTCGATGTTTTGCTACTGCCCGGTCGGGTAGGCTGATCGTCCCGATTACGGGTTTGCCTAAGCTTTTTCGTGCCTGTTTAAACTGGCCAGAATCTCCCGGTTCTCAAGTTCTAGGGTTTTACGCGCTATGAGCGTGCCGCCGCAAAGCGGCGGGCCGATCCGCTGTTTTTAGCTGCCTTGATGGGTTCGGTATTTCCTTGGTGGCCTTAGTTTCCTTAATAACCTTGATGTCCTTGATGGGGACAAAGTGATGTGCTATCGCACCGATGTGGCTGGCTCGGGAACTGTGCCCATGGACGAAGAAACTCAGGAAAAGCGGGTCCGAGGAAAGGGGACGGGAAGTCTTTTCTTCGCGCTTGGCCAAGACATCAACGAGCGCCTGTGGACCGCGCCTACGAGCAATCGGATGAACTTTGTGGCTTGCTTCCTTGTCCTATTGGCGGGGACAGGCAGCGACCATCGTTTGACCAAGTGGTCGGCTAAGGCGTGCGAGGAGCACATCGGCATTGGCAAGCCGCGTGCAAAACTGGCCATCGAAGAGCTGATTGCTTGTGGTCTGGTGAAGCGGACAGCGGACAGCTCCAGAATGATGCCGCAATACGAATTGCCGGAGTTGCCCCGCGAGGCCGAGCCGACCTTCCTACCCGTCGCCCTTGTTACTGGCTTATCTGGCGAGGCGTCGATGCTTAGGCGAGTGCGCGAGACAGGGGATGTCCTTACGCTGCGAATGCTGGTCGATCTTTATGGGTTGGTGGATACCGATGCGACGTTCGGCGTGCCGCTTTCCAATCTCTTAGGTGGCCGCGCTGAAGGCAATGATACGACAGCAAAGAAAATTGCTACGGTCGGAGTTCATGCGGTTTGGGCGATCACAGAAGGCACTTGGCGGTGGGCTAATGGCGACTGGATGGTACGTCACAAGGCGAAAGGACCAAAGCCCTACGATGAGTTTTGGCGGCGCGTGGATACGCTAACACAACTCGGTGCTCTTTGGTGGGAGCCGTGGTTGTTTGATTGCGAAGATGACGGTGCTGAGCCGATCATGCCGTTGGACCCTGCGGGGTACTATTCGTTATCAGAGCCGGACGACGAGGCGCGATTGACCCGCCTGACGTTCGATGTTGCCAGCGCGATAGTCGGGGACGACAGAACCTACCTCTTCGACAAGTACGAGGCGCGGTATTTTATACCGTTGAACCTGCATCGGCAGGCTCCGGCATATCGCACAGTGGCGCGCCTCAGGGTCGAGGCCGACACTCCCGGTCGGAGGCGGGCGTGGGCGAAGAGGCGGCGGCTCGTTGAGGACCATTTGAGAGGGTTCACCGATCTAAAGGCAGACGTGGACGCCGGGCATCTCAATAAGCCGATGCGGCTGCGCTCGGCGGAAGTCGGGGGCATGTAGGATGTTTGGGCGCGGCGCAGAGCACGAGACAGAACAGGTGAAGGCATTTCTTGCTTCCGGGCATCCAATGCTGGCGTTCGGAGTGGTCGCCATTAGGGCCTTGCGTCTTTCGTTTCTGGGCAGCCTCCCGCTGGTTTTGTTTTTGCTGTTCCCTCAGCAACCTAGGGCAGTCGCCAACGCGGTGATTGCGTTAGCGTCGCGGTGAGCGGTTTCAGGAGTTGCAGAGGCAATGGACGACATCTTTGATAGTGTCATATCGGAGCTAGAGAGCTCATTTCGGCGCTTAGAAGAGCAAGTACCCGCGCCAATCAAAGAAGATTACAAAGACGGTTTCGTTCTACGCTACGTAGAGCAGACGTCGCAGCAGGCAATGCTACAAAAATTCGCTAGACTCATAAGCGGCCTCCACACCCTGCGTTTGCTTCTAGCCACTGGCTTCCTGCAAGAGATGGGTGTTATTCAACGCACCCTTGACGATTTTGAGGAGGACATACTGTTCTTCTCCTTGGCGATCGCCCACGACGACATGACGGATCGCCACAAAGAATATCTCGAATACCATTGGATGGAAGAACGAGGGGAGGCGGGCGAAAATCGGGGGCAAGTCCAACGGAAGCACATCAGAGCTTACGTTGCGAAGCACTCTGGTGACGATCCCTCAACAATAATCGCTGCGGGTCGAAGCGTTTACAAAGGATACTCCGGCTTTGTTCACGGATGCGGCGAAGCGATTATCGATATATGTATGACCGATCCCCCACGCTATTTCTTAAACGGGATGCTCGACAGCCCATTATACCCGGATCATCAGGACGACATATGGAACTACATGTATCGCGGGCTGGTGGCTTCGTCAGCTATGGCGCGCCTGTTCGGCGACGATGCCCTGTGGAACGAGCGTTACGGCGCTCTAGAGGCCTTTGAAAAAGCCTATGCCGATAAGATTTTCTAGCAGATTGCGTATCAACCGCGTGGCTCCTAAATTTACGGTAACACGTGCATAAATACCTAAATACTAATTCGGCATTGTTGCGCCCGTCACCGTAATTAGGAGGATGGCCTTGGATGAGCGCCCGCCCTGCTTGAAACCTGCTTTGTGCTAGACTTTTTTATTCCAGACAAAATAGCGCAGGATACCGATCCCGCATTTGCGGTTGTCAGGCTGGATTCACTCAAGCCTAAGACGCTGCCATTCATCGATCAAAGACCTGTAATTGTCGTAAAAAATAGTTTCCTCGGTGCCTCTCAATGGCGTCGTCTCCGGCGAGAAAAACGTTCCGCGAAGAGGATCTATAATGCGCATGTCGTTTGGGTCTAAGCCTTTCAATGCTTGTTGCATCGCCCATAGGCCCAACCTTCCCCCTTCCTCGGTTAACGCAGGCTCTTCGCTGAAGTAAGGATATACTACGCGTGTATACTTCTCTCTTACACGCGCGTGTAGAGCATCGCGGATGCGAACTGTTCCGCCTAGATTCTCAATTCGCAGAATCCCATGAACGCTCTGAGGAATGATCTCGACGGGTTCATTCGACCAACGCAACTTTGCACTAAGCAATTCAAGAACGCCATCCTTCAGTAGAGGATATAGGCGTTTGAAATTTTCGTTTGATGCAACGCGATCAGTGGTCAGATCTGCTAAGTCCCCATCACCCGATATATGCTTTTTAACATCTGACCAGAACGGAAGATAGAAATCGCCACCTCGGCTTCTCGTGCCGCCCGCTTCCTTCCTGCGATCAAGTCGGATATCCTCCTTCAATATGGATCGTCGTAACGTTCGGCGCGCGTAGAACAGCTGCAAAGCCTTCCGAAGGGGAATATCCAAAACGGACATAAATAATTCACTCGCCTGATAATATGGAACGCCAATCGCAGTAATTTTTCCAGTAGGGCAAGAAAAATATGTCTCCTTACTACGGAGCTTGTGTTCGAAACTACTTCGCCAAGCGGGCCTCGGGGTGACCTCCGCTTCCTGAGTTGGTCATTGCAACCGATCGATCGACAAACGGCTCACTTTCGGACTTTGGGCCGCGACAACCACGAACGTCTGCTTCCCTGGCTGATGGCGCCACAAACCATCGGCCCGATATCGGCCCAGATCGATCCATTAAACCGCAGTTCCTCGCCGTGGCTGCGCTCTCCTCGCTAAAAGTCTTCTCCAGCCTCCTGGGCGGCGGAAGGGACCCGCAACGCCGATCGCAAACCACGCTGGCTGTCGGCCGCGTCCCCGACAGCATCTCCATCACGCGTCTAGCCATTTATTGATAATGACATTGACTCGCAATAGCGACAATCATACGAGCCGCGCTTCCCGATCGCATCTTGGAAGGCTCGTCGATGACCATTGCCCGCAGGCACCTCGCTCTCTCCGCTGTGTTGGCGCTTGCCTGGAGCCATCCGGCCTGGGCGGCGGGGCCCGACGAGGAGACCGATGATCAGGCGAAGCAGGAGATCGTCATCACCGGCACGCTGGCGGCGAACCAGAGCGCGTCATCGACCGGGCTGCCGCTGACGCTGCGCGAGACGCCGCAATCGGTCACCATCATCGACCGCAGCCGGATCGACGATTTCGCGCTGACCAACGTCAACGATCTGCTCGATCAGGCGGTCGGGATCAATGTCGAGCGGGTCGAGACCGACCGCACCTATTTCAACGCGCGCGGCTTCGACATCACCAACTTCCAGGTCGATGGGATCGGCCTGCCGTTGATCTGGGGGCTGCAGTTCGGCGCGCTCGACACGGCGTTGTGGGACCGGGTCGAGACGGTGCGCGGCGCCAATGCGATCATGACCGGGATCGGCAATCCGTCGGCGACGATCAATTACGTCCGCAAGCGGCCGACCGAGGACTTCCAGGCCTCGGCCTCGGTGATGGCGGGGTCATGGAACCAGCTGCGCTTCGAAGGCGACGTGTCGGGGCCGCTCGACGCGTCGGGCAATGTCGCCGCGCGGCTGATCTATGCGCACGACAATCGCGATTCCTGGCTCGACTTCAACCACGTCAACCGCAACGTCTATGGCGGCATCGTCTCGTGGAAGGTCACGCCGCGGCTGACCGCGACCGCCGGCTATACGCGTCAGGAAAACCATGCCGACGGCGTGATGTGGGGGGCGCTCCCGCTGACCTATAGCGATGGGACGCGGATCGATTATCAGGTCTCGGCCTCGACCTCGGCGCCCTGGACCTATTGGAACGTCACCGACCAGAGCGCGTTCGGCGAGCTCGCCTATGATTTCGGCGGCGGCTGGTCAGCGAAGGGCGTGTTCACCTACAAGCGCTTCGAGGAAGAATCGAAGCTGCTCTACGCCTATAATTTCCCCGACCGCGCGACCGGGCTGGGCGTCGCGGGCATGTCGGGCATCTATCCCTCGGTCTACAATCAGTATCTCGGCGATTTCTACGCGTCCGGCCCGTTCAGGCTGTTCGGCCGCCAGCACCAATTGGCGTTCGGCGTCTCGACCGCGCGCTCGCATGGCCGCGAATGGGAGAATTTCTCGGCCGACGCGATCGTCTTTCCGGCGGTCGGCGACTGGGGGAAGGCCATCGTCCCCGAACCGAGTTATCCCGGCGCCTATCTCGCCGCCGATTATACCGACCGGCTGACCCGCGCGTACGGCGCCGCGCACCTTAACATCACCGATCGGTTGAAGGCGGTGGTCGGCGCCAGCGCGATGTGGCTCAAGTCGACCGGCACGTCCTATGGCACCGACCAGTCGCGCGACGCGCATGCGGTCAGCCCCTATGCCGGCGCGGTCTATGACCTGACCGGGAATTTCTCGCTCTATGCGAGCTATACCGACATCTTCAATCCGCAGACCGAAGTCGACATCAACAACCGCAAGCTCGACCCGGCGCGCGGCAGCAGCATCGAGGGCGGCATCAAGAGCGAGTGGTTCGGCGGCAAGCTCTACGCCACCGCATCCTTGTTCCGCGCCAAGCAGAAGGGGCTGGCGTCGGCGATCGGCGCGTTCGGCGATCCCAATGGGCCGTGCGTCAACGGGCCGGTCGGCGGGATCTGCTATGCCGGGGTCGACACGACATCGCGCGGGTTCGAGATCGAGATTGCCGGCAAAGTCACCGACAATTGGCGAGTCAGCGGCGGCTATACCGGCCTGAAGGTCGAGGATCAGGCCGGCAACCCGACGCGTACTTTCCTGCCGACCAAGTCGCTCAAGCTGTCGACCACTTATACGGTGCCGCGGCTCAACGACCTCAAGCTTGGCGCGCAGCTGCGCTGGCAGAACGCGATCCGCTACGCCGATGCCACGGTGCAGAATATGGGCGTGGTCACCGGCGACGTCCTGCTGCGCCAGGATAGCTATGCGGTGCTCGACCTGATGGCGGGCATGCGGTTGCTCGATCACGTCCGCGCGACGTTCAATGTGCGCAACGTCACCGACACCAAATATCTCGCCAGCCTGATGTGGGGCCAGGCCTATTACGCCGCGCCGCGGAGTGTGGCGGTGACGATCGGGCTCGATTTCTGATGGCGGCGCGCGCGGTCGATCGGCGCGGCTGGCGCTATCGCGGCAACGTTGCCGCGCGCGTGCTGGCGGCGACATTCGGCGCTTATGGCGTCGCCGCGTGCCTGGCGATGGCGGTCGCGCGGTTGGGCGCGGGCGGGCGGATCGACGCGGTGATTGCGGGGACCTTGTGCGCCTATCTCGCGGTGCCGGCGGTTGCGATCTGGGCGTTCCTCGCGCGTGGCCCGTGGCGCGCCTGGGGCGGAGTGGTCGTGCTGGCCGCCCTGTTCGCCGGGCTGGCCTGGATGATCGGGCCGCCGGCGCGATGAGCGCGATCCGCGATGGCATGCGGCAGGTCATGGCCTGGCTGCACGGCTGGACCGGGTTGGTGCTCGGCTGGGTGCTGTTCGTGATGTGCCTGGCGGGCACGATGAGCGTGTTCAAGCCCGAGATCGGCCGCTGGATGCGGCCCGAGGCGACCGCCAGCGCGGGCAGGGTCGAGGCGATCGCCGCGGCGACCGACTGGCTGGCGAAGAATGCGCCGGGATCGACCGGCTGGTACCTGACCGCGCCCGACGATCGCGCCAATAGTGTCGAGGCGACCTACGATACTGGCGGCGACTATGTCGCGCGCGCGCTCGACCCGGTCAGCGGCGCGCCGGTCGCGCGCGAGACGCTGGGCGGCGAGTTCTTCTACCGGCTGCATTTCGAGCTGCAGCTGCCTTATCCCTGGGGCCGCTGGCTGGCGTCGATCGCCGCGCTGGCGATGCTGACCGCGCTCGTCACCGGGATCATCGCGCATCGCCGCATCTTCCGCGACTTCTTCACCTTCCGCCCTCGCAAGGGACAACGGTCCTGGCTCGACGGCCACAACGCGCTGGGCGTGCTGGCCTTGCCGTTCCATCTGATGATCACCTTCAGCGGGCTCGTCACGCTCGCCTCGCTCAACATGCCCTGGGGTATCGTCGCCAATTACGGCAACGACCTGGCGGCGGCGTTTCACGACCTCACCCCGGGCGCGGTCGACCGGCCGGCGGCGGGGCGTCCCGGAACGCTGGCACCGATCGCACCGATGCTGCGCGAGGCTGAGCGTCGGTTCGGCGGTGCGCCGTTCGCGCGCGTATCGCTGGCCAATCCGGGCGATGCCGCGTCGGTGGTCACCGTCTATCGCAGCGACGCCGCGCAGATCGGGGCGACCGTGGCCGAGGTCAGTTTCGACGGCCCGAGCGGGCGGGTGATCGGTGCCTGGTCCGAACAACGACCGGCGCTTCAAACCTATGCCGTGATCTATGGCCTGCACATGGGCCGGTTCGCGAGCGGATTGCTGCGCTGGCTCTATTTTCTCGGTGGCGCGATGCTGACCCTGGCGGTGGCGAGCGGGATGATCCTGTGGGTGGTCAAACGCCGCGAACGCGCGCCCTTGTCGCTGGCGAACCGGATCGTCGAGCGGCTCAATGTCGGTGTCATCGCCGGTATGCCGATCGGCTGTGCGGCCTATCTCTGCGCGAACCGATTGTTGCCGGTCGGCCTGATCGATCGCGCGCAACAGGAAGTGACGATCGCGCTCGATGTCGCCGGCCTCGCGCTGCTCGTCGCGCTCGCCGTGCCGCCGCGCCTGGGTTGGCCGCTATTGCTGGGAGTCCTAGCTTCGCTCTGCCTCGCCGCGCCGGTCGTCGGTGGCGGGCTATCCTATCTGTCGCAGGCATTGGCCCGCGGCGATGCGATGCTGCCCGTGGCCGACGCGCTGCTCATCGGCGTCGCCATGGCCGCGCTGGCCTGCATGCGGATCGTCATGCGCCAGCGCTCCGGTATCCGCCGGCCGGCGCGGGCGAGGGCGATCGCATGACCTTCGCTATGTTGGAATTCCTCGGCCTCTATCTGCTCGCCGCCTCGATGCATCCGCATCGCGGCGTCCTGCTGGGCGGCTGGCGCACCATCGCCACGCCCCGCGCGACCGTGATCGCCGGCTGGTCGCTGTTGGCGCTGTCGTTCGGGCTCGCCGTCGCGGGGCACCGGCCGACCGATATCGTCACCTGGTTCGGCCTGCTCCCGCTGGCGAGCGGCGCGATCCTGCTCGGCCTGAGCTTCGCCCCGCATCTGGTCCGCGCGTTCGTCGTCGCCGGACTGGCCGGCGGCCTGGTCGCGATCTTCGTGCACTGACGATCGCGACCCGGCTCCGGGCTCAGGCTGCCGCAATCACCGCGATCTCGACCGCATATTGCGGTCCCGCCAGGCGCGCTTCGATCGTCGCCCGCACCGGCTTGCCGTCGGGGGCGACCCAGGTGTCCCAGACCTGGTTCATCTCGGCGAAGCTGGCGATGTCGGCCAGATAGATGGTCACGCTCAGGATGCGGCTCTTGTCGGTCCCGGCTTCGGCCAGCAGGCTGTCGATGTTGCGCAGGATTTCCGCGGTCTGTTCGGCAACGCTCTTGCCGGCATTCTCCTCGGCGACCTGGCCGGCGGTGAAGACCAGGCCGTTATACGCCACCATCTGGTTCATGCGGGCGGTCGGGTGCCAGCGTTTGATATCGGTCATGCGATTGTCCTTCGATATGGATGATGGAGCGCTCAGGCCCAGGCCGAGCCGGCGAGCTGATCGATGGCGCCGCGGATCGTGTCAATGACGAAGCGCCGCTCCTCGTCGACCAGCGCGAGCCGCGGCGATCGGGTCCATTCGGGCGCGCCATAGACGAGGTGCTCGGCGAGCTTGATATATTGCACCAGCTTGACGTGCGTATCGAGGTGGAAGCTCGGCGTGAGCATCGCGTAGAGTTCGCGCGCCTTGGCGAATTGTTCGGCGCGGCACAGCTCGAACAGCGCGACGCATTGCCTGGGCCAGACATTGGTCATGCCCGACACCCAGCCGGTGGTGCCCAGCGCCATGCTCTCGACGATCAGGTCATCGACGCCGCAGAAGATGCTGAACCGGTCGCCCAACGCCACGCGCAGGTCGGTGACGCGGCGGATGTCGCCGCTCTCTTCCTTGACGCAGACGATCTCGGGCACGTCGGCGAGCGTCTCGAGCACGTCCGGCGTGACGTCGACGCCGTACGCGATCGGATTGTTGTAGATCATGATCGGCAGGTCCGAGGCGCCCGCGACGCCGCGATACCATTCGGTCGTTTCACGCGGATCGCTTTTGTAGCCCAGGCTAGGGAAGACCATCAGCCCTTGCGCGCCCCAGGATCTGTAGAGCCGGGCATTGGCGCGCGCGGTGTCGAGCGTAATCTCGGCGAGACCAGACAGCACCGGGACGCGCCCGCCGACGGTCTCGACCGCGGTGCGAATGATTGTTTCGCGTTCGGCAAGCGAAAGCGAGGCATTTTCGCCGAGCATGGGAAGCACGATCACCCCCGACACGCCGCTGGCGACGAGGCGATCGAGGCTGGCGCGCATCGCGTCGAGATCAAGCTCGGCCGGCTGCGTCATCTTGGTCGTCACCGCCGGAAACACGCCCGTCCAGGTCTCTGCCATGCCATTTCGCTCCTCTGAAATTGTATTGGATACAGGATACAATACAAAATATGGATTGTCGATAGACGTTGCCGGGAGGGCGATGTTGCGGCACATCACGATGACGAAGGCGGCTTTTCGCAACACGAAGGATGGCGCATGCAATCGCGCAACCGGCCATGAAGCAACACCAGATCGAACGACGCAGCATCCCCGAGGGCATTCGCGATTCGCTCCAGGAACGGATCCTGAGCGGAGAATTCCGCGACGGCGAGGCGCTGATCCAGGATGTGATCGCCGAGGAATATGGCGTCAGCCGGATGCCGGTGCGCGAGGCGCTGCGGCAGCTCGAAGCGTGCGGGCTGGTGTCAATGGAAACGCATAAGGGGACCGTCGTCACCTCGATCCCGACCGAGCAGGTCGAGGAGTTGTTCGAACTGCGCGCGCTGTTGGAAACCGACATGCTGGCGCGTGCGGTACGGCGCATGACCGACAGCGATATCGCGGAGGCGCGGGACATCCTGGGCGCGCTCGAAGATTCCTATCGACGCGGCGACATGGCGAGCTGGGGGCGGCTCAACTGGGCGTTCCATCGCCGGCTCTATCTTCCCGCCGCGCGGCCGCAGACATTGGCCGTTCTCCAGGGCGTCAATCTGCAGGTCGAACGCTATATCCGGCTGCACCTGCTGGCGACCGACGGGATCGACAATGCCGAGCGCGAGCATCGCGAGATCCTGCGGCTGTGCGCGTTGCGCGACACCGAGGCCGCGGTCGTCTTCCTGAAGCTGCACATCCTCGACGCCGGGCGGAATCTGGTGGCGGTATTGCGCCGCGAAAGGGCCGCCGTCGACTGCTGAGCAGCGATTGACGCTTTCAGTGTATCCAATATACAATCGACCATCCAAGGGCGCGCCGGGCAGCACGCCGAGGCGTCGTGCGCCGCCAAGTTCGGAAAGGTCCTTCATGCGCTTGCAACAGGTCGTCACGGTGGTCGGTGTCCATGCCGAGGGTGAGGTCGGCCGCGTCATCACCGGCGGCATCATCGCGCCGCGTGCGGCGTCGATGTTCGAGCGGCAACAGGCGTTCATCCGCGACCAGGACTGGCTGCGCGGCATGTTGCTGTCCGACCCGCGCGGTGGCGTGAACGCGGCGGTCAACCTGGTCACCCCGCCGATCGCGCCCGAGGCCGATATCGGCCTGATCGTGATCGAGTCGGACTATTATCCGGCGATGTCGGGGTCGAACCTGATGTGCACGGTGACCGCGGTGCTCGAAACCGGCATGGTGCCGATGGTCGAGCCGATGACGCGGCTGACGGTCGATACCCCGGCCGGCCTCGTCCAGGTCGAGGCCGAATGCGACAACGGCAAATGCCGCCGCGTGTCGTTCAGGAACGTACCCGCCTTCGTCATGCATCGCGATGCGACGGTCGAGGTGCCGGGGCTCGGCACGGTCACGGTCGACGTCGCCTATGGCGGGATGATCTATGTGGTCGTCGCGGCGGAGCGGCTGGGTTTCACGCTGGCGCGGGACGAGGCGCGCGCGCTGGTCGAGACGGGCGAACGGATCAAGCTCGCCGCGGCCGAGCAATTGCCCTCGGTCCACCCCGACAATCCCGGCATCCATACGATCAACCAGACCCTGTTCGCCGGGCCGCTGACCGAGCGCGACGGGGTCAAGACCGCGAAGAACGCGGTGGTCGTCTCACCCGGGCGGATCGATCGCAGCCCGTGCGGCACCGGCAGCTCGGCGCGGATGGCGCTGATGCACGCACGCGGCGAGCTCGCGGTCGGCGAGCGGTTCGTCCACAGCTCGATCCTCGACACCGAATTCGCCTGCGGGATTGAAGCTGAAATCAGCGTCGGCGGCGGGCCGGCGGTGGTGACGCGGGTCGCGGGGCGCGCCTGGCTGACCGGTGTTTCTTACTACGGCGGCGACCCGGACGATCCGTTTCCGCATGGCTACCGGCTCAACGACACCTGGCTGGCGTGCTGATGGGCGCGGCGTGTCCGCCATCTATCTTAACGCCTCCCCGGCGAAGGCCGGGGCCCAGGATCAATGCCGTTGAGATGGCGCATTGCCGTTGAGGGTGCGTGGCGACTGGCCCCCGGCCTTCGCCGGGGAGGCGTGTTTGTCCATGGAACTCAATTCCACCGCCATCGACAAGCATAGAATTGTACTGTAGTAGCATGAAGAACAATTAGGGCGAGGTGCGCGTGGGATCGATCGGAACATTGGGCTTCGTCGGCACGGGGACGATCGCCGCGGCGATGATCGAGGGGCTGGCGTTGTCAGCAGGCAGCGAGCCGATCGTCGTCTCGCCGCGCAACGCCGATATCGCTGCCGATCTCGCGGCGCGCTTTCCCAATGTCACGGTCGCGCCAGACAATCAGGCGGTGGTCGATGCCAGCGACATGGTCGTGCTCTCCGTTCGTCCGCAGATCGCCGATGAGGTGCTGCGACCGCTGACCTTCCGCCCCGATCATCACGTGCTCAGCCTGATCGCGACGATCTCGCTCGATTATCTCCACGAAGTCACCGCGCCGGCGGCGACCGTGACCCGCGCGGTGCCATTGCCGCCGGTCGCGCGCGGGCAGGGGCCGACCGCGGTCTTCCCGCCCGACGCGCGGGTGAAGGCGCTCTACGACCGGCTCGGCATCGCGATCGAGCTCAACGACGAAAGCGAGTTCGACGTGTTCAGCGCGGCGACCGCGACGATGAGCAGCTATTTCGCCTTCGCGCGGACCGTGACGTCCTGGATGGAAGCGAACGGCGTCGATGCCGCCAAGGCGCACGCCTTCATGGCGCAGATGCTCGAAGGACTCGGCAGTGCCTCGCCCGCCGCGCCCGAGCGCAGTTTCGCGCAGCTCGCCGACGAATATCAGACGCGCGGCGGCATCAACGAACAGGTGTTTCGCGCGATCACCCGCGACGGCGTGTTGCCCGATCTCGATCAGGCGCTCGACGGCGTGCTTGCAAGACTCCGCGCCGGGCGCGGGATAAAGGACTGACGCATGGGCTCGGCGCATGACCTGCTCGGCGAGGTGATCGGCGTGATCGGCGCCCCCGATTTCGTCGCGGCGACCGCCGACAGCCTGCGCCGGTTCGCGGGGTTCGATCTCGCCGCGATCGTGCTCCATCCCGATCGCGGCAGCCCGCATATCCTCTACGACGATTTCGACCGGATCGGCCGGCGCGACGCGGTCGAGACCTATGCGCGCGTCACCCACCGGATCAACCCGATGCTGGCATTGTCCGGCGTGGTCCGCGCGCGCGACTTCGCGGGCACGCCGGCCGAGCGGATCGCGGCGTTGCGTCCCTGGCTGGTGCCGGCGCCCGAAGAGGAATTGGGATTTCGCACCGCCGGTTGGCCCGAGCGGCAGGAGGAGCTTGGCCTCCATCTGCGCGGCTGGGGCGGGACGATCGAACTCGGTCTCTACCGCGAGCGCGGGCGCCATGCGGCGCCGGTCACGATGCTGCGCGCGCTCGACGCCGCCACCACGCCGATCGCCGCGGCGTTCGAGCGGCATCGCGTGCTGACCGGGGAAGGCGCCGCGCTGCGCGCCTGCCTGTCGCCGCGCGAGAATCAGGTGTGCGACCTGCTGCTGATCGGCTGTTCGAGCGATGCCATCGCGCTGCGGCTCGGGATCAGCCGCCACACGGTCAAGGATCACCGCAAACAGATCTTCCGCAAGCTCGGCATTGCGTCGCTCGCGGAGCTGTTCGCGTCGGTGCATTAGAACCGATCGACATTCAGTATTCGTCGATCAGGGACCGATCGCGCCCCGTTCCCGAGAAGGGTGATAACCAAATATAACCAACTACTTCGCCTAACTCCCGACCGTCACCCCGGCCTTGTGCCGGGGTCCACCGCGCCGCAAGCGCGGGACAAGAGGCTCAAGGACTTGGCTCAGTTGCCCGGTGGATGCCGGGACAAGCCCGGCATGACGAAGTGGGAAGTTGAATGACGATCGCGCCTAGCCCCCTCCCGGGAGGGATGGCGTCGGCGCGCCGATCCGTCACAATCACGCGCGTCGCCCGCATGGGGCCAGGAAGGGGAAGACGATGCGTTACGTCCGGATGCCGATCGAGGTCGAATCGCCCGAGGAATATGGATACGGCAATATCCGCAACAATCTGTCCGAGAGCTCGATCGTCGACCAGTCGATCGGCAGCCTCGGCCTGACCGTTCCCGAC
>DASVNU010000055.1:0-4804 GCA_036383655.1 Sphingomonas sp. | reverse complement strand
GCCGACATAGGTCAGGTTCTTCTGGATGCCGCGGCGGTCCTGGCAGAGCTTGAGGATCGAGCCGAGATATTCGTCGGGGCAATAGATCGTCGCCTCGATCCACGGCTCGCTGATCAGCGCGATCTTGTTGGGATCGGGCATATCGGCCGGGTTGTGGAGCTCGATATGCCCCTGCCCGTGCGTCAGTTCGATCTGATAGACGACCGACGGCGCGGTGGTAATGAGGTCGAGATCATATTCGCGCGTCAACCGCTCCTGGATGATCTCCAGATGCAACAGCCCGAGGAACCCGCAGCGGAAACCGAAGCCGAGCGCGGCCGAGGTTTCCATCTCGAACGAGAAGCTGGCGTCGTTGAGCCGCAACCTCGAAATACTCTCACGAAGCTTTTCGAAGTCATTGGCATCGACGGGGAAAAGTCCGCAGAACACGACCGGCTGGACTTCCTTGAAGCCCGGCAACGGCGCCGCCGCCGGCCGTTTGGTGTCGGTCAGCGTGTCGCCGACACGCGCCTGCGCGACGTCCTTGATCTGCGCGGTGATGAAGCCGATCTCGCCCGTGGCGAGCTCGGTCAGCTGTTCGATCTTGGGCCGGAAACAGCCGACGCGGTCGACCAGATGCTGGGTGCCGGCCTGCATGAAGGTGACTTGCTGGCCCTTCTTGAGCACGCCGTCGATCACGCGGACCAGGATGACGACGCCGAGATATGAATCGTACCAGCTGTCGACCAGCATCGCCTTGAGCGGCGCCGCGGCATCGCCCTTGGGATGCGGGATACGCTGGACTACCGCTTCGAGCACTTCGCCGATGCCGATGCCCGATTTGGCCGAGGTCAGCACCGCGTTGGACGCGTCGAGGCCGATCACTTCCTCGATCTCGAGCTTGACCTTTTCCGGCTCGGCGGCGGGCAGGTCGATCTTGTTGATCACCGGCACGATCTCATGGTCATGCTCGATCGACTGATAGACGTTGGCGAGCGTCTGCGCCTCGACCCCCTGCGCCGCGTCGACCACCAGCAACGCGCCTTCGCACGCCGCCAGGCTGCGCGACACTTCATAGGCGAAGTCGACGTGCCCCGGCGTGTCCATCAGGTTGAGCGTATAGGTCTCACCGTCCTGCGCCTTGTACGACAGGCGGACGGTCTGCGCCTTGATGGTGATCCCGCGTTCACGCTCGATGTCCATATTGTCGAGCACCTGTTCGGACATTTCGCGGTCGGACAGACCGCCGGTCGCCTGGATCAGGCGGTCGGCGAGCGTCGACTTGCCATGGTCGATATGCGCGATGATCGAGAAATTGCGGATTTTGTCGAGCGGCGTGGACACAATGTTCTTTGCGTTGAAGAGGGATTTGCCGCGCCGATAGCAGGCATGCGGCCAAACACCAAAGGCATCGACGCGCTCAGGCGCCCGACAGCGACTTCTCGGTGCCGAGGATGGCGCGCAGCGCGGTCAGGTAGCGCTGCTCGCCCTCTCCGCTGACCATCGTCCAGCGCACGCCGCGGCGTTCGAGCACTTCCATCGACAGATCGTAGAAGCGCTTGCGCTTGTCGGGCGTGCCGAACATCCGGGTGCCGTCCTCGACCCAGGGCAGGTCGATGTCGAACAGCAGATAGAGGTCGGCGAAGCCATTCCACGAATCGAACCACGGATCGTGGCGGCCGAACAGCATGTCCGCCCAGACCTCGGTCATCAGCGGGTCGGTATCGAGGATGACCGGCGTCCGCCCGCTGGCAATCGCCTGGCGCGTCTGGGCGTCGTGCGCCTGCCCGATCGCCACGAGGTCCGCCATCGTCCAATTGGTGCCGAACGCCTCGGTATAGGTGCGGCCATATTCGACCACGCAGGTCGAGCCGAAATGGCGCGCCAGCTCGGGCGCCATGGTGGACTTGCCGGTGCTTTCGGGGCCGTGGAGGCAGATCGAGCGGAGTTTCATGCCGCGGCCCCTTGCCGCGCTATCCGCCAGCGCGCCAGCCCCCAGATCGAAATGCCGAGCAACAGGATGTAGAGCGCCGTGGTGATCCACAATCCCTTGGCGGCATAGAGCCCGATCGACACGATGTTGGCGAGAATCCACAACCACCAATTCTCGATCTTGCGCACCGACATCAGATATTGCGCGGCGATGCTGATCATCGCGACCGACGCGTCCCACCACGGAAAGGCCGCATCGGTGAAATGGTGCATCAGCCAGCCCCAGCCGATGATCGCGGCGAGTACGCCGATCAACCATCCAAGCCGGGCGCGCAACGTCAACCGCTCGACGACGACTTCACCCGCGTCGATCTCCGACCGCCGCCATTGCCACAGGCCGTAGAATTGCACGATCAGGAAGAAGATTTGCAGCAGCGCGTCGCTGTACAGCTTGGCACGGAAGAATACGGTCCCGTAGATCGCGACACCGACGATACCGAAAGCGTAGTTCCAGATGTTGCGGCGCGCGACCAGCCAGACGTTGATCGCGATCAGGATGGCGGCAACGCCCTCGACCGGCGACATCTCGCTCAGGAATTCGCGCACGATGCCGAGCGATGCCATCGCCCCGACGATAACGCCGCGTACGCCATCGGCAAGGATTTCCGTGCGGGATAGCCCGCCGGCGCCGGCCAAGCCAATGACGCAAAATGCCTATTTCGGGTCGTTACGCTCTGCTAGACGTGGATCAGGATGCAGGGCGGGTCGCATCTCCCGCATCACCATGTACGCGTCACGGCAACCGCCGGACATGCACGAATTGGGTCATCCGTCGTCGGACCTTCGAGAGGCACCGGCGCTTGGGGAGGTTTACATGCGTAAGTTGATATTGGCGGCTGCCGTTGCGGCGATCGCGTTTTCCGTTTCGCCGGCATTTGCCGGACCCGACAAATCGTCGGGCCGCAAGGATCAGGATCGCGGCATGCGCGAAATGCCGCATTGCGCGAAATCGCTCGGCACGATCGCGATGGTCGAGCCCGAAAACCAATGGTGGCGCCAGTACAGCCTGGGCAGCCCCGAGGCGATCATCAAGGTGTTCGTCCAGGAATCGCATTGCTTCACGCTCGTCAATCGCGGCCGCTCGATGCAGAGCCGCGCGATGGAACGCGCGCTGGCCGATAACGGCGAGCTGCAGAGCGGGTCGAACATGGGCAAGGGTCAGGTCCGCGCGGCGGACTTCCTGCTCGAACCCAATATCGTCACCACCAACGACAATTCGGGCGGTAGCAACGTAGGCGGCGCGATCGGCGGCGTGCTCAGCCACTTCGGTGGCGGCGGCGCGCGGGCGATCGGGTCGCTGGCCGGCGGCGTCAACGTCAAGAAGGGAGAGGCCAACGTCACGCTATCGGTGGTCGATTCGCGCACCACCGAAGAGAATGTGGTCGAGGGCTATTACCGCAAGACCGATGTCGGTTTCGGCGCGTCGACCAGCGCGAGCTGGTGGGGCGGCTTCGCCTCGGCCGGCGGCGGCGGTTACCAGAATACGCAGATCGGCCAGATCATCGTGCTTGCCTATCTCGACGCCTATATCAAGCTGGTCGACCAGCTCGGCGGCCGATAACTTTAGACTATCCCTCTCCCGCTTGCGGGAGAGGGCTGGCGCTCCCACCACAATCCAGAGCGTTGCCGATAGCGGATACACGCCCTAAGCATCCCCTCCTGAACCGCCAGGAGGGGACATGCGTCACGTTGCGATCATCGGATCGGGTCCCGCCGGCTATTACACCGCCGAAGCGTGCCAGAAGCAATTCGGCGACCAGGTCCGGGTCGACATCATCGACCGCCTTCCCGTTCCCTATGGCCTGATCCGCACCGGCGTCGCCCCGGACCATCAGTCGATCAAGGGCGTGTCGCGCCGTTACGAAGCGACCGCGCTTTCCGACAACGTCCGCTTCGTCGGCAACGTGACCGTGGGCACCGATGTCACCATCGCCGAACTGGTTGAGCTCTACGACGCCGTCGTGCTGGCGACCGGCGCGCCGGCCGATCGCGCGCTCGGCATTCCCGGCGACGACCTGCCGGGCGTGGTCGGATCGGCGGCGTTCGTCGGCTGGTATAACGGCCATCCAGATTTCGCCGGCCTCGCGCCAGTGCTGGACGGTCCCGGCGCGGTGATCGTCGGCGCGGGCAACGTCGCGCTCGACGTGGCGCGTGTGCTGGCCAAGACCGGTGCAGAATTCGCCGGATCGGACATCGTCGGTCATGCGCTCGACTCGCTCGGCGGCGCGGCGCACGAGCGGATCACCATCCTGGCACGCCGCGGCCCGCACCAGATCGCGATGACGCCCAAGGAACTGGGCGAGCTCGGCCATCTCGAGCGCGCCGCGCCGCATGTCGATCCGGCCGACCTGCCGCCCGAGGCGGATGATGCCCCGCTCGACCCGGGGCTGCGCAAATCGGTCAGCCATTTGCGCAATTTCGCGACGATCGAGGCGCAAAAACCGATCACGATCGAGTTCGACTTCTACGCCATGCCGATCGCGATCGAGGGCGACGGCAAGGTCGAGCGCGTCATCGTCGAACGCACCGCGATCGATGCCGAGGGCCGCGCCAACGGCACCGGCGAGACCTATGTCATTCCCGCCGCGCTGGTGGTCAGCTGCATCGGCTACCGCACGCCACCGATCGACGGCGTGCCCTATGACGCCAGGCTCGGCCGCTTCGCCAATGACGAAGGACGGATCGCGCCGGGCCTCTACGCGGTCGGCTGGGCGCGGCGCGGGCCAACAGGCACGATCGGCACCAACCGCCCCGACGGCTTCATGATCGCCGAACAGATCGCCGCCGACACGCCCGACGATTACGACAAGGAAGGGCGCGCCGGGCTCGACAT
>DASVNU010000054.1:0-21092 GCA_036383655.1 Sphingomonas sp. | reverse complement strand
CCCCGGCCTTCGCCGGGGTGGGATTCAAAATGACCGCTTACGCGATCTTCAGCGCCCGGATCACCTTGAAGTCGCCCTTGCTGATCGTCAGGCGCAGCAATGGACCCGGTCTTGGCGGCGGTTCGACCTCGACGATCCAGGCGTCAGCGGCGTCCTTGATCGAATAATGCTCCCTCGGTCCGGGCGATCGACAGTCGCCGGCCATCCCGACCTTGCGCGCGAACAATTGAGCCGAGGCGAGCGCCTTTCGGGCCTCCGGCCCCGGCGGCGGCGAGGGTTGCGGCTGCGAACATCCGGCCGCGGCTAGCACGACGACAAAAGGAAGAGCGCGCAACATTAAGATATGAGATCACATTACATATCATTACGCAAGCGCGTTTGAGCTCAGCCTGGCGCTGACCGGCCGGCGATCAACCGCAACCACGGCGTCGCATGGAAGACGCTCATCAGCAGGTACATCGGCACCATGCCACCGAGCGGGAACCCCGTCGTCCCCGAGCACAACATCACCATCGGCGCGTTGCCGAGGCTCGTCAGCAGCGCCATCGCCGCGAAGGTCGGCGACGCCGCCAGGCCCAGCCATTTGGCTAGACCAGGGCCGCCGACCGTCCCGGCGGCGATCACGCCTTGGCTTCCTGATTGCGGAACGCGGCCTCGCCGGCATCGGACACCTCGACCCATTTGGGATCGACGGTCGTCTCCGCCTGGTAATTGTCGTGCCAGTTCCACCATTTGTACGGCGGGTCCTGCGGATAGCCCGCCGGCGAATCCTCCCAGGTCTCCTGGCGGCCGAGCGGGGTGAGGTCGAGATAGGACCAGGTCGTGCCCATCGCCTCGTCACCGCGATTGTTGATGAAATAGGTGCGGAAAATCTGGCCGCCATCCTGGATGAAGACATTGTGGCCATGCCATTCGTCCACGCCGAAATCGGCGTCGAAGCTGTCGGTGATCGTGTACCAGGGAATGTCCCAGCCCATCCGTGCCTTCAACCGCGCAATGTCCGGCTGCGGCGCGCGCGAGGCATAAGCGAGCGTCGTGTCACGCGCGTTGAGATGCGCGAGATGCGCGACCTGATCGGCGCCGAACGAACAGCCGCGACAGCCATGGTCGGGCCAGCCGAACACACCGGGTTCATAGAAGGCGCGATAGACGATGAGCTGGCGCCGGCCCTCGAACAGGTCGAGCAGGCTTACCGGGCCATCGGGTCCATCGAACCGATAGTCCTTGTCGACCAGCATCCACGGCATCCGTCGCCGCTCGGCGGCGAGCGCATCACGAACGCGAGTGACCTGCTTTTCCCTGACCAGCATGCGCTCCCACGCCGCGGTCCAGTCGGCTGGCGCCAGCGTTGGCGGCCGGTTCTCAAGCCGCTCCGCGCGGGCTTTGCTTTCCTGTCGCATGATCATGCTCCTATTTTCAAAATACGCCGTGCCGCTCAATGCGCCTGGGTCGCGGCTTCTTCCGCGGTCACCGCGCCGATCCGGCCAATGACCTGAGTCCAGCCGCCGCTCATGTTGCGATAGGCGGTCTCGTTCCGCGGCAGGACAAAGCCCGAATGGACGACGCGCAGACGAGTGCCGCCGGCGACTTCCTCGAGCGTGAAGGTGACGATCGTGTCGAGGCGCGATCCATAGCCGACATTGGCTTCGTCGCCGCCCTTCCACGAATAAGCTAGCCGCTCGCCCGGCACGACCTCGAGCACTTCGCACTGGATCGTCCCGTCCCATGCGCCCGCGGGCGAGGTCTTGTAGGTGAAGCGATTGCCGACCACCGGCTCGTAGCCGTTGGGCGTCATGTTGAGCCAGCGCCCCATCAGGTCGTTGGTGGCCAGCGTCTTCCACACCGTTGCCGGCGCATGGGGGAAGATTTCGTCGACGACGATTTCTCGCGCGTCGGCATGCAACATAGTGTCGGTCACGGGTCGATCTCCTTGAGCAAATCACGCAGATTGGCGAAGCGATCGCGCCAGAAGGCGTCGTAATGGCTCAGCCAGTCGAACAGCGGCGCGAGCCCGTCCGGCGTCGCGCGATAGAAGACGTTCCGCCCCTGCGGACGTTCGGCGACGAGGCCGGCAAGCTTCAACGATTTGAGATGCTGCGAGATCGCGCCCTGCGTCACGCCGCTGGCGCGGGTGAGCTCGGCGACATTGACCTCGCCATTGCGCGCCACTTGCTCGAACACCGCCCGGCGGGTCGGATCGGCGAGCGCGCGCATGACGGTATCGATGGGCTGGGCCTGAAGCATGCGAATCAATTAGCTGATGCTAATAGATTAGTCAATGCTAATGCGTTTGCCGGATGTCGCGAGAGTTGCCACGCGTGCAAAAAGGGCCGCCGCGCCAAGAGGAAAACGCGGCGACCCTCTGCGTGGGCGTCGATGGAGTTGGATTACGACGCCTTTTGACCCGAAGCCTGCGACAGGAAGTTGGTCAATTCGTCCTTCGACACCGACCCCGACTTGTCGGTATCGGCCTGGGCGAAGGCCTGAGCGATCCAGCTCTTGTTCGCGGCATCGTTCTTCAGCGACGGATCGGCCTTGGTGCGCAGCGCGGTCATCCACGCGCCGAACTCGGTCTTGCTCAGCGACCCGTTCTTGTTCTTGTCATAAGTGCCGAACTCGCCACTGACGACCTCGGCGACCTGCGCTCCCTGGCCGGCCGGAGCCGTATTGGACGCCTGAGCGTCGGGGGCAGGCGCGGTCGGGACGGGCGCCGTTTGCGGCTGGGCGTCGGCAGTGGTTGGCGCCGCCGGCGTGGTCGGAGCCGCCGTCGTTGGCGCCGGTGTAATCGGCGCCGGCGCGGTCTGCGGCATCGGATCCGTCTGCGGTTGCGCAGGCGCAGCGTTAGTATCTGTCTGCGGTGCAGCAGTCTGTGACTGACTCTGCGCAAATGCAGGCGTAGAAATCAATATGGCACTAGCCAACAATACATGCTTCAGCATGGAAAATCTCCTTACGGTTTAGACCTGTTTATGTGAAGCGGTTGTTTATCGCCCCATATGAAATTCTAGATATAGAACATTCGACTTTCGATATGGGTCCGGAATCGCCGATGTTAAGGGTCGATTTGTCGCGCGATCGGCGCAAGTCGTCGCGGCGCTGTGGCATGGTCGCGACGAACCGACTCACGATTTTCGGGAACCGTCTCTTTGCCACCACAGATCGTCGACCGGGCACGATCGCTGGGCGATTGCCTGAAAGGCGATTGAGAGGCAGGGCCGGCCTTGCTATCGGCCGGGCCTTCCCACCGCCCCATTTTCGAAAGGCCCTTCATGGTCCCGCGCTATTCCCGTCCCGATATGACCGCGATCTGGACGCCGGAGGAGCGCTTCAAGATCTGGTTCGAGATCGAGGCCTATGCGACCGACGCCCTGGCCGAACTGGGCGTGGTGCCGAAGGAAGCTGCGGCGGCGCTGTGGACATGGTGGGCGACCAACCCAAAGATCGACGTCGCGGCGATCGACGCGATCGAGGCGGTGACCAAGCACGACGTCATCGCCTTCCTGACCTGGGTGGCGGAAAATGTCGGCGATGAGGCGCGGTTCATGCACCAGGGCATGACCTCGTCGGACGTGCTTGACACCTGCCTGGCGGTGCAGCTGGCGCGCGCGTCGGATATATTGATCGCCGATATCGACGCGCTGCTCGTAGTGCTCAAGCGCCGCGCCGAAGAGCACAAGCTGACCCCGACGATCGGGCGCAGCCACGGCATCCATGCCGAGCCGGTGACGTTCGGGCTCAAGTTGGCCGAAGCCTATGCCGAATTCGCGCGCAATCGCGAGCGGCTGGTCGCGGCGCGCAAGGACATCGCGACCTGCGCGATTTCGGGCGCGGTCGGCACCTTCGCCAATATCGATCCGCGGGTCGAAGCGCATGTCGCGGAGAAACTTGGCCTGACGGTCGAGCCGGTGTCGACCCAGGTGATCCCGCGCGACCGCCATGCGATGTTCTTCGCGACACTGGGCGTGATCGCGAGTTCGATCGAGCGGCTGGCGGTCGAGATCCGCCACCTTCAGCGTACCGAAGTGCTCGAGGCCGAGGAATATTTCTCACCGGGCCAGAAGGGCTCGTCGGCGATGCCGCACAAGCGCAACCCGGTGTTGACCGAGAATCTCACCGGCCTGGCGCGGATGGTGCGGAGTGCCGTGATCCCGGCGATGGAGAATGTCGCGCTGTGGCACGAGCGCGACATCAGCCATTCGTCGGTCGAGCGCTATATCGGCCCCGATGCCACGATCACGCTCGACTTCGCGCTGGCGCGGCTGACCGGGGTGATCGACAAATTGCTGATCTATCCGGCGCGGATGGAAAAGAACCTCAACAAGATGGGCGGGCTGGTCCATTCGCAGCGCGTGCTGCTGGCGCTGACCCAGGCGGGCGTGAGCCGCGAGGATTCGTACCGTCTTGTGCAGCGCAACGCGATGAAAGTGTGGGAATCGGACGGCGAACTGTCGCTGCTCGACCTGCTCAAGGCCGATCCCGAAGTGACCGCGGCGCTGTCGCCGGCCGAGATCGAGGAGAAGTTCGACCTCGATTACCATCTGAAGCATGTCGACACGATTTTCGCGCGGGTGTTCGGCAAGGCTTGAGCACCGGGCCACTGTGGCTTTACAGCCACGATATGATGCGACATGGCAACACAGTTGCAAATGCTGCAACTGCGAAGGATTGAAACAATATTGCGCCTCCGCGCAACAAATTCCATATCGTCCTTGGCCGGACTGATCCGGCTTCAAGGAGAAGCAACCATGCGTATCATGGAGATGCTGGCCACCGCGATGGTGACGGTCGGCAGCCTGGCGCTGGTGGCGGGGGTCCTTTCCCTCTAAACCATCGGCCCCGCCGCACCCCGTGAAAGCCGGGGGCGGTCAGGCCGGGTTGGAGTGCCTGAAGATGGGCGATCGCGGGCCGGACCGGTCCCGCTGAGAGATTATCGCCAACCTCGGTCTATTCTCGCGCCGCCCCAACACCGCTATGCCGCGAGTTTTGGTGGGAGGCGCGTGTGAAGAAACCGCAAACGGTCGCCAAGCTGACCGAATTGGGTCGCGTGCAATTGTCGCGGACCTTTTTCATGCGCGATTTCCTCTATTCGGACATTGCCGAGATTCACGGCCTGTCCAACATCCCCGAGGATCCCGACCTCGCCATCGCGGCGGGCACGCGGCTGTGCGAGGATTTGCTCGAGCCGTTGCAGGATGTGTTCGGGCGGATCGCGATCCGCTCGGCCTATCGCTCGGCCGAGGTCAACCGGTTGGGCAACGCCAAGGGCTATAATTGCGCGTCGAACGAGCGCAGCGCCGCCGGGCATATCTGGGACGTGCGCGACGCGCAGGGCCATATGGGTGCGACGGCTTGCATCGTCGTGCCGCGCTTCGCCAACGAATGGACCGGCCCCGACGACTGGAAACGCATCGCCTGGTGGGTGCACGACCATCTGCCCTATTCGACGATGGAATTCTTTCCGGTGCGCTGGGCGTTCAACCTGCAATGGCACGAAAAGCCGCTCAGGATGATCTACAGCCACATCCCGGATGCGCGGGGCTATCTGACCAAGTCGGGAATGCCCGAGCATGACGCGGATCACCGCGAATTGTGGGAGCCGATCGTTCCTGGCGCTTAAATCCTTCCCCCCTTGTGGGAGAAGGATAGCGGAGCTTGGCAGCTTGCTGCCTAGCGAAGCTTGGATGAGGGGAGCGGCGCTTCAGCGCCGCGCGAGCCTGCGGCTCGCCCCCTCACCTTCCCACTCGGCTACGCCGAGCGGGCCCCTTCCTCTCCCACAAGGGGAGAGGAGGAGTTGGCTCACCCACCAACCGCCTTCTTCACCTTCTGGAAGAAACCCTGCGTCTGGGGGCATTCGTCGCCCGTCTCGGTGCAACGGAATTCCTCGAGCAACTCACGCTGTTTGGCGGTGAGCTTGGTTGGGGTCTCGACCGAAATGCGGACGACCAGATCCCCCCGTCCCTTGCCCTGAAGCACCGGCATGCCGATACCGCGCTGGCGCACTTCGCGGCCCGATTGCGTGCCCGCAGCGACCTTGACCTCATGCTGCTCGCCGTCGAGCCCGGGGATCGTGATCGATCCGCCGAGCGCCGCGGTGGTGAAGCTGATCGGCGCGTGCGCGAACAGCGTCGTGCCCTCGCGTTCGAAGATCGCGTGCCGCTTCACGTGGAGGAAGATGTAAAGGTCGCCCGCCGGGGCGCCACGCGGGCCCGCCTCGCCTTCGCCGGTCAGGCGGACGCGGGTGCCTTCGTCGACCCCGGCCGGGATGTTGACGGTCAGCGTCTTGGTCTTTTCGACCCGGCCCTCGCCGCGGCAGGACGTACACGGATCGGCGATCACCTGGCCCGCGCCATGGCACGACGGGCACGTGCGTTCGACGACAAAGAAGCCCTGCTGCGCGCGCACCTTGCCGTGACCCGCGCAGGTACCGCAAGTCTTGGCCGAGGTGCCGGGCTTGGCGCCCGAACCATCGCACGCCTCGCACAAGGTCGCGACGTCGATGGTGATCGGCTCGGACTTGCCGTGGAACGCCTCTTCCAGGCTGATTTCCATGTCGTAGCGGAGATCGGCGCCGCGCTGCGGCCGGCGCTGGCCGCCACGGCCACCGCCCATGAATTCGCCGAACACGCTCTCGAAGATATCGGAGAATCCCGAGAAATCATTGCCGCCGAATCCGCCAGGGCCGCCGCCTTGCTGGAAGGCAGCATGGCCGAAGCGATCATAGGCGGCACGCTTCTGCGGATCCTTCAGGCATTCATACGCCTGGCTGACCGCCTTGAACTTGGCCTCGTGATCCTTGCAGCCCCCGTTCTTGTCGGGGTGGAATTTCATCGCCAACTTGCGATACGCCGACTTGATCGTCGCGTCGTCGGCGGTGCGCTCGACTTCGAGCAGTTCGTAAAAATCTACTTCGGTGGTCATTTACCCGGCCCCCGCCGACCTTCCCCGTCACCCCTGCCAAGGCAAGGGCCCATCTCCTGATCCTGCCTCGATCGAGGCGAGGGAGATGGGTTCCCGCTTTCGCGGGAATGACGGGTCGAGTCCATCACTTACGCCTTGTTGTCGTCCACTTCCGAGAATTCGGCGTCGACCACATCCTCACCGCCGGCTTCGCTGCCCGCGGCAGCTCCGTCAGCCGCGGGCGAGGCTTCCGCCGCCGCCTGCTTCTCGTAGATCGCCTGGCCGAGCTTCATCGCGACTTGCGCCAGCGCGCTGGCCTTTTCCTTCATCGCCTCGGCATCGCCGCCCTCGACCGCGGTCTTGGCCTCGGCGATCGCCGCCTCGATCTCGGCCTTGAGCGCGGCGTCGACCTTGTCGCCATTGTCGGCGAGCTGGCGCTCGGTGGTGTGGATCAGGCTTTCGGCGTTGTTCTTCGCCTCGGCCCCCTCGCGCCGCTTCTTGTCCTCGTCGGCGAAGCGTTCGGCGTCCTTGACCATCTGGTCGATGTCGGCGTCCGACAGGCCGCCCGACGCCTGGATGCGGATCTGCTGTTCCTTGCCGGTGCCCTTGTCCTTAGCGCTGACGTTGACGATGCCGTTGGCGTCGATGTCGAAGGTGACCTCGATCTGCGGCACGCCGCGCGGCGCCGGCGGGATACCGACCAGGTCGAACTGGCCAAGCATCTTGTTGTCCGCCGCCATTTCGCGCTCGCCCTGGAACACGCGGATCGTCACCGCCTGCTGGTTGTCGTCAGCGGTCGAATAGGTCTGCGACTTCTTGGTCGGGATGGTCGTGTTGCGGTCGATCATGCGGGTGAACACGCCACCCAGCGTCTCGATCCCCAGCGACAGCGGAGTCACGTCGAGCAGCAGCACGTCCTTGACGTCGCCCTGCAGCACGCCGGCCTGGATCGCGGCGCCCATCGCGACGACCTCATCCGGGTTGACGCCGGTGTGCGGCTCCTTGCCGAAGAAGTCCTTCACGACCTCGCGGACGCGCGGCATGCGGGTCATGCCGCCGACCAGCACCACTTCGCTGATGTCCGACGCCTTGACGCCGGCATCGGCCAGCGCCTTCTTGCACGGCTCGAGCGTGCGCTTGATCAGATCCTCGACCAGCTTCTCCAGGTCGGCGCGGGTGATCGTCTTGACCAAATGCTTCGGCCCATTGGCGTCGGCGGTGATGAAGGGCAGATTGACCTCGGTCGACTGCGCCGACGACAGCTCGATCTTCGCCTTCTCGGCGGCTTCCTTGAGCCGCTGCAGCGCGAGCTTGTCCTTGGTCAGGTCGATGCCTTCGGCCTTCTTGAAATCGTCGGCCAGGAACTGGAGCAATTTGGCGTCGAAATCCTCACCGCCCAGGAAGGTGTCGCCGTTGGTCGCCTTCACTTCGAACACGCCGTCGCCGATCTCGAGCACCGAGATGTCGAACGTGCCGCCGCCAAGGTCATAGACCGCGATCGTCTTGCCGTCCTGCTTCTCCAGCCCATAAGCGAGCGCAGCCGCGGTCGGCTCGTTGATGATGCGCAGCACTTCGAGGCCGGCGATCTGGCCGGCGTCCTTGGTCGCCTGGCGCTGCGCGTCGTTAAAGTAAGCCGGCACGGTGATGACCGCCTGGGTCACCGTCTCACCGAGATACGATTCGGCGGTTTCCTTCATCTTCTGCAGGATGAAGGCGGAGATTTGCGACGGCGAATAATCGTTGCCGCCCGCCTTGACCCACGCGTCGCCATTGCTGCCCTTGACGATGGCATAGGGCACCAGCTCGGTGTCCTTCTTGGTGACGGGATCGTCGAAGCGGCGGCCGATCAGGCGCTTCACCGCGAACACGGTCGAATCGGGATTGGTCACTGCCTGGCGCTTGGCCGGCTGGCCGATCAGGCGCTCGCCATCCTTGGCGAAGGCGACGATGGAGGGCGTGGTACGCGCGCCTTCCGCATTTTCGATCACCTTGGGCTTGCCGCCTTCCATCACGGCAACGCAGCTGTTGGTCGTACCCAGGTCGATACCGATTACTTTTGCCATTGGTCCTCTGTGGCCCCTCAATCAAAATAAAACCCAGCCCGCGCCCCTCACGAGAGGCGACGCAAGCACCAAATACCCCGGCGATATAGGGGGGGATTCGCTTGCCGCAAGATTGACGCGTGCCTAGGGAATTTCATCGGTTTCCCAAAGTGGGAGGATGAACGAATGAAGTCCGCGCTGCTGCTGGTGCCCGCGATCGCCGCTTTGTCGGCCTGTCAGCAGCCCAAAGACGTGTCGGCCGGCAAGGCCTGGGTGCGGCTCGCGGCGGTGCCGTCCAATCCGTCGGCGGCTTATTTTACGCTGAAGGGCGGCCCCAGGGACGCGACGCTTACCGGCGTATCGACCGCCGCCGCGATTCGCAGCGAGATGCACGAAAGCATGAACGCCGGCGGCATGATGTCGATGGCCCCACTCAAGCTCGTCGCGTTGCGCGCCGGCGGCGAGGTTACGTTCGCGCCCGGCGGCAAGCACGTCATGCTCTATGGCCTCAAGGCGCAAGCGGGCGGATCGGTGCCGCTGACTTTCACCTTCGCCGACGGCAAGACGCTGACCACCGCGGCCAGAGTCGTCGGCGCGGGTGATTCGGCACCCGAATGAGCGGGATCAGATGAAGCAAGAGCTCCGTCCGCTGACCGCCGGCGAGATCGATCTCGCGCGGTCGGTGTTCGGCGACGCGATCGACTTCACGCCGGTGCGCGTGGTGCTCGGCAAATGGGCGTTCTTCCAGCCCAGGGACGTGGTGATGAGCCCGCGCGGACGGATCCATTTCCACCCGCACGGTACCGCCTATCGCGACGATTTCAGCCATGCCGAATTGGGTGAACAAGGCCTGTTCGTGCACGAGATGGTGCATATCTGGCAGCATCAATCGGGCATCTTCCTGCCGCTGCGCCGCGTGCCCTGGGCGCGCTACGATTATACCGTGAGGCCGGGCTGGGAGTTGCGCCGATATGGGCTGGAACAGCAGGCGGAGATCGTGCGGCACGCCTTCCTGCTGGGGCACAACGCGCTGATCGCGGGCGCGCCGCCGTTGCAGCAGTTGAAGACGATCTTGCCGTTTCGGCCGGTGGGCGAGGAGCGCGGCTAACCCTTAATTCCCTCTCCCCTTGTGGGAGAGGGAGGGGCCCGCTCGGCGCAGCCGAGTGGGAGGGTGAGGGGGCGGTCGCGCAGCGACCGCGCGGCGCTGCGCGCCGTTCACCCCTCACCCAGCTCCGACTAAGGCTCTGACGAGCCTAAGTCTGCGCAACCCTCTCCCACAAGGGGAGAGGGGTTATGGCTAGCCTATCCCCGCGACCACGCTAAATTGCCCCACCCAGGGAGAAGCCCATGTCACAGACGCTCGACCGTTTCCGCTCTTCGACCTGGGGATGGCTGCGCGGCACGCTGGCCGGATGGGGGACGCTGTTGCTCGTCCCGATCGGCGCGGTGGGTGCCTTGGTGACGGGAACGCTCTACCCGCTCGGCTTCGTCGCCCTCGCGGCAGTGATCGCGGCGGTGAAGTGGGTCCGGAGCCTGACCACCACCTATGAAGTCACCGAGGATCGACTGATCCTGCACCGCGGCATCCTCATGAAATCGATCGACGAGATCGAACTCTACCGCATCAAGGATATCCGGATCGACTTCAGCCTGATCAACCAATGGGCCGGGATCGGCACGATCACCTTGCTGTCGAGCGACGAGACCACCGCCGGGCGCCCATTCGTGATGCACTATGTCGAGCAGGCGCAGGCACGGCGCGAGAAATTGCGCGATCTGGTCAACGCCGCCCGGCGCGCCCGCGGCGTGCGTGAGTTCGACATGGTGCAGGAAGCCGCCATGCCCTAGCAACCCGGGGCGGACAGCGCGCGTTCAGTTGGTCGCATGCATGGGCCCGTTCGACGATGACGATCGCAACAACTCCTGACCGCCTCAAGGGCATGATCGGCGCCGGCCTGGTGCAGGGGGCGATCCTGTATCTGTTGATCGCGGGGCTGGTGGTGAAGCTGCCGACGATCGGCGACGCTCGTAACGACCTGATCGCCTTCGTTCCGCCGCCACCGCCGCCCGAAGTCAAGATCGAGACCCAGCCCAAGCCGAGCCACAAGACCGAAGGCAAGGCGGCACCCCCCAATATCAAGTCGAAGGCGACCGAGGTGACCGCGCCGCCGGTGCCGACGCCCCCCGTCCCTCCTCCGCCGCTCCCCGCCGCGACCAAGCCGTTTCAGGGCAACCAGTCGACCCAGGGCGCCGCGCCGGTCGCGGGCCCCGGCACCGGTGCGGGCGGGATCGGCGACGGAACCGGTAGCGGCGGCGTGGGGGACGGCGATGGCAGCGGTGATGGCGAAGGCCGGGAGATCGCGCCGCGCTACAAGAGCGGCCGGCTCAAATCGTCGGACATCCCCGAATCGGCCTGGGAATCGGGCGTCGAGGGCACCGTATCGGTGCGCTATTTCGTCAATGTCGACGGCAGCGTCAGCGGCTGCCGGGTGACGCGATCGAGCGGCTATGCGTTACTCGATAACACCACCTGCCGGCTGATCGAGCAGCGCTTCCGCTATCGGCCGTCGCTCGATGAGGACGGCACACCGATCCGCTCGATCATCGTCGAGAACCACACCTGGGTGAACCCGCTCAAGGGCGACCCGGAAGATCGTGACCGCGACCGCGAGCGGGATTAGCGATTGTCCGACCTGAAATTGCGACCACGCAACTAGAGCCCTGCGAGATCGATAGTCCCGTTCTTGTCGAGCGTCTCGGCGCCGTCGGGCATCGGATATTTGAGCCCGGTCGCGCAGTTGAACAGCACCACCTGGTCCTCCTCGTCGACCAAGCCGTCGGCCAGCGCCTGGCGATAAGCGGCGAGCGTCGCGCCGCCTTCGGGGCAGAGCAGCAGGCCGTCCTTCTTCGCGCAATCGTCGGCCGCGCGCAGGATCGCCGGGTCGCCGACCGCGACCGCCCTGCCCCCGCTTTGGCGCACCGCGCGCAGGATCAGGAAATCGCCGACCGCCTTGGGCACGCGGATGCCGGCAGCGATGGTGTGCGCATCCTCCCAGCGTTCGGCGTGCACCTCGCCAGCCTCGAACGCACGGACGATCGGGGCGCAGCCCGAGGCCTGGACGGCGAACATCTTGGGCCGCTCCGGGCCGATCCAGCCGAGCTGTTCGAGTTCGTCGAATGCCTTCCACATGCCGATCAGGCCGGTGCCGCCGCCGGTTGGGTAGAAGATCGCCTTGGGCAATTGCCAGCCCAATTGGGCGGCGAGTTCGAGGCCCATCGTCTTCTTGCCCTCGATCCGATACGGCTCCTTGAGCGTCGAGAAATCGAACCACCGGCCCTCGGCGGCGCCCTTGCCGACGATCGCGCCGCATTCGTCGATAAGCCCGTTGACGCGATAGACGCGCGCACCCTGCGCCGCGATCTCGCGCACGTTGATCTCGGGCGTGTCGTCGGGGCACAGCACGATTGTCTCGATGCCGACCCGGCTGGCATAGGCCGCCAGCGCGGCGCCGGCATTGCCGTTGGTCGGCATCGCGATCCTGGTGACGCCGAGTTCCTTGGCCATCGCCACCGCCATGACCAGCCCGCGCGCCTTGAACGATCCGGTCGGCAAGCGGCCTTCGTCCTTGACCAGCACGTTCGGGCCGCCCGATTTGGCGATCGGCACCAGCGGCGTTTCGATCTCACCCAGGCTGACCACATTTTCGGTGCGCCGCACCGGCAGCAATTCGCGCCAGCGCCACAGGTCGGTCGGTCGCGCCTCGACCATCGCGCGCGGCACGAACCCGCGCACCGCGCCGAGATCGTAGCGCACCAGCAACGGCCGTCCGGCACGCGACAGGCCGTGCAGCTGATCCGCCTCATACTGCTCGCCGGTCAGCGAACATTCGAGATGGGTGACGAAGGTCGGCCGCTCGGCGGTGAGGTTGGAGTTCATTGCCGAGCCATAACAACCCCTTCCGCATAGCGGGAGGGGGTGCGGCGGGAGTGGCGCAAATTAAAATCCTCCCCGTTTACGGGGAGGATTTTCAGACCTGCCTCAATCCGGCTTCCTCGCCACGCCGACCAGCGACGGGCGCAGCAAGCGATCACGGAGCATGTAGCCGGCCTGCATTTCCTGGACGACCGTCCCAGGCTCCTCGTCCGACGGGATTTCGAGCATCGCCTGGTGCTGGTTGGGATCGAGCGGCATGCCCATCGCGGCGATCCTGGTAATGCCGTTGCGCTGGAACACGCCGTCGAGCTCGCGCTGCGTCGCCTCGAGCCCGGCAACCAGGCCCTTCAGCCGCTCGTCGTCGCGCAGATCGGCGGGGATCGCCGACAGGCCGCGCGCCAGATTGTCGGCGACCGACAATATCTCGCGCGCGAAACTGGTCACGGCATAGGACCGCGTGTCGGCGGCTTCCTTTTCGGCGCGGCGGCGGACGTTCTGCGCTTCGGCATGCGCGTACATCACCGCGGCCTTGGCCTCGGCGAGTTCGGCTTCGAGTTGGGCGACGCGGTCATGCTCGGCCAGTTCGGGTGCGGCTTCCGCGGTTTCGGCGCGCAGGTCTTCGCCATTGGCGGTCGCGGTGTCGATCTTGTCGTCTTCGGTCATCATTCTCTTCGTCTTGTCCCGGAAATATAGTTGCTCTCAACCGATCAGGCGGGAGAGGGTTGCGGCGGTGAAATCCACCATGGGCACGACTCGCGCATAGTTCAACCGGGTCGGCCCGATAACCCCCACCACGCCGACCACGCGTCCGTCGATCCCGCGGAACGGCCGCGCGATCACCGACGAGCCCGACAGCGCGAACAATTTATTCTCCGCCCCGATGAAGATGCGGGTCGATTCGGCGGTGCGCGCGCTGTCGAGCAAGCCGGCGATTTCCTGTTTGCCCTCGAGGTCGTCGAGCAAGTCGCGGATGCGCTCGAGGTCCTCGGCAGCGGCGGCATCGATCAGCCGCCCCTGCCCGCGCACGATCAGCACCGGGCGGCGATCCGAATCCTCGCTCCACACCGCGATCCCCTGTTCGACCAGGGCAGCAGCAGCCTGATCGAGCGCGACGCGATCGGCGGCGAGCTGGCGGTCGAGCCGGACGCGCGCCTCCGCCAAGGTCAGCCCGGCGAGCGTCGCCGACATGTAATTGCCCGCCTCGACCAACGCCGCCTGACTGGTGCCGGGCGCGAGATCGACGACGCGGTTTTCGACCTGGCCGTCGTCGCCGACGATCACCGCGAGCGCGCGATCCGGCGCCAGCGGCACGAAGCTGATCTGGCGCAGCACCAATTCGCTCTTCGGCACCAGCACCAGCCCCGCACAAGCCGACAGACCGGAGAGCGCCGCGGTGGTCGCCGCCAGCGCGTCCTCGACCGGGCCGACGCGCAGTGCACGCCCTTCTATCGCCGCACGCTCTTCCATGCTCGGCTCGGCGACGCGCATCATCCCGTCGACGAACAGGCGCAGACCCGTATCGGTCGGCATCCGCCCCGCGCTGGTATGCGGATGGCTGAGCAACCCTAGCGCTTCGAGTTCGGCCATCACGTTGCGGATCGACGCGGGCGACAGGCTGAACGCGCCGGCGCCGGCCAGCGTGCGCGACCCGACCGGCTGGCCGGTATCGAGATAACCCTCCACCACCGCGCGAAAGATGTCGCGCGCGCGATCGGATAATTCGGTGACGGCTGGGGCGGACATCGTCCTGATCTAGGCGGCGTGGCCGCGCTGCTCAATCCCACCTCGCCGTGCGTCGTTCGTCATCGAGGTGATTGCCGCCTGTGGTTTGAGGCCCTAGGGCCGTCGCGACCTTTATCAGGAGACTTTCATGCGCCCCAGCGGCCGCGCCCCCGATCAGATGCGCGCGATCACCATCGAGCCCCATTTCACCAAGCATGCCGAAGGGTCGGTGCTGGTCGGGTTCGGCGACACCAAGGTGCTGGTCACCGCCTCGGTCGAGGATCGCGTGCCGCCCTGGCTGCGCGGCAAGGGGTCGGGCTGGGTCACCGCCGAATATGGCATGCTGCCCCGCGCGACGCACACCCGCGGCGCGCGCGAGGCGGCGCGCGGCAAGCAATCGGGCCGCACCCAGGAGATCCAGCGGCTGATCGGGCGCAGCTTGCGCGCGGTCACCGACCTCAGCGTGCTCGGCGAGCATCAGATCACGCTCGATTGCGACGTCATCCAGGCCGATGGCGGCACGCGTACCGCGTCGATCTCGGGCGCCTGGGTCGCGCTCCGGCTGGCGATCAACGGGCTGATGCGCGACGGCAAGCTGGCCAGCGATCCGCTGACGCAGAAGGTCGCCGCGGTCAGCTGCGGCATCTTCAAGGGCACGCCGGTACTCGACCTCGATTATGACGAGGATTCGAATGCGGACGCCGACGCCAATTTCGTCCTGCTCGAAAACGGCCATATCGCCGAGGCGCAGGCGACCGCCGAACATGCAACCTATGACGAGGAAGCATTGTTGAGGCTGCTTCGGCTCGCGCGGATCGGCTGCAACGAGATTTTCGCGGCGCAGGCAAAGGCGGTTGGCTCGGCATGAACGGACCCGACGAGGGAATTGGCGGCGATGTCCCCCAGGCGATCCGCAAGCTCGCGCCGGGCAAGCTGGTCATCGCCAGCCATAACGAGGGCAAGGTGCGCGAAATCGAAGCGCTGCTGGGCCCTTACGGCATCCAGCCCGTCTCGGCGAAATCGCTCGATCTGCCCGAACCCGAGGAAACCGGCACGACCTTCGTCGCCAACGCCGAACTGAAGGCGCTGCAGGCGGCCGATCTGTCGGGCTTGCCCGCGCTGGCCGACGACAGCGGGCTGTGCGTCGAGGCGCTGAAGGGCGATCCCGGCATCTTCTCGGCGCGCTGGGCGGGGCCGACCAAGGATTTCGGGCTGGCGATGCGGCTGGTCGAGGACAAGCTCGCCGCCGCCGGACCCGAGGTCGACCGCGACGCGCATTTCGTCTGCGCGCTGGCGCTGGCCTGGCCCGATGGTCATGTCGAATGGTTCGAAGGGCGCGTCGACGGCAAGCTGGTGTGGCCGCCGCGCGGTGAGCACGGCTTCGGCTACGACCCGATGTTCGTCCCCGATGGCCACGACCGCACGTTCGGCGAGATGGTGCATGACGAAAAGACGCCGCTGACGCACCGGGCGGCGGCATTCAGGCAATTAGTCGACGCGGTTCTCTGACCGCGTTCGCCGGTCAAGGCTTGATCATCGCAGGATCGAGCGGACTGGTATCAGCGATGCCGGGAACAGCAGGTTCTGCGGCGGTGGTCGGCTTACCGAGCGTGTAGATCGCATCATAACGGTGATCGGGATCGCGATCGGGCTCTATCCGCGCCGGACCGGCCGGCCGGGGGGCAAAATCGTACCGATGGCAGCCCTGCATCTGGCAATTCCACATCGATCCGCCCGCACCAACGACGTCCACCGAGATTCTCTTGCCCGCAGGCAACAGAAACGCCGCGGGCCGCACCGGTCCACGTGGCGATGGCAATTCACGCACGATCGCATGGTAATCCCCAACCAGAACCATAGTCAGCCCCGGCGCGGTGTCGGCGATTTTCGTGAGCCGGTCCGCCATCGCCGCGTTGCGATCGCGCTCGTCCGAGCCGTCACTCGGCATGTCGAACCCGCGCACTGATCGCACCGTTCCGGCGCGATGCATCAGCCTCAGCCGATCGAGCATATGCAGGAAAGCAATGCTGGTGCGGCCATCCTGTTGCGGGCTGCGCCAGAACGGCCCGGCCAGCAACGCCGCTCTGGCCGCCTCACCGCCATCAGAGTCCAGCCAAGCGTCGAGAACGGACTGCATGTCGATGGGGTATTCGATCGCGACCGTCACCGCGCCGCGAGATTCTGCTGCCAGGCATACCAGATTGGTGAAGGCGTCGGGCGTCTCGTTGGTGCCATGCAGCTCGCCGACGATGATCCAGCGTGTTTCGGGCCTGGCCCAGAGCATCGCCGCGCCTTCAACCGGTACGCAAGCTGCCGGGGCGGCGCTTGCCGCCAACAATGCCAAAGCCGCCAACATGCCATTCTCCCCGCTTTGTCAGGCGATCAGGATAGCGCGAGCGGAATGCCGGGCAACAACAATTTGATCCGTTATAACGTTACATTCCAGCAGCCGCGCGGAACCAGACTCAGCGCGCGCTCCCAGCGACAACGGCATGATCGCGGCGAGGAAACGATAGCGGATCATGCCCGCCCGTATCTCGCGCGCGGCGTTAACGAAGGCTCGGCGCGAAAGCTTAAAGCGCTCGCAACCCTATCACGTTGCCCGGCGGGGCGTAACGACAGACCAGATAATCGTCGCGGTCGTTGCTGGCGACGGCGCAGCCGACGCGCGTCGTCGTGCGCCAGATGATCTGGGTGTAATGCGCCACCGCCTCGCCATTGCCGGTGGTGCTGAAATCGGGCGCGGGGCCGTTCACGAACCATTTCCGCTCGTCGATCCAATATTGGATCATCTCGGCAAAGGAATAAGCGTCGCGAGTACCGGTGAACAGGTTCTCGCCCTCACGCCCCGGGCCCATTGGTTGCGGCGCGTGCTGGAAGCGGCGCGTGCGGGCAAGCTCGCGGGCATAGTCGAGCGCATGCGCGGCGAGGCCATCGTCCCACACGAGCGGCGGGACGCCGACCGCGCGACGCGTGTCGTTGTGCCTGGCCAGCATGACCTGGCGCAGCAAGGCGCCGCCGCGTTGCGCGGGTGCGGTGCCGTTGCGCGGCTCAACCACGCGTTCGGCGCCGCTTGGCGCGCCGCACGCGGTCAGTGTCACCGCCAGTGCCGCGATCACCGCTTTCCTGATCATGCGCGCGTCTCCATATGCACGGGTCAGATGACCGACCCCCTCGCCTTATACGTCCATTGGCCGTTCTGCGTGTCGAAATGTCCCTATTGCGACTTCAACAGCCATGTCCGCGACAGCGTCGACCAGGCGGCGTGGCGCGATGCGCTGCTCGCCGACCTGACGCATGAGGCCTCGGTGTTGCCCGGGCGGCGGCTGGGGTCGATCTTCTTTGGTGGCGGCACGCCGTCGCTGATGCCGCCGGCGACGGTTGCGGCGATACTCGACGCCGCCGAGCGTGCCTGGGGGTTCGAGCCGGGCATCGAGATTACGCTCGAGGCCAATCCGTCGTCGGTCGAGGCCGCGCGTTTCGCCGACCTCGCCGCCGCGGGGGTCAACCGCGTCAGCCTGGGGTTGCAGGCGCTCGACAATCAGACGCTCGCCTTCCTCGGTCGCGCGCATGACGTAGCCGAAGGGCTGGCCGCGCTCGACACTGCGCAGGCCGTGTTCGATCGCGTCAGCTTCGACCTGATTTACGCCCGGCCCGACCAGCGACTGGCCGATTGGCATGCCGAACTCGCCCGCGCGCTGTCGTTCGGCACCGAACATCTGTCGCTCTACCAGCTGACGATCGAACCAGGCACGCGCTTCCAGACCGAGGCGCTGGCCGGGCGGCTGGTGCTGCCTGACGAAGATCGCGGCGCCGACCTGTTCGAACTGACCCGCGCGCTGACCGCGAGCGCCGGAATGCCCGCTTACGAGATTTCCAATCACGCCCGGCCCGGCGCGGAGAGCCGCCACAACCTGACCTATTGGCGGTATCAGGATTATGCCGGGATCGGCCCCGGCGCCCACGGCCGACGCACCGGCGTAGCGACGCAGCGGCGCCGCAAGCCGGAGAATTGGATCGAGGCGATTGCGCGCAACGGTCACGGCATCGAGCAGGAAGACGCGCTCACGCCGCGCGAACGCGCGGTCGAAGCGATGCTGATGGGATTGCGGCTGGCCGAGGGGATCGACCTCGATCGGATTTCGACGCTCGGCGAGCGGGCGATCGACGACCTCGCCGACCGTCAGGCGATCGATCGCCTGTCAGCGCAGGGCTTGCTCAAACACGAAGGCGCGCGGCTTTGCGCCACCGATGCCGGCATGCCGGTGCTCAACGCGATCCTGGCCGCCATCGTACGGCTGCCGGAAGAGGCCTAGTCAGCTCGACCACCTTATTCGTCATCCCCGCGAACGTGTAGAGTTTCGGGAGATTGGTTGGATGGGGCTGGTGTAAGAAGAGGCATTGAGTGGCTGAGAAGTCGCGAGATATGCTGATCGCCTTGCACCGGAACGCAACCACGACGCCGCGCCAGCGGGCCTATATTCGTTCGAGCGCCAAGAGCGTGGCCGTGTCGGCGCGCCGGGTGCGCGGTTTGGCGAGCAGGACGAGGCGGCTGGTGCGTTCGTGGGCGACGAGGATGTTGTGGCCGTACAGCTTGAACAGCATGTAGTCGCCTTCCCAATGGCCTGGTGTTTTACGATCGGCGGCGGCTGGCGGCCGCTCGCTGATAGGGTGTCGCTCCTTCATGAAGGTGACGGGCTACCCGCCGCGCATCCGTCGCGCGTGATACGCCGTGCGCAGCGCGATCGCGGTGAGCATCAGCAACATGCCCCAGACGACGACGATCAGCGGGATCAGCACCGGAATGGCCGGCCAGGCCCAGGCCCGCAGCGCGGCGACCATTGCGCCGATCAGCGTGATCCCGATCCCGCCCCAGCGCACGCCGCTCGCCACCCCGCGCAATTCGCGCCGATAGGCGGCCAGCTCGACCGGATCCTTCAGGTTCGGGGGCGGGCGGCCTTCCATTCGTCCTCCAGCAATCCCCAGATCAGGCTGTCGCGCACGCCGATATGCGTTTCCCATTCGGCGCGCAGCCGCGCCTCGAGCGTGAAGCCGAGCCGTTCGAGCACCGCCGTCGATGCCTTGTTGTCCGGATCGGTATCGGCGAACACGCGCCGCTGCCCTTCCGCGAACAACAAATCGATCATCGCCGCCACCGCTTCGGTGACGATGCCGCGGCCCCAAAAGGCGCGTTTCAGGATATAGCCGATCTCGGTCACTTTGCCCTGGCGCTTTTCGTAGCAGGCGACGGTGCCGATCGCGGTGTCGTCGCCCTTCAGCGTGACTGCCCAGGCGCGCCAGGTCGGATCGGCGATGGCCTTTTCGAGCCGCACGCGGCTCTCCTCCAAGGTCGTGGTCGCCGGGTGCGAGCCATAAGTGTTGGCGTCGGCGTCCGAATACATCGGGTGGAGCGCCTCGGCATCCTCGATGCGCAACGCACGCAGCACCAGCCGCTCGGTCACCATCACCGGGAGCGTCACGCGCCCAGTGCCTCCACCAGCGCCTTGACCTTCTTCTGGCGCCATTGCGGCAAGGGGGCGACGAGCCAATAGCCCAGGCGATAGGGCTTGGCCTCGCCGATCGCGACGATCCTGCCGGCGGCGATATCGCGGCGCGCGAGCAATTCCGGGACTGTCGCGCGGCCCAATCCTTCAGCCGCGGCGTCGATCGCCAGCCCGGCATCGGCGACGCGCACCAGCGACACCGCATCGTCGTTGAGGCAGCCCGGCCAGGAAATCCGCGTGTCGGCGCCGCCGCCCGGGCGCTGCACGGTGATCATGCCTTCGGATTCGAGCGCCTCGCCCTCATGCTCGCCCGGCCCTTCGCCCCAGTGGATCGCGAGGTCGAGATTGGCCTGGGTGAAATCGAGTTCCTCGTCGGCGGCGATCAGCATGAAGCGCATCTCGCCATCGGCGGCGCTGATCTCGGCCAGCCGCGGCATCAGCCAGCAATGCAGCACGTCGCGCGGGGCGGCGATGGTCAGCGACTTGGACGATTGGCCGGCCTGCATCGCGCGGACCGCTTCCTCGAATTGCAGGAAACCCTGGCGCAAGGCATCGAGACCCGCCTCGCCTTCGGGCGTCAGTTCCAGGCCCTTGGTGGTACGGCGGAACAGCACGACGCCCAGCGTATCTTCCAGCGCGCGAATCTGTTGCCCGACCGCGGCCGGGGTCACCGCGAGCTCGTCGGCGGCGCGGGTGAACGAAAGATGCCGGGCCGCGGCGTCGAGCACGCGGAGGCCGTTGAGCGGGAGGTGGGTGCGCTTCATACGCCCACCGCCGGCGCGAGCAGCGCGAAGCGGGGGATGTCGACGTCGAACGCCGATCCGTCCTCGGCGATCATGTGATAGCTGCCCTGCATCGCCCCGGTCGGCGTCGCCAGCGGGCAACCCGAGACGTAATCGAAGCTTGCACCCGGGGCGATCACCGGCTGCTCGCCGACCACGCCTTCGCCCTCGACCGAATGGCGCGCACCGCGCCCATCGGTGATCACCCAAT
>DASVNU010000053.1:0-2410 GCA_036383655.1 Sphingomonas sp. | reverse complement strand
AGGATCACGATGCCGGTCACGGCGAACCAGAACAGGCCGGCAATCCAGGGGCGGAAACGTTCGGGCATCGTAAATCTCCTTGGGGGAGGGGCGCGGCGCTCAGGCCGTGGCGCCCTCATGCTGATCGCTCATCGCGGCGGTGGCCGCTTCCATGTCCATGTACATCGGCTCGAACGTATGGCCGTCGAGGTCCTCGAACGCGCGGCTGTACATGAGGCCCATGTCCTGGGTGTCGCGCGTCTGGCGGCCACCGGCGGCGATCGCGGCATCGGTGATCGCGTCGACTTCGGCACGGCTGTCGCGCGACAGAGCGATCAGCGCGGCGCTGGTCTGGTGCGTGTCGGCGATCTGCTTGGTCGTGAAGGTCGAGTAGAAACCGTGGTCCAGCACCATCACGAAGATCGCGTCCGACCACACCATGCACGACGCCTGTTCGTTGCTGAATTGCGGGTTCTTCTCGAACCCGATCGCTTCGTAGAAGGCGGTCGACTTGGCGACATCGGCGACGGGCAGGTTCACGAAAATCATCTTGGTCATTTGGTCTCTCCCTAGAGCCGGGACCGCCAAGGGGGGCTGGCGAATCGGCTGGCTTGACTTTTATGAGCGACTAAGTTACAAAAAGCAACTATGAAGTTAGAAAAAATGACTAAGTCGGAAAAAGTCGCGGAAAAACGGTGGTATGACGATGCCTGTGGCACCGCGATGGCGCTCGAACTGGTAGGCGAGCGGTGGTCGTTGCTGATCGTTCGCGAGCTGATGTTCGGCGGCCGCCGCTTCGGCGAGCTCAAGGGCGCGCTCAACGGGATCAGCGCCAACGTACTGACCCAGCGGCTCGAGGGGATGGAGGCTGCCGGCATCCTCAAGAAGCGCAAACTGCCGCCACCCGCGTCTGTCCAGGTCTATGAACTGACCCGCTGGGGCTATCAGAGCGAGACCGCGATCCAGGAACTCGGCCGCTGGGCGACGCGCTCGCCCGCGCACGATCCCTCGCTGCCGCTGTCGGCGGCGTCGCTGATGCTGTCGTTCCGTACCATGCTGTCGGCCGAGCGATCGGCGGGGATGGTCGCGACGATCGGGTTCCGACTGGGCGATGAAATGTTCACGACCCGGCTCGTGCACGGCACGTTCGAAGTGACTCGCGCGGATCCCGCGGACGCCGATCTCGTTTTTACCTCGACCCCGCGCGGAATCGCCGCGCTGACCTATGGCGGCGTGCCGATCGGTGAGGGCGAACGGCTTGGGCTGGTCGCTATCGAGGGCGACCGCGCGCTGGCCGAAAAGTTCGTGACCTTGTTCCCGCTACCGCCCAAATGGACCGAAGAGTGACCGTGGCAGGACGGACCGATATCGGCAGCCGGATCATCCGTGCCAGCCCGCAGGCGATCTATGCCGCGTTCATCGATCCCGACGCGCAGGCACGCTGGTTGCCGCCGACGGGCATGACGGGGAAATTCGAGCGGTTCGAGCCGTGGGCCGGCGGGCGCTATCGTCTGACGCTGACCTTCACCGGCGCACACACTACCGCCGGCAAGAGCTCGGCCGACGCCGATATAGTGGAGGGACGGCTGGTCGAGCTGATCCCCGGCGAACGCATCGTCCAGACCGCCGATTTCGAGTCGGACGACCCTGCTTATGCCGGCACGATGACGATGACCTGGTCGTTGAGAGCGGTGCCTCAAGGAACCGAAGTGACGATCACCGCGTCCGATGTTCCGTCGGGCATTTCCGCCGAAGATCATGCGCAGGGGCTTGCTTCTACCCTCGCCAATCTCGCTGATTTCCTCGAATAAAGACCAGCGCTCCCGCTTCACGGCGACGGATTTTCGAACTTCGGGTCCGCAATCACGTCTCGACTTCGCCGTATGGCCGCGTCTAGGGAGGGCGCCGCGAAGGAATAGCTGATGACCGATATCCCCAACATCCAGCCCGACAGCCGCCAGACCACGCTGCTCGACGCGCCCGACCAGATCAGGAAGGTGCGCGACCTGTTCGGTATCGACAGCGACATGGAAGTGCCCGCGTTCAGCGAGGCCGATGAGCGCGTGCCGGATCTCGATCCCGCTTATGTGTTCGATGCCGACACCACGCTGGCGATCCTGGCGGGCTTCGCGCACAATCGCCGCGTGATGGTCCAGGGCTATCATGGCACCGGCAAGTCGACGCATATCGAACAGGTCGCGGCGCGCCTCAACTGGCCGTGCATCCGTATCAACCTCGACGCGCATATCAGCCGCATCGACCTGATCGGCCGCGACGCGATCGTGCTCAAGGACGGCCAGCAGGTCACCGAGTTCCGCGAGGGCCTGCTTCCCTGGGCGCTGCAGACGCCGACCGCGCTCGTCTTCGACGAATATGATGCCGGCCGCCCCGACGTGATGTTCGTGATCCAGCGCGTGCTCGAGGCCGAGGG
>DASVNU010000052.1:0-2770 GCA_036383655.1 Sphingomonas sp. | reverse complement strand
CACGTGCTGACGATGGCGAGCGATACCGGGCTGATCGATGGCGGGCTCAAGCTCCGCACGATGCGGCTGCCCGACATCTTCCAGGACCAGGACAAGCCCGAGGTCCAATATGCCGAAGCCGGGCTCGACGCCGATCACATCATCGACACCGTGCTCAAGGCATTGCGCTATAACGAGGCGGATGTCGTCGATGGGCTGCAGTGCATATGAGGCGATTATTGCCGGCTTTGCCCGCGCTGTTGCTCTTGCCGGGGGCAGTGGCGTCCCCGCATGGCGTCCTGACGATCGATGTCTGCAATGTCCGCATCGCCAAGGGCAATGTCCATGTCGACGTCTGTCCCGAGGCGCTATTCCTCAAGGATAATTGCCCCTGGACGGGGAATGCGCGGGCCAGGCTGGGCGACACGCGCGTGACGGTCACCAACCTGCCGGCGGGGCGCTACGCGGTGCAGGCCTTTCTCGACGAGAACAGCAATGGTGAGGTCGATCGGGCCTTGTTCGGGATCCCGAAGGAAGGCGTCGGCTTCTCGAACGACGCCAAGATCCGCCTCGGGCCGCCCAAATTCGCCGAGGCGGCGTTCGAGTTTGATGGCAATGCCCGCTCGATCCGGTTGAACCTGCGCTATTTCCTGGGTGCGCAGGGCCCGTCGGCACGCTGATCGTGCGCTCCCCGGTCTCACCTGTCGTCGCGGCGAGCGTGCGTCGTCCGTGGCTGACGCTTGCCGTTGCACTGGTCCTCGCCGCTTTCGCATTGCTGATCACGGTCGATCGCTTCGCGATGACCACCGATACCGCCGACCTGATCTCTCCCAAGGTCGAATGGCGTCAGCGCGAACGGGCGATGGAGACCGCTTTCCCGCAATTGCGCGACGTGATGCTGGTGATGGTGGACGGCGAGACTCCCGAACTGGCCGAGGATGGCGCGGCGCGGCTCGCCGACCGGCTGGCGTCCGACAAGGCGCATTTCCGTCTGGTCACCCGGCCCGATGGCGGCGATTTCCTGGGCCGCGAAGGCCTGTTGTTCGGCTCCGAACAGGACGTGCGCGACACGACCGCTGCGCTCGTCGAGGCGCAGCCGCTGCTCGGGCCGCTTGCCGCCGATCCCAGCCTGCGCGGCGTGAGCGGCGCCCTGTCGACCATCGCCGATGGCGTCCAGGCGGGCCAGGTCTCGCTCGACCGGATCGACAAGCCGGTTCGCGCGCTGAGCGACGCGGCCGACGGCGTACTGGCGGGCAAGCCCAAGCCTTTCTCGTGGCAGGCGCTGTTCGCGAGCGGAAAGGGCGCGCTGGCGCCCCCCAAACGCCGACTGATCCTTGCCCAGCCGGTGCTCGACCATAGCGCGCTGATGTCGGGCGAAGCGGCGAGCGATGCGGTTCACTATGCCGCCGCCGCGCTCGGGCTCGACGCCGCGCATGGTGTGCATGTGCAGCTCACCGGCGAGGTGCCGCTGGCCGACGAGGAGTTCGGCACGCTTCAGGAGAATATCGGCCTGGTCGGGCTGGTCATGCTCGTCGCGATGGTCTTGACCTTATGGCTCGCGACGCGATCGGTGCGTCTGGTCGCCGCGATCCTGGCGACGATCGTGCTCGGCCTGGTCGTCACCATGGCGATCGGGCTGCTCGCGGTCGGCCGCTTCAACCTGATCTCGGTCGCCTTCATTCCGCTGTTCGTTGGCCTGGGCGTGGATTTCGGCATCCAGATCTGCGTCCGCTACAATGCCGAACGCGCGACGGGCGCCGCGGCCGATGTGGCGCTTAACCAGGCCGCGAGCGCGCTCGGTGCGCCGCTCACGCTGGCGGCGGGCGCCATCTTCCTCGGTTTCGGCGCGTTCCTGCCGACCGCTTATGTCGGCATCGCCGAACTGGGCGTGATCGCCGGGCTCGGCATGATCGTCGCGCTGGCACTGAGCGTTACATTGTTGCCCGCGCTGGTGATGCTCTTCCGCCCTGGACAGCCGAGCGGCGATGTCGGCTTCGCGGCGCTCGCGCCGGTCGACCGACTGCTCGAACGCAAGCGCGCCGCCGTGCTGTGGGCGTTCGCGGTCGCGCTCGTCGCCAGCATCGCGGTCCTTCCCTGGGTCAGCTTCGATTTCAACCCGCTGCACCTGCGCGATCCCCAAGCGCCGGCGATGCGCGCGCTGGCCGATTTGACGCGCGACCCGGATCGCACGCCCAACACGATCGACGTGCTTGCCGCCAACCCGGCCGAGGCGCAGGCGATCGCCGGCAAACTTTCGCGATTGCCCGAAGTCGGTCGGGTGATTTCGCTCGACAGCTTCGTGCCCGAGGATCAGGCGGCGAAACTCGCGCTCATCCAGGACGCGGCGTTGCTGCTCGACGTGACGATCAATCCGCTCGACGTCGCGTCGCCACCGAGCGACGCCGATCTGGTCGCATCGCTTTCGCAAAGCGCGGCCAAGTTGCGCGCCGTGGCCGGGAACGGCCAGCAATCAAGCGCGCGCGCGGTCGGGAAACTCGCGCTGCTGTTCGATCGCCTGGCCAAAACGACGCCCGCGAAACGTGCCGAGATGAATGCGGTGGTTTCCCGGCCGCTGGGCGTGATGCTTGGCCAGGTCCGGCTTGCCTTGCAGGCGACCCCGGTGACCCGCGCTGATCTGCCCGCCGACCTGGCCCGCGATTGGGTGACTCCCGACGGACGCATCCGGCTCCAGGTCTTTCCCAGCGGCGACGGCAACGACAATCGCGTGATCCGCCGGTTCCGGGCCGCCGTCGCCGGCGTGACACCGGCGATATCCGGGCTGCCGGTCGCG
>DASVNU010000051.1:0-6876 GCA_036383655.1 Sphingomonas sp. | reverse complement strand
AAGCATTGCCACCGCACGATGCTATTGCGCGAAGAAGGCGAGGGGTTCGAGGTGGTCGACTTGTTGCCCTGATTCCGGGTTCCCTCTCCCCTTGTGGGAGAGGGAAGGGGCCCGCGAGCGTCAGCGAGTGGGAAGGGTGAGGGGGAGTCACAAGCGGTATCGCTCGTGACTCCCCCTCACCCTTCCGCCGACTTCGTCGGCTCCCTCCCTCTCCCACAGGGGGAGAGGGAGATTCGTGCCCGATCACTCCCTAGCCAGTACCGCCTGCGCGGCTCCCTCGGCATCGCCTTGCTCGTCCTCGATCGTGACAACCACCTTCGCCAGCTCGCCGGTGAAGGCGAAGGGCGCTGAATAGGCCGACACCGGGCTCGACCGGTCGTGGCCGATGTCGAGTCCCGACCAGCTGATGAAGTTGACGAAGCCGAAGCGGATCGTGCCGCTGCCGATCGCGGCGCCGTCGCAGCGCAATTCGGCCTGTACGGGCGCGCCATGCGCGACGTGGACCGACAGGACGTGCTCGCCGGGCGGGACTGGTGCTTCGGACGAGACGATCTGGTGCTCGCCGACATTGACGTCGAAGTGCAGGTGGCCGTCCTTGAGGTATAGACTGTAGCCGCACGTCGCGTCGCCATGCGCGATCATCACGCCTTCGTCGCCCGCCGCCACTGTCGCCTGCGCCTCGATCCGGTACGACCGTGCGCGCAGATCGGGAGCGATGTCGGTCGGGATGTGCCCCATGCCCTTGTGGAAGGTGAAGACGCGGCGATCGCCCAGCCGTCGCGTCGCATTCTCGGCGAAGCGCGGGCCGAAGCGATCGTCCAGCGGCAATACCTGATGCGCCTCGGCCTGTTGCCACCACAGGTCGATCAGCTCGGCGAGCTTGTCGGGATGGTCGGCCGAAAGATCGTGCGTCTCGGCGACGTCGGTCGACAGGTCGAACAATTCCCATTTGTCGGCGGCGTATGGCGTGCCCGGCGGGTGGAACGCGACGGCTTTCCACCCGCGATGGATGATCCCGCGATGGCCGAACATCTCGAAATATTGCGGCGTGTCGCGTTCGGGCGCGGTCGCATCGGTCAGCGAGGCGGCGAAGCTGATGCCCTCCAGCGGTATCTGCTCGACGCCCGCGACGCTGGCCGGCGCGTCTATTCCGATCAGCTCGAGCAGGGTAGGGACCAAGTCGACCGCGTGCGCGAATTGGTGCCGCACCTCGCCGCGCGCGGGCAGACGGTTGGGCCAGCTCACCACCAGCGGATCGCGGATGCCGCCGCCATGCGTGTTCTGCTTGTAGCGCCGGAGCGGCGTGTTCGACGCCATCGCCCAGCCGAGCGGGAAGTTGGAATGCGTGTCGGGTCCGCCGATATCGTCGATCCGCGCGACCTTCTCCTCGATCGTCTCGGGCCGCATATTGTACGGTCCCATCGCGTTGACGAAGCCATAGCCCAGCCCTTCCTGGCTGGCGCCATTGTCCGACAGGACGAGGATCAATGTGTCGTCGGTCAGCCCGGCGGTGTCGAGAAATTGGGTCAGCCGCGCGATGTTGCGGTCGGCGTGGTCGAGCATCGCGGCGTAAGCGCCCTGCAATCGCGTGAAGAGCCGCTGCGCGTCTGGATCGAGGCTATCCCAAGGTTGCACGAAATCATTGCGCGGCGGCAGCGTCGTTTCCGGCGGTACCAGCCCCATTTCGATCATCCGTGCCAGCCGCCGTTCGCGCTCGGCGTCCCAGCCGTCGCGGAACATGTCGTCATACTTCAGGATCAGGTCGCGCGGCGCCTGGTGAGGGGCATGGCAGGCGCCGTAAGCCAGCCAGAGCAGGAACGGCTTGTCCGGGCGCGCGGCGACATGATCGGCAACGTAGCGGATCGCCTCGTCGGTCAGATCCTCGGTCAGGTGATAGCCGCTCTCATACGTGCCCGGTGCCCGAACCGGTGTGTTGTCGCGCACCAGTTCCGGCGCATATTGGTCGGTCTCGGCGTCCATGAAGCCGTAATAATGATCGAACCCGCGGCCCAACGGCCAACCGTCATGCGGCCCGGTCGGGCCGGTCTCGTCGAGCGGTGTCACGTGCCATTTGCCGACCATATAGCTGTTATAGCCGTGCGGCCGCAGCATCTCGGGCAGGGTACCTGCTTCACGCGCGATCTTGCCGCGATAGCCGGGATAGCCGCTGTCGAAATTGGCCAGGCAACCCATACCGACCGAATGGTGGTTGCGCCCCGTCATCAAGGCGGCACGCGTCGTCGAGCACATCGCCGTCGTGTGGAAACTCGAATAACGCAGGCCACGCGCGGCGATGGCATCGATCGCGGGCGTCGCGATCGGCGAGCCGTAACAGCCGAAATCGGACAGGCCGACATCGTCGAACAGGATGACGACGATATTGGGCGCGCCCGCCGGCGGCTTGGGCCCCGATGGCCAGAACGGCGCATGCGGCGCGGCGAGCGGGTCGCGGTTGGGCATTACATCTCCTGTCGTACCCGCCTCTGGCGTGCGGGGTCTCGGAACCTGACCCGCGCTGCGCCCCAAATCCCTCCCCGGCGAAGGCCGGGGCCCAGTCGCGACGTCGTCTCGATGGCGGATGCCACCTTTTGTTTGCCGAACCTGGGCCCCGGCTTTCGCCGGGGAGGGGGTCAAGGCCGATGAGCCAGTCCTTTAGGCGGTTATGGAGCAGGCCAGAGACGGGACAAGAGCCGGCTTACGCGCATTGGGAAGTTCGGTCGGCGTTCAGGCCGAGATACGCAGCCAGATCGCGGTAGCGTCGTCGCCCTGCTTGAAGCGTGGCCAGCGCGCGCATTCGGCGTCGTCCGCCTCGGCGGTACGCAGCTGCGCGGCGATCTCTGCTAGTCCGCCTTCCGCCAGCAGACCGGGAAACGCGTCCTGATCGATCAGGCGATAAAGGTCGGTGATCGCGACGAAGCCGTCGCTCATCAGCAGCAATTCGTCGCCGGCGACGCAGGGCTGGCTCGAATAATAGATCTGCTCGGCGCCTGCCGGATCGATTCCCAGCACCCTTCGGTCCGGCCGGCTCCGCGCCGTGCGGAGAACATCGAGCACCGGTGCCGCGCGTTTGGCCGATCCCAGTCCGTGATGCGCCACGCTCCGCGCGAGATCGGTTTCGTCGTCGCGGATGTCGCGCTGCGGCCCGATCCGCGTCGCCTGGCCATCGCGGATCAGCAGCGCCGCGCAATCGCCGAGCCAGGCGCAATCGATCACATTGTCGGCGACCGCGACCGCGAGGAACGACGCGGAGGGAATTTCCCACAGTTCCGGCTCGCGCTGGCGTGCTTCGGCGAAGCGAGCGGCGACCTGTTCGAACACGATCCGGCATAGTTGCTCGATCGATCCGCCATCGGCGGCGGCGAAGGCGCGGTCGGCTTCGGCCGCGATCCACGCCGCGCCGCCGCGATTGCCGAGCAGGCCCGGTTCGCCGAGATCGGTCGCGCCGTCGATCACCCAGGCATGGGCATGGCCCGCGCCGGTGCGATCGTCATTGGCCTTCGCGGAGTCGCCGGCGATCGACAGCGACTGGATCAGGTCGAGGTGCATGCTCGCCTTCGTTTTCAGGAGTTAAGCGCCGGCGGCGTCGAGCTTGTCGAGTTGCTCGGCGCTGAGCGTCAGGTCCATCGCCGGGAGCAATTCCTGCAGCTGGGCGACGCTGGTCGCGCTCGCGATCGGCGCGGTGACGCCGGGTTGCGCGGCGAGCCAGGCGAGCGCGATCTGCGCCAGCGTGGCGCCGGTTTCCCCGGCCACCTCATCCATCGCCTTGAGGACCGCGGAGCCCTTACCGTCGAGATAAGCAGCCATTCGGCTGCCGCGCACGCTCTTGCCGTAATCGTCGGCCGAGCGGTATTTGCCGGTCAGGAAGCCAGAGGCGAGCCCGTAATAAGGCAGCACGCCGATATTATATTCGACGCAATAATCCTGCAGCTCGCCTTCGAACTTGTGACGGCTGACGAGATTATATTCGGGTTGTAGCGCCTGGAAATGCGGCAGGCCCGCAGCGCGCGCGGTGTCGTTGGCCGACTTCAATCGCGCGGCATGGAAGTTGGACGCACCGAGCACCGCGACCTTGCCCGCCGCGACCAGCTTGGCGAACGCTTCCATATAGACGTCCTGCGGTGTCGCCTCGTCGTCCTGGTGCGCATAATAGAGCGCGATCTGATCGATTCCGAGCCGCTGCAGCGACGCGTCGCACGCCTCGGCAATCCGTGCGGGAGCGAGCTTCTCGCCCGCCGCGCTCGGCAGCATGCCGACCTTGGTGGCGACGCCGATCTTCTTGCCGCTCGACTTGATCCACTCGCCGATCACGCTTTCCGATTCGCCGCCTTTGTGCCCCGGCACCCAGGCCGAATAGACGTCGGCGGTATCGACCAGGGTGCCGCCGGCATCGACGAATGCGTCGAGCACGGCGAAGCTGGTCGCCTTGTCCGCCGTCCAGCCAAACACATTGCCGCCGAGGCAGAGCTTCGGGGTGTGCAGGCTGCTGGCGCCGAGACGGCGAAGATCGGTCATTGCGCGTTTCCCTGGTCGGACGGCGTCTGGTTGGAAGGCTCGGCGGGCACGGCATTGTTGGCGTCGAGCATCGCCGCGGCGTCGTTCAACGCGCGCTGATCATCGGCCGACACGCCGCCGGTATCGTCGCGGCTCGAACACGCCGCCAGCCCCACCACCAAAGCGAGGCCGGCGAAAGCGAGTCGAGCGCGCATCAATCCTCGATCTCGTTGCCGGCGTCCTTCAGCGCGGCGCCGGCATCCTTCTTCGCGTCGCGGGTCGCCTTGTCGAGCTTGTGCGACGTGGCATCCATCTTGTTCTCGGCGGCGCCGAGCGCGGAATCGACCGCCGCGTCGGTGGTGTTGACCGCGCGCGCCATCGTCGCGTTGGCGTCACCCGCCATCGTGTTGGCGGCTTCCGCCGCTTCGTTCTGCGCCTTCTGGCTGCACGCGGCGATGCCGAGCGTTACGACGATCGCGAGCGACACGGCCAGCGTCCTGGGAGCCTTGGTCATTTGGGAAATCTCCTGGCTAAGAGGGTCGTCAACACCGCTACCGCCGCCCTGTTCCGCGTGCAACGCGTTGACGGCATATAAAGATATCTTTATATCTCTATTTGCCATGCCGAACGCCCTCGACATCTTCCGCGCGCTTGCCGATTCGACGCGGCTGCGGATCGTCGCCTTGGTGCGCTCGATGGAATTGTCGGTCGGCGAACTCGCGCAAGTGCTGGGGCAAAGCCAGCCGCGCGTCAGCCGGCACGTCAAGATATTGTCCGATGCGGGTATCGTCGAGCGCCGCAAGGAAGGCAGCTGGGTGTTCGTCGCGATGGGCTCGCGCGACGTCGCCGCGCCATTGTGCATCGCGCTCGACGCTTGGGAAGGCGACCGCGCGCATGCCCGCGCCGAGGCCGATGCGGCACGGCTGGCGGCGGTGCGCGCCGATCGCGCGGCGCATGCGGCAGGCTGGTTCGAGAGCAATGCCGGCGAATGGGACGCGATCCGCTCGCTCCACGTCGCCGAGGAACAAGTCGAGGCCGCGATGGCCGCGGTGCTCGGCGATACGCGGGTCGAGCGGCTGATCGATATCGGCACCGGTACCGGTCGGATGCTCGAATTGTTCGCGGGCCAGGCCGATCATGCGCTCGGCATCGACCGCAGCTCCGAAATGCTCCGGCTGGCGCGCGCCAAGCTGACCGAACGCGGGCTCGACAATACCGAATTGCGCCAGGCCGATCTCTACGCGCTGCCGCTCGACAGCGGGACGGCGGATCTCGCCATCCTGCACCACGTTCTCCATTTCGCGCAGACTCCCGACGCGGCGATCGCCGAGGCGGCGCGCGTGCTGGGGCCGGGCGGGCGGTTGCTGATCGTCGATTTCGCGCCGCACGGGCGTGAGGAATTGCGGATTCGCGATGCGCATGCGCGGCTCGGCTTTTCCGACGAACAGATGCTCGGCTGGTTCGACCATTCGGGGCTCGCGCCGGTGCGGACCGAGACGCTCGAGGGCGGCGAACTGACGGTGAAATTGTGGCTGGCGCGCAAGGCAGGCGCGCCGGCGCGTATAGCGGAGGCAGCGTAATGGTTTCGGTCAAGCAGATGGCGGAGGCGCGGCTGGCGCTGGCGAGCCCGTTGTTCGCGGACGTCGCGGGCGACGCCCAGGTCAGCTTCGAATTCTTCCCGCCCAAGACCGAGAAGATGGAAGAGACGTTGTGGGAGTCGGTCCAGACGCTCAGCCCGCTGGGACCCCGCTTTGTCTCGGTGACCTATGGCGCCGGCGGATCGACCCGCGAGCGGACGCATGCGACGGTCGCCCGGATCGCGAAGGAGACCGACATCCCCGCGGCCGCGCATCTGACGTGCGTCGAGGCGACCAGGGAAGAGATCGATCAGGTCGCCGACGATTATTGGAATGCCGGCGTGCGCCACATCGTCGCGCTGCGCGGTGACCCGCCGCGGGCGGGCGAGAAATACGCGACGCATCCCGGCGGCTATGAGAATGCCGCCGATCTCGTCGCGGGATTGCGCAAGCTGCACCCGTTCGAGATTTCGGTCGCGGCCTATCCAGAATGCCATCCGGACTCGCCCAATGCGACCGCCGACATCGACAACCTCAAGCGCAAGCTCGACAACGGCGCGACGCGGGCGATCACCCAGTTCTTCCACGAAGCGGAGACCTTCTTCCGTTATCGCGACGCGGTGGCGGCGGCGGGAATCGATGCCGAGATCGTCCCGGGCATCATGCCGGTGATGAATTTCGCCAGCGTCCAGCGCATGTCGGCGATGTGCGGCACCGCGGTGCCGAGCTGGATGGGCCGCCTGTTCGAGGGGCTCGACGATCATCCCGCCGCGCGACAATTGGTGTCGGCGACGATCGCCGCGGAATT
>DASVNU010000050.1:0-2612 GCA_036383655.1 Sphingomonas sp. | reverse complement strand
GGGCGATGGAGGAGCCCTCTCGCCACGCGACCACATGGTCCTTCCCGCAGGCGGTCGATCCGCGCTGGCGCTTCAGCTGGCTGGCCGGGCTTGGCTTCGCGATCTTGTGCGTCCTGCTCAGTTATCCCGGCAGGCTGAATTCGGATTCGCTGTTTGCGCTGATCGCGGCGGACACGCCGGGCATGAACAACAATTGGCATTCACCGACCCTGGGCTGGTTCTGGAATCTGCCGGGGCCGTTGCTGGGACAACCGAACGGCGCGTTGGCGATGCAGGCGGCGCTGTTCGGCATCTTCGCCGGCTTCCTGCCGCGCTTGCCTAACACCCTTCGCGGCCGCGCGACGCTGGCGGGTGAAATGCTGCTGCGCATCGCGTTGGCGGGAAGCCTCGGCTATATCTGCAAGGACGCGACCATGCTGCTGGCGCTGCTGATCGCGGTGCAGCTGTTGCGCCGGCTGCCGCAGGAGAGGCTCGGCTTCGTCGAAATTGCGATGCTGTTCACGGTAACGGTGCTGTTCCTGCTGTCGAAGGCGCCGAATTTCCTGACGATCGCAGTGGCAGCGGCGCTCGTCCTGCCCTTCCTGATCCGGTCACCGCGGCACTATACGATGCTGGTCGCGACGATCCTCGCGGTCGGCGCGCTCGCGATCCCGTTCAACCGCATCGTCGATGCGCGAATTTTCTCGGCGCGCGATCTCCATCCGGACAAGCAGGTGGTGCTGTTTGACCTTGCCGGTATCTCGGTCCGGACCGGGCAGAACGCCTTTGCCTCGGTGCCGGGCTGGCCAACGCAATCGCTGAAGAGTCCTGCCGATTGCTACGTTCCCGATATGTGGGACAGTTTCGCGGAATGGGCGCCGTGCGGCGGCTATGCGACCGCTTATGATCGCCTGGACAGCGTTCTGACACGCCGCTGGCTAACCGCGATCGCCGCGCACCCGCTTGCCTATGCGCAGCACCGCCTCGCTTATGTTGGTTATCTGATGACCTCGCAGGATCACGCGACTTGGGGCATTGACGGCCAGGCGATCAACGACGCGACCATCCCCGCCGCGCGCGCGGAGATGCTGAGGGGCCTGGCCCAGCTCCACACCGACCGACCAATCGACCTGTGGCGGCCGTCGATCGCGATCGCGCCGATGCGCTGGCTGGAACGCGCGATGTTCAAATTCCCGAAGGCGCAATGGGCCGGTCTGATCGCCTGCCTCGCGGTGTTGTTGTTCAACTGGCTGCGGCGGCAGAAAAGTGTCCGATACGGCGCGATCCTGGCGGCGGGATTCGGGATAGGCAATTTCGCCATGCTCGCCGTGTTCGGCGTCGCCGATCCAAGTCGATATATGTTCCCGACCGTCGCGCTCGCCTACGTCGCATTGCTGGCGATGCTGGCACCACCGCGCTTGGACGCGGGTGCGCCGCGCGGCCATGCGAATGGCGATCTAGAAGTCTAGCTGCCCGCGATCCGCGCCAATATATCGCCGGCGAGCAGGCTCAGCGTGTCGTCACGCGCGCCCATCACCACCACGCGGTCGCCCGGCTGGGCGAGCGAGGCGATCCTTTCCGCGGCTTCGGTGCGGTCGGCGATATGGCTGGCGTTGCGGCCGCTCGCCGTCACATCGGCGACGATGTCGGCGCTGGTCACCTCGCGCGTGACGGTGCCGCCGTAATAGGCCGGATCGGGCAGGATCAGCACGTCGTCTTCCTTCAGCCCTTCGGCGAAGGCGGCGACGAGTTCGCGGCGCATCGTCTTGAGTGGGCCATAACCATGCGGCTGGAACAGCACGATCAGCCGGCCGGGAAAGGCGTGGAGCGTGGTCAGCGTTGCGGCGATCTTGTCGGGATTATGCCCGAAATCGTCGAGCACGGCGATGCCGTTGGTTTCGCCGACCAGCTCGAAGCGACGCCTGAGGCCGGTGAAGCCGCCAATCGCCACCGCGGCATCCTCGAACGAGATGCCGGCCGCGTGGCAGGCGGCGATCGCGGCGAGGGCGTTGGCGATATTGTGGCGGCCGGGGACCTGGAGCTCGACCGCGACCGGATCGTGCCCGCGCGCGACCAACTGGAAATGCGCGCCATAGCGTTCTTCGACAATGTCGGTCGCGGTGATCTCGGCATCGGCCTCGAGCGCGAAACCGACCACGCGATTGGCGGGCAGCGTGCCGGCCAGCCGGGCTCCGTCCGCATTGTCGAGATTGACCACCGCGATCTCGGACTTGGCGATGAAGTCGCCGAACAATTGGTTGAGTTCGTCGAGGCTCTTGTGGTCGAGGCTGACGTTGTTGAGCACGGCGATGCGCGGCGCGAACAGCGCGATCGAGCCGTCGCTTTCGTCGACCTCGCTGACGAAGGCGTCGCCGCCGCCGACCAGCGCGCTGGCGAAGGCCGCGTTGGGCGTGGCGAAATTCTTCATCACCGCGCCGTTCATCACCGACGGATCACGACGCAGCGCATGGAGGATCCAGCCGATCATGCCTGTGACCGTGGACTTGCCGCTGGTGCCGGCGACGCCGATCGGCATCGTGCTGGCGTTGAACAATTCGGCGAGCATTTCAGCGCGCGTGCGGCGCGGGCAATCGAGCTTTTCGGCGGCGATCATGTCGGGCACATTCGGCTCG
>DASVNU010000049.1:0-10167 GCA_036383655.1 Sphingomonas sp. | reverse complement strand
CAGAGCCTGCGCGATCTGATGGATGCCGACGGCAACATCCATGTGCCCGAAGGGCCGGGGCTGGGGATCGACATCGACTGGGACGTGGTGGACGACAATTGCATGTCGCACCGTGTCTTCGACGCCGGGAAGACGGCGGGGGCCTAAAAAATCCTAAAGGCCAGTGTCGCACCGACCGGCGCCGGACCCAGGAGCCTAAGCTCCTTCGAGCAGCGAGCGGATTTCAGACAGGTTGTCGAGACAGGCGAGCCCGTCCTCGCGCAGCAACAGCGCCGCGAGGATAATCGGATCGAGCATGTCCCGTGCGCGGGAATCGCGGACAGCGGACAATCATGTCGCGCCCCTGCTTTGAAACGATCAGCCCCTTATCGGTCAGCGCCGTCGTCGCCTCGCCGATCACGGTTCGGCTCGTCGAACCTTTTGTTGCCGGCGCCACACCGCACGGCGAGATCGAACTCGGTCGCACGAACCGGTCGTGGCTTCACTCCTGTAACGTATGTATGACGGCCCGTTGACATATCAGTCAGCCGGTGTGCAATATTAGAAAAAGCAGGGAGAGGATCACCATGAACTACGCGAATGGACCTGTGCGCGCTGCGCTGCTCTCGGCGACCGCGTTTGGAGCGCTGCTTTGGAGCGGCGCGGCGCTCGCCCAGAATGTTGGCCCCGCAGCCCCGGCGGCGGAGCCGCAACCCACAGATTCGGGGCAGGAAATCATCGTCACCGGGATCCGCGCCAGCGAACAGGCGTCGATCGACCTCAAGCGCAACGCAATCGGCGTGGTCGATTCGATCGTTGCCCAGGATCTGGGCAAGCTGCCCGACCAGAACGTCGCCGAATCGCTCCAGCGCATCGCCGGCGTCACCATCGAGCGCAACCGCGGCGAGGGTCGCTACGTCACAGTCCGCGGCTTCGGGCCCAAGTTCAACGCCGTGACGGTCAACGGCCGCACACTGGCCACCGACAATAACGGCCGCGAATTCTCGTTCGACGTGCTGCCTTCGGAAGTGATCAACGGCGCGGACGTCTACAAGTCGCCCCAGGCGAACATCAACGGCGCGTCGATCGGCGCGACGGTCGACGTACGCACGATGCGCCCGCTCGATCAGAAGCAGCGGTTCGTACTGGCCGGCTCGGGAAGCGTCCAATGGGCCCAGGTCGCCGACCGCTACAATCCCGAGGTCTCGGCGGTGCTGGGCTGGCGTAACGCGGACAAGACCTTCGGCGTGTCGCTTTCCGCGGTCTATACCGATCAGCATGTCCGCGACGACGAGTTCACGATCGGCGCCGGCCATGTCCGTCGCTCGAGCACCGACTCCTATTACAATCTGAACGGCGTTCCGGGCGGCCGCATCGGACCGAACGTCGCGCCCTTCACCAACGTCTCGATGCCGTCGAACCTGTCGCCCTTCTTCTTCGAGCGCACGCTGAAGCGCTACGGCTTCACCGGCTCGATCCAGGCCAAGCCGACCGACACGCTGACGATCACGCTCGACGGCCTCTATTCCAAGGCCAAGTTCACCGAGCAGCAGACCGGTCTCGCCTATGATTTCTCGGGCGGCATCCTGGTCGATCAGGTCGTCCAGAACGGCGAGGCGGTGTATCAGCGCTACCAGGGTGGCTTCGCCGACGAGATCATCCAGTACGACGTGCGCGACGTGACGACGGACCAGTACGGCCTCAACGTCGCATGGGAACCGAGCGACCGCTTCAAGATCAGCCTCGACGCCTCGCAGTCCGCCGCGCGCCGCCGCGGCAAGGACGACAGCCTGTTCACCACCGTCCGCCGCAAGAATGTCGACCTGTGGTTCGACCGGCGCTCGGGCAGCCCGATCTACGATTACGGCTTCAGCAGCCCGAACTATGCCAACGCGCCCGTCAATCCACAGGGCCTCACCGCGCATTATTACATCTGGGGCGGCGGCACCGATGTCGATGACGAGATCGGCGAATATCGCGCCGACGCGCAGTGGAAGCTCACCGACAATTTCACCGTCGCCGCGGGCGGCATGTATTCGAACCGCAGGAAGACACTGACCGGCAACAACATGCCGTTCGGTCAGCAATGCGCCTATTGCGGCTCGGACCGCGCGCTGCCGACTTCGCTGTTCAGCCCGACCAACCGCTATTTCTTCTCCGGCGGCGGCAGCGACAACATCATCCGCGACTGGATCAGCTACGACCCGCTGACCTTGGTCAAGCTGATCGACCAATATGCCGCGCAGGACGGCAAGGCCTTCGATCCAGCGCCGGTTTCCGCGGCGTCCTCGTCGGTGGTCGATGAGCATGTGAAGATCGGCTATCTGATGGGCACCTGGAATACGCGTCTCGGTGGCATGGCGCTGACGGTGAACGGCGGCCTGCGCATGGAGGATACGGTCTACACCTCGACCGGCGCGTCACAGACAGTGCTGAGCGCGGTGCCGAACGGCCAGGGCCAAAACATCATCACCGTCTCGCCGGTCGTCCCGGTGGGCTTTCGCGGCCACTACCGCGACTGGCTGCCGTCGCTGAACGTCCGCCTCTCGCTGACTGACGACCTGATCCTGCGCCTTGCCGGATCGCGGGTGATGACCCGCCCGACCTTGTCGGACCTGTCGCCCGTCCAGTCGATCCAGACCAACCCCGGCAACGAGACGATCAAGCGGGGCAACCCGAACCTGCAGCCGTTCCGCGCCAGCCAGGTCGAGGCCGGCCTCGAATGGTATTTCTCGCCTTCGGCGCTGCTCAACGCCGCGGTGTTTTACAAGAAGATCGATTCGTTCGTGACGCTGGTGACGACGCCGCAGCTGGTCGATCAGGTGACCTTCCAGGTGACCGTGCCGGACAACGGCAAGGGTGCGACCGTGAAGGGCTTCGAACTCGGCTACCGCCAGGCCCTCACCTTCCTGCCCGGCGCGCTGAGCGGCTTCGGCTTGCAGACCAGTCTCAACTATACGGACTCGGACGCGAACTACCGGAACACCGTCGCCAATGTCAGCTTCGGTCTCGAGGGGCTGTCAAAATGGTCGTACAGTCTGGTCGGCTATTACGAGAAATACGGCGTCCAGGCGCGCGTTGCCTATACGTGGCGCGACAACTTCCTCCAGGTCGCTTCGGGCCGCAACGGCGAGCCGGAATATTTCAACGCTTATGGCCAGCTGGATGCCAGCCTGTCTTACGATGTGACGCCGAAATTCACGTTCTTCGCGGAAGGCACCAACCTGAACAACGCCAAGGAGTTCATCTATTCGGTGACCCCGAACCGCACCAAGGAATACCGCCAGACCGGCCGGCGCCTGACCGGCGGCGTCCGCTTTCGCTTCTGATGCCCGCCAAGCGTCCCGCCCCTCCCTGGGAGCGGGACGCAGTCATTCAAGCCGGAAAATTCGTGCAGCGCGGCGATTAGCCGCAAGTCTCTGCCTGAGGGGTCTATTCGGAAGATCGCCTGGCTTGGGCGGCAGGATTCATTACCGTGGTATATCCAACTGATTTTAGATGATATTAGTTTTTATCCCGATCGGATAGACCAACAAAAAGATCAACGGCGATGTGGCTCTGGATCGGCACGGGCTGAATTGAATATCGCATGGAGGGCAGCCCTCCGAAGGCAGGGGCCACAGGTTTGAATCCTGTCGGCTGCACCACGTTTTCAAAGACTTATCAACTTCAGCAAAGTTCCGTACGGAAAACGTACCGAAAAACATCGTCGGCCGGCTTGGGCTGGATGGCAGTCCAGGTCACAACAGCCCGTGCTCCTCGAAGAATCGTCCTGGGTTGCCGGCCGACAGATCGCGCACCAGCGCAAAACAAAATCCCGGACTGCTCTGGGCCGAGTTGACACTCGCAAACACAGGCAGAAAATGCTGGCTGGCTGGGGCGGCAGGATTCGAACCTGCGAATGGCGGCACCAAAAGCCGCTGCCTTACCACTTGGCGACGCCCCAACATGTCCCGTGGGAGCGCGCGCTTATAACGGCGCGCGCGATCCTGCAAAGCCCTGAAACAGTTTATACGATCCGTTCGAGCCACTCATGCGGATCGGGTGCCGCGCCGGTCTGGATCGCGACCAGCGATTCGCGCAGCGACATGGTCAACTGACCCGGCCCGCCCGAGCCGATGGTGAAGTCGCCCGATGCCGCTTTGACCTGGCCGATCGGCGTGACCACCGCCGCGGTGCCGCAGGCGAACGCCTCGACCAGCCGGCCACTCGCCGCGTCGGCGCGCCATTGGTCGAGCGCGTATCTCTCCTCGCGCACCGTGATGCCGCGGCCGCGCGCCAAGGCGAGCAGCGAATCGCGCGTGATGCCGGCCAGGATCGTGTCGCTGAGCGGCGGGGTCGCGATCGATCCGTCATCGAACACGAAGAACACGTTCATGCCGCCGAGCTCCTCGACATAGCGGCGCTCGACCGCGTCGAGGAACACGACCTGGTCGCAGCCCTGCTTGATCGCCTCGGCCTGCGCGATCAGGCTCGCGGCGTAATTGCCGCCGCACTTCGCGGCACCAGTCCCGCCGGGCGCGGCGCGCGTGTAGGTTTCGGATGCCCAGATCGACACCGCGGGCGCGCCGCCCTTGAAATAGGCGCCGACCGAAGAGGCGATCACCATATAGACATAGTCGGACGACGGCTTGACCCCGAGGAAAGTCTCGCTCGCGATCATGAAGGGGCGAAGATAGAGCGAACCGCCGTCGCTGGACGGGATCCAGTCCCTCTCGGATCGCACCAGAGCACGGCACGATTCGAGGAAGATCTCGTCGGGCAGTTCGGGCATCGCCAGCCGCACCGCCGACGCGCGGAAACGGCGAGCGTTCGCATCGGCACGAAACAAGGTCACGCCGCCATCGGCGGTCCGATAGGCCTTCAGCCCCTCGAAAATCTCCTGCGCATAATGCAGCACCGCGCAGGCCGGATCGACCGTCAGCGGCTGGCGCGGCGCGATCGCCAGATCATACCAACCCTTGGCCTCGCTATAATGCGCGATCGCCATATGGTCGGTGAACACGCGGCCGAAGCCGGGATTGACGAGTTTTTCGGCCCGGACGTCGTCGGGGGTGGGCGACGCGGTGGCATTGAGCGGGAAATGCGCGGCAATATTCATAGCCTTCGTGCCATAGCGTCACAAATCGCGCACGTCCAAGGCTTGCCGTGGATTAATAGCGGTGGCAAAACCGGTCAACATGACTGCCCCAACACCAGCCGCTTCGGCCCAATTCCTCCGCGAATCCGAAATCCGCCGAGGGTCCGAAATGCTCTTTTTCGCGTACAGTCGCCTGACCAGGGCGGTTGACCAGAATTTGGGCGAACGTGGAATCGGCCGCGCCCATCACCGCGCGCTCTATTTCATTGGTCGCCACCCGGATATTTCGGTCAGCGAATTGCTCTCGATCCTGAGCGTGACCAAGCAATCGCTCGGGCGCGTGCTGACCGAGCTCGAGGACCGCAAGCTGGTCGAGACGCGGATCGGTGATCGCGACCGGCGCCAGCGGCTGCTACGGCTGACCGAATCGGGCTACGAACTCGACAGCGAGCTGTTCAACCATGCCCGCGAGATCATCTCGCGCGCCTATAGCGCTGCGGGGCAGCAAGCGGTTACCGGCTTCTGGGCAGTGCTCGAAGGATTGATCCCGCCCGCCGAGCGCGACCGCGTGCACAACTGGCGAGAAAATTCGGTGCCGCCGGGGCAGCGGCGCTGATCCATCGGCGGCTGAATCAACGCCTGGCGGCAGCGGCCATTTCGCGGCCGCGGCGTTCGGCGGCCTGCAGCGTCTCGGTCATCAGCCGCACCAACGCCTCGTCGCGATCAAGTAGGTTCAATCCCTGGCGCGTTGACCCGCCTGGACTGGCGACGCGGTCGGCAAGCACGCCGGGTGTCTCGGACGATGCCAATGCCATCGACGCGGCGCCATCGACCGTCGCTAGCGCCAGCCGCGCGGCCTGATCGGCCGGAACGCCGAGCGCCTCCCCCGCCCTGGCCAGCGCATCGATAAAGCGGAACAGAAACGCCGGTCCGCACCCCTCCAGCGTACCGATGGCGCCGTACAGCGCCTCGTTCGGCGTCCATTCGACCAGCCCGAGCGGCGCCATCAGCGCGGCGACGGCGTCCCTGACAGGTTGGGGGGCGCCGTCGGCATAGAGCGCGACCACTCCCTTACCGAGCGCGACGGGCAGGTTCGGCATGGCGCGGACGATGGCCGGGCCGGGAAAGCGGTCGGCGAGCGTGGTTTCCTCGACGCCCGCCAGAATCGAGATTAGTACCGGCGCCTGGCAAAGGCGCGCGCCATAAGCAGCGACGATGTCGTCGAGTTGTTGCGGCTTCATCGCCAGCATTACCGCATCGGGCGGTGGCCCGTCGGGCAGCGTTCGCGCCTGACGCACGCCTCCGGGAAGATCGCGGTCATGGCGATTGACCACATCGACCGCGTCGCCCCGCACCGCACCGCTGTCGATCCAGCGCGACAGCATCGCGCCGCCCATATTGCCGCAACCGATCAGCCACAGTCGGCGAGGAGCCTCGGCCGCCACGGTCACGCCTCGCCCTGCGTCTCCGTCAACGAGGCGGCGAGCGCCTCCTTGGGCGTCTTGCCGCCCCACAGGACGAACTGGAACACGGGATAGAAGCGCTCGCACTCGTCGATCGCCGATTCGATCAGCAACTCGGCGCCTTCGAGAGTCAGCGTTCCGCCATCGCTGCCGTCGATCATCGCGGCGTGGCGATAGAGCACGATTCCGCTCGACGACCACAATTCGAAATGGCCGATCCACAATTGCTCGTTGATCAGCCCGATCGCCTCGTAGATCGCGGTGCGGCGGTCGTCGGGCACACGGATGTCAGGAAAAGCGAGGAATTGCAGCACGCAATCCTCCTCGCGCCACAGCGCGCGCAGCTCATATTCGGTCCAGCTGCCCTTGACCGTGGCGACGACCTCATCGTCGTGGCGCTGATGCTCCCAGCCATGCGCGGCGTAATAGCTCTCGATCATGTCGATCGGCGCCGCGTCCTCGCGCTGGAAATCGCTCTCATCGAGCATCGTGAGTCTCGCTGGTCATCTCAGGCGAATCTGCCCGTTGCGGCCAAGACACGCAACGGGATCGTGGAGAAAGCTGTGGAAAATCGGTTCAGGACTTTGTGGATTTCGGCTTGGCCGAGGCCGGTTTGGCTGGGGCTACCTTGCCTTCCAGCGCATCGAGTCGCGCCTTCAGCGCATCGGCCTCGTCGCGCGCCGCCGCCGCCATTGCCTTGACCGCTTCAAACTCGTCGCGGCCGACGAAATCGAGCCCGCCGATCCATTCCCTGGCGCGCTCACGCGTCGCGGCTTCGGCCTCGCGACCCATGCCGGCAAGCGTGCCCGCAGCGCCGTTCACGAACTTGACGAGGTCGTCGAACATCCGGTTTTCGGATTGCATATCTGGTGTCCTGTAAATCTCTATCGGAAATCGATCTGGGTACTAGTGGCGGATGGTACAAGCGTCGAGGCGTTGGGATTGAGCCTCCCGATTTCCCAATTGAGCGCGCTCGCGAAGCACAACCAGGCGAGATAGGGCACCATCAGCCACGCCGCGGCGCTGCGGATCCTGCCGAACACCAGGGTCGTCGCCAATGCCGCGACGAAAATCGCGATCAGCAGGATCAGCGCCGCCGACACCTGGTGCATGCCGAAGAACAGCGGCGACCAGGCGAGGTTGAGCACCAGCTGGAGCACGAACAGGGCGATCGCCAGGCCCCGTAACCGCGATCCGCGCGCATTGACGATCATCGCCAGCGCCAGGCCCATCAGGATGTACAACACGCCCCAGGCGACGGGAAACACCCAGTCGGGCGGGGTCATGCCGGGACGGACGAGCGCCGCATACCAGCGGTTCTGCGCGCCGGCCGGCGCGATCCGGCTGGAGCCGAAACCCAGCAACAGGATCAGCGGCACGGTGACCACCGCCCAGCGCAAAAACGCTCCCCGCAATTGTTCCTTGGTGGCGATTTCCATTCAGCAACCCCCTCGTGCGATCGTTACGCACGCCGCGCTTAGTGTTGACGCGATGCAGCATGATGACAAGCGGGTACGTGAAGAGCGCGGCGTCTTGGAAAAGGACGACGTCGGGAATCGGTACAAGTCAGAACAGACCCTCACCCTTCCCACCCGGCTGCGCCGGGCGGGCCCCTTCCCTCTCCCGCATGCGGGAGAGGGAGGGAGGCGCGCAGCGCCGGAAGGGTGAGGGTCTGTCTTATCTTACTCTGGCAAATGTCCGAGGATCAGGAACTCGATATTTCCCTCCGGCCCCGTAATCGGGCTCTGCACTATATCCTCGACGATCCAGCCGCTTGCGGTCAGCCAGCCGGCGACCTCATCGCAGACGCGCTGGTGCACCACAGGATCGCGCACCACCCCGCCCTTGCCGACCTCGCCGCGCCCCGCCTCGAACTGCGGCTTGATCAGCGCCGCCAGCCGTGCGCCCGGTTTCGCGAACCCCAGCGGCACCTCGAGCACCTTGGCCAGGCCGATGAAGCTCGCGTCGCACACGATCAGGTCGACCGGCTCGGCGATATGCGCGGCGGTCAGGATGCGCGCGCTGGTCTGTTCGTGGACGATCACGCGCTCGTCCTGCCTGAGCTTCCAGGCTAGCTGGTTGGTCCCGCTGTCGACCGCGTAGACTCGCGCCGCGCCTTTCGACAGCAACACGTCGGTGAACCCGCCGGTCGACGACCCGACGTCGATCGCCACAACGCCGGCCACGTCCCAGCCGGCGTGATCGAGCGCGTGCGCCAGCTTGACCCCGCCGCGCGACACCCAGGGGTGGTCGCGTCCCTTGACCTCGATCGCGGCATCCTCGGCGAGCATCTGCCCCGGCTTGTCGATTCGCTTGTCGCCGGCGAACGCGAGGCCTGCCATGATCAATGCCTGCGCGCGCGTGCGGCTTTCCGCGAGCCCGCGGTCGATGATGAGTTGATCGGCGCGAACCTTTGCCATCTGCCTCCCATGACCGCGATTTCCGTCCGTCGCAATCCGGCGGCGTTTGGGCGCAAGGTATATTCCCATCAAGAAACTAGGAATTAGATTGGGCGTTGGGAAGGAGGCGAGGAAACAGCGCGGTCGTCCCCCTAGAGCGCCCACGCCGTCTTCTTCCCACCTTCTCTTGGAGAGAAATGATGGGACAGTTCATACATCCCGACGGAACACTGCCGACCATCTTAACCGTCCCCGGCCTGGGTAGTTCCGGACCGTCGCACTGGCAGAGCCTGTGGGAAACCGCGCGCCCCGACACGCATCGGATCGAACTCGGCATGTGGGACCAGCCGCACCGCAACACCTGGGTGACCAAGATCGACCAGGCAGTGCGCGCGGCCAAGGCGCCCGTGATCCTCGCCGCGCATTCGCTTGGCTGCCTGGCCGTGGCGTGGTGGGCCGAAATGAGCCCGCAGCCTTATGGCTGGCCGGTCGCCGGTGCGCTGCTCGTCGCCCCCGCCGATCCCGACCGCCCCGATACCGTGCAGGAACTCAAGGGCTTCGCGCCCACGCCGCGCAAGGCTCTCCCCTTCCCCTCGATCCTCGTCGCCTCGACCGACGATCCGTGGATCGACATCGGCCGCGCGCGCAGCATGGCCTCGTTCTGGGGTAGCCATTTCGTCGACGCGGGCGCGCAGGGGCATTTGAACGCCGCCAGCGGAATCGGCTGGTGGGAAGAAGGCCGCCGGCTGCTCGACCGCGTCATCGCCGCCTCGGCCGACCGGTCGGGTCATCCGTTCAATCCCGGCGAAGCCCGCTCGATCCTGGCGATCAATGCCACCGATGCGGCGCAGGAGCATTATCTGCACAAGTAAGGCAGACAAACGGCGGTACTCTTCCTTCGTCACCCCGGCCTCGTGCCGGGGTCTGCCGGGAGGTAAGCGAAAGCTCAGAGGCTCTTGTCCAGCGCTTGAGGCCCGCCGGCCCCCGGGACAAGCCCGGGGTGACGGGTGAATTCTTTGCGTCGAAGCTTACTGCAGCGTCAGGCCCTCGCACCATCAGCCACGCTCGCCTCGTTATAGCGTAACGCCTTGAGCACGGTGTCGACGATGTGATCGGCGTCGAGCCCGGCTTCGGCATATTGGACCTCGGGCTTGTCCTGGTCCTGGAAGATGTCGGGCAGCCGCATCGTGCGGAGCTTGAGCCCGCCATCGATCAGCCCGGTATCGCTCGCCATCGTCAGCACGTG
>DASVNU010000048.1:0-5890 GCA_036383655.1 Sphingomonas sp. | reverse complement strand
CCCCGGTGCCGCGCGGTCGCCGCCGCGCCGACACCGGCCGCGAGACCCGAGGTCAGCGCCCAGGCCGAATTCTGGGCGCCCCCGCCGCTGGTCGCGCCCGCGATCAGTTCGCGGGTCGCCGCATCGCCGGCGGCGAACAGCCCAGGCACGTCGGTCTGGCAATCCTCGTCGATGATCCTGAGGCCGCCTGTGCCGCGGATCGTGCCTTCGCCATAGAGTTTGACCTCGAAACGGTCGGCGAACAGATCGATGCCCTTTCGCTTGAACGGTGTCGGCGAGGCAGGCTGGATGCGCGGCAGGATCTGCTTGAGCAGTGCCGGCGCGTCGCCGAGATCGGCGAGCACCGGCCCGGCCAGCATGGCCGATGCAAGCGCGCGGTTATGGGCGGCACCCGATAGTGGCGGCGGCACGTCGATCTCGTTTCCGTCGGCATCGAAGAAGCGCGCCGACGGATAGGGCAGGGTACGCGTCGAGTTCCAGGCGGGCGAGAGCGAATAGGCGGTGGAGAATTCCATGCCGGACAGCACGGCGCCCGCCTCTGTCGCCATGAGATAGCCATCGCCGGTATTGGTGTCGCTGCCGATCAGGCCGGAGCGGAACGCGCAGCCTCCCGTCGCCAGCACCACCGAGGCGGCGCGGATCGACCAGTTGGTCCGGGTGAGCCGCGCATAGCCCGCCGCGCCAGCGACGCTGCCGTCCGGATGCAGCAGCAATTCGAGCGCTGGATGATGGTCGCGGATATCGACGCCCGTCGCGAGCGCGTAGCGTCGCAGCGCGCGGAGATATTCGGGGCCGCGCAGCCCCGAATAATAAATGCCGCCGCGCCCGTCCGTATCGAAGGGATAATAGCCGGCGAGTTCGGGCAGGGTGCGCCAGGTCGTATCGATGATCCGCGCCATCCATTCCCGATCGGCGAGGCCGTAGCTCCGCGCGTAACGCGCTTCCACCGCGGCGTCGCGCAGGCCCGGCTCGGGCGCGACCCACCAATGGTTGGGGCCGCCCGTCGCCGTCACGCCGCTGGTGCCGACGAATCCCTTGTCCACCAGCAATACCTCGGCGCCCTCCCGCGCGGCGGAGATCGCCGCCCAGGTCGCAGCCATACCACCGCCGATAATCAGGACATCGGCCTCGGCGGTGACGCCGCTGCCCGCCATCACTCCGCCGCGATCGCGGCCGGCGTCGCGTTTGCCAGCGTGTACCGGTTCTCCGGCACCGGAAGCCCGAGATGCCCGCGCAGCGTCGCGTGCTCGTAATCGGTGCGGAACAGGCCGCGCGCTTGGAGGATCGGCACCACCCGCTCGCGGAATAGCGCGAAATCGCGCGGGCGGGTCACCCGCAGGTTGAAGCCGTCGGCGGCGCGGCCGACGAACCAGCGCTCGATCTCGCGCGCGATCGTCTCGGGCGAGCCGACAAAGTCCGAGCGCCAGATGCCGAAGCGGTATGCGGCCTGACGCAGCGTGAGCTTCTCATCCCGCGCCACGCGGATGATGCGCTCCGCCTGTCCCTTGTAGCTGTTGAGCGTGACGCCGGTCAGATCCGGAAAGGGCGCGTCGAGATCGTATTGCGCGAAGTCGTGATAGTTGAACGCTCGGCCGACCTGGACGAGCAACTTGTTCACGTCGAGCGCGGCACGCTCGGCCGCAACGACCGCCTCGGCCTCCGCGTCGGTCTCGGCGATGACCGGAGAGAGGCCGGGCAACACCTGGATCAGATCGGGGTCGCGGCCAAGCGCGGCGGCGCGGCTCTTGAGGTCGGTATAATAAGCACGGCCGCTCTCGAAATCCTGCGCGCTGGCGAAGGTCCCTTCGGCGATCCGCGCGCCGAGGTTGCGGCCCTCGTCGCTGTCGCCCGCCTGGAAGATCACCGGTTGGCCCTGCGGGGACCGGCTGAGCGCGAGCGGCCCGGCGACCGAGAAATGCGCGCCGCGATGGTTCAGCGCGTGCTGCTTGGTCTTGTCGAGGAAGATGCCGGCAGCCTTGTCGCGCGGAAAAGCAGCGTCTTCATAGCTGTCCCAGAGGCCCCGCACGACCTCGACGAATTCGTGCGCGCGGGCATAGCGCACATGGTGATCGAAATGCTCGTCGCGGCCATAATTGCGCGCCGCGCCTTCCAGGCCGGTCGTCACCACGTTCCAGCCGGCCCGGCCCTTGCTGATATGATCGAGCGAGCCGAATTGCCGGGCGACGTTGTATGGCTCCCAATAGGACGTGGTCAGCGTACCGACCAAGCCGATCCTCGAGGTCGAAGCGGCGATCGCCGAGAGCAGGGTGAGGGGCTCCAGCCGATTGAGGAAATGCGGCGCTGTGTCCGGGGTGATGAACGGCGAATCGACGATGAAGACGAGATCGAACTTGGCCGCCTCGGCCAGCCGCGCATTCTCGATATACCAGCCGATGTCGATGCTCGCGTCGCCAGCCAGATCGGGGTCGCGCCAGCTTGAATGGTCGGCGCCGACGCCTTCCAGGATCGCTCCGAGTTTCAATTGCCGTGCGGGGGTTTGCGTCATGGTGAACATCTCCGAATGTCGAGTCCGGCCGGGGGCCAGGGGGACGGCACCGAGTGGCGCCGTTGGGACGCGCTCGCGGGCTGAGTGCCTAGTGTAGAAGGTCGCGCGGGCGGCGAATATCGAGCGCTTCTCATAGGCCAGTTTGGAGAAACTGATCGATGCGTCATCCGCTCACAGCCGAACGGTAACGCGGCCGTAATAGAATCCGCCGCTGAGCCCGAACGGTGCGAAAGCGCCATAGACGTTCGAGCCGTCATAGGAGACCACGCCGTTCTTGTCGGGGTAGACGTCGAACGCGTTGTTTGCGCCGACGGCCAGGTTCAGATTCCTGGTGATGTCGTAGCCGAGTTCGAAATCGGTCACCCATTTGGCACCGAAGGTGCGGTCGCCGCTCGCCGAGGTCTGGCTCGATTCGGTATAGCTGCCGAAGCGGGTCAGGCGGACCAGCGCGTGCGTCTTTCCGAGCGACCAGTCGCTGGTCAATACCGCCTTGTCGTGCGGCAAGCCTACGGTCAGATCGCGCTGCGCCTGCCGGCCGAACAAGGTGATCGGTACCGGCAGCGCCGCGAGTTGCGCCGGGTTGCTGGCAATGTCGAGGATCGTCGTCTTGTTGTAACTATAGGCGGCGCTCAGATGGAAAGTGCCGATCCCGTTCGTGCGTAGCGCATAGTCCGCCACCGCATCGATACCGCGGGTGCGCGTATCGACGCCGTTGATGAAGAATTGCGCGCTGTCGACTCCGCTCACGCCATTGTTGACGAGCAGCGCCTTGATTTCGGCCGCGGCGGCGCCGGTGCCGATGAACTCGGTCTTCACGATGCGATGGTCGATGCGAATCTGATAGGCGTCGATCGTGATGTGCAGCGGCCCGTTCTCATAGGTGACGCCGGCGGTGAAGTTGAGCGACTTTTCCGGGCGCAGGGCCTTGGCGCCCAGCGCGATGGCCGCCGCGCTGTTCACCGGCAGGAACTTGGACGTCGTGGATTGCACGACGTTGCCGATGACGGTCCCGGTATTCTGCGTGGTCGAAAAACCGGACTGGGAAAGCGAGGGTGCGCGAAAGCCGGTATTGATGCCACCGCGGATGGCGAGATGCCGCGTGAGTTCGTAGCGCGTCGAGATTTTCCAGCTTCCCGTGTTGCCGGCGCTGTCGTCATAATGTTCGAAGCGACCCGCCGCGCCGAGGAACCACGCGTCGGTGATGTTGGTCGACAGGTCGATATAGCCGGCGACATTGTTCCGGCTGAGCGAGGTGGCGTCGGCGGGCGACGTGCCGGAGAACGACACCAGCCCCGGCGATGGAATCGGTCGGGTCGGATAGACGAGATGGGCGCCGCCGCCGGCGCCCGAGAAATACCCGCCGTCGATATAGCTGTTCGGTTCGCCCGCCTTGCTCTGGAAGCGCTCCCACCGATGCTCGAACCCGGCCGAGACGGTCAGCGGCTTGGCCAGTCCGACGTCATAGTCGCGTGTCAGGTCGAGATTGTTGACCCACAGTGTCTGGATCTGGGTGCCCATGTAGAAGCTGGTCGGACTGGTCGGACCGAGCGTGGGGTTGAGCGTGTTCTCGGCGCCGAGGCGGACATGGTCCTGGCCGTACGCCGTGCTTAGATCCCAGTTCCACCCCGCCAGCACGCCGCGCGCACCGAGCGTCGCCTGGAAATCCCTCTCCCAGATCCGGCGATAGGCCTGGAAGCCGTCCGGATAGACGGCCGTAAGCACCGAATTCACGCTGGCATTGGCCAGGCCGTTATAGCCGGTCGGCGAGGGGATGAAGGCGCCGCGCGCGTCCTTGATGTCGCGGTAGCTGAAGGTCGAGAAGCTGTAGAGCTTCACCTCGCCCACCGGAAGCTCGGCATTGTAGGAGACGTCGATCATCTCGTCGCGATTGGAGCGGCCATAGCCGCCGGCGAAGACATGATCGGCGCTGGCCTCGCGCGGGTCCGGCTGGCCGTTCACCAGCGGATAGATATAGGGCACCGCCAGTGCCGAACTCTTGGCGCGATCGTGATATTTGGCCTCCACCGCCAGGCGGATGAAGCCACCGTCGCCGCCGAGCCGCGTGCCATAGCTACCACCGATCTGATAGAGCGGCGCCCCCTTGGAATATTGCTGGCCGCCGGTGAAGGAGAGTTCGCCACCCTTGGGTTCCGAATCGAGGATGATGTTGATGACGCCGGAAATGGCGTCCGAGCCATATTGCGCGGCCGCGCCGTCGCGCAGCACCTCGATATGGCCGACCGCGCTGGTCGGGATCAGATCGATATCGACCGGGCTCGAGCCGCCCGAGATGCGTGAGAGGTTGTTGATCAGCGAGGTGGTGTGGCGCCGCTTCCCGTTTACCAGCACCAGCAGATAATCGCCCGAGAGGCCGCGAATCGCGATCGGTTTGACGCTGGCCGAGGTGCCGCCACCGCCGAGCGCCGGCATGATGAGCGAGGGCACGATGTTGCTCAGGATTTCCTTCAGGCCGGTGCGGCCGGTCGATTTTAGTTCCTGCGCGCCCAGCACGTCGATCGGTACGGGGCTGTCCGCGACGGTGCGCGCGCGCTGACCGCGTACGCCGGTCACGATGATCGTGTCGGGCTCGTCGGCGGCATCGGTGTTCGTCGATGGCGAGGCAGAAGGGGGTACTGGCGCCGTTACGCGGGCGGTGTCGGCGTCAGCGAGTTGGATCGGTGCCTGCTGGGCGAGCGCCGGGCTTGCGATGGCGGTGAGGGCGGCGCCGGCGAGCAGGCGAGTGGCGATGGTCATGATTACCCCTTGGATAATGGTCTGTCGGTTGGTCGCGTCGGCGCGACGGGTGGGCGGTGCGGGCGCCCTTCGGATCCTGATCTCCCATGGCCGTGGTCGCCTGCATCGGGCGCCGTGTGCTCGGTCATTTGCCGGGCGGCGTGGCCTGGCCGAGCGGCAGATAGGCAGCGTCGAGCCGCTGGCTCCCGGTGAGCGCGCCGGCTTTCCTGAAATTGGCGACGACGTTGGTTTCCTCGGCCTTGAGGCCGGCATCGATCGGCACCCGGACGAGCGGCTGATGCGTGACGTGATAGATGGCGACGTCCTCGGGCAGCCCCGTCTCGCGGGCGAGGACCTTTGCATAATCGCGCGGATGGGCCTTCGCCCAGGCATAGGCGCGGGTCTCGCGCTGCAGGAAATCGGTGAGCTCCGCTTTCTTGGATTGCGCTGCCGTGGCGTTGGCGCTGTCGAATGCGGTGCCGCTATAATAGTCCGATCCGTCGGCGGCGATCCGCGCGCCGCCCGCCAGGGCGATGGGCACATAAGGCGACCAGGTCGACCAAGCATCGACCGACCCGGTATCGAACGCCGCCTTGCTGTCGCCGGGAGACAGGAAGCTGATCCGCACGTCTCCCGGCGCGAGCCCGATGG
>DASVNU010000047.1:0-2027 GCA_036383655.1 Sphingomonas sp. | reverse complement strand
CGGGGCGGAGAGGGTGGTTTCCACCGGGCCGCGCTCGTCGATCGGCTCGCCGACGACGTTCAGGATGCGGCCGAGCGTGGCCGGGCCGACGGGAACGCGGATCTGCGCGCCGGTGTCGGTCACTTCCTGACCACGGGTCAGGCCGTCGGTCGAATCCATCGCGATGGTGCGGACGGTGTTTTCACCCAGATGCTGGGCGACTTCCAGCACCAGGCGCTGGCCGTTGTTGCTGGTTTCCAGCGCCGAGAGAATGAACGGCACCGCATCGGGGAAGGTCACGTCGACGACAGCGCCGATGACCTGCGAAATGCGGCCTACATTGTTGGTGGTTGCCATGACTGCTTCCTTGCGTACGTGATCTTAGAGGGCTTCGGCGCCCGAGATGATTTCGACCAGTTCGGTGGTGATCGCGGCCTGACGGCTGCGGTTATACTGGATGGTCAGCTTGTTGATGAGGTCGCCGGCGTTGCGGGTCGCATTGTCCATCGCGGTCATCGACGCGCCCTGTTCAGATGCGTTGTTTTCCAGCAGCGCCTTGAAGAGCTGCACCGTCACGTTGCGCGGCAGCAGGTCGTCGAGGATCGCTTCCTCGCTCGGTTCATATTCCACCGTCGCGGCGATCGCGTTGCGGTCGGCGTCCTCGGGGATCTTGACCGGGATGATCTGCTGTTCGGTCGGGATCTGGGCGAGCGCGGAGCGGAAGCGCGAGAAGAAGAGATGCGCGACGTCGAACTTGCCGTTCAGATACATGTCGGTCAGCTCATGCGCGATTTCTTCGGCCTGAGAATAGCGCGGTTCCTTGGCGCCCGTGGTGTCGAACTGCGCGACGATCATGCCGGGGAAGGTGCGGTTGATCACCGGGCGGCCCTTGCGACCGATGAGGTAGAAGCGGACGGTCTTGCCCTGCTCGATCAGCTCTTCCGCCTTGGCGCGGGCGGCCTTGACGATGTTCGCGTTGAACGCGCCGGCGAGGCCACGATCGGAGTTGGCGACGACCAGAAGATGCACGTCATCCTTGCCGGTGCCGGCGAGCAGCGGGGACGCGCCTTCGCCAGAACCGCCCGCGATCTTCGACGCGAGGCTGGCGACGACTGCTTCCAGACGGCTGGAATAGGGGCGAGCGGCCTCGGCGGCGGCCTGCGCCTTGCGCAGCTTCGCGGCGGCGACCATCTGCTTCGCCTTGGTGATCTTCTGGGTCGATTTCACCGACCCGATGCGGATCTTCAGTTCCTTGAGGCTGGCCATGCTACCTGTTTCAACCCTTTATCGTCATCCCCGCGGAGGCGGGGATCCATCTCCCTTGCGGTGCGTCTGGACGCTCGGTCGGGAGATGGGCCCCCGCCTGCGCGGGGGTGACGGTTATTGTTTACGCAAACGTCTTGCCGAACGAGTCCAGCGCGGCCTTCAGCTTGCCCTTGGCGTCATCGCCCAGATCCTTGCTGTCGCGGATCGCGGCCAGCACGTCGGCATGGTCGTGGCGCAGATAGGCGAGCATCAGCTCTTCGTAGCGCGTCACGTCCTTGACAGGCACGCTGTCGAGATAGCCGTTGGTGCCGGCGAAGATCGAAGCGGTCTGTTCTTCGAACGGCAGCGGCGAGAACTGGCCCTGCTTGAGCAGCTCGGTCAGGCGCGCGCCACGGTTCAGCAGCTTCTGGGTCGAGGCGTCGAGGTCCGAACCGAACTGGGCGAAGGCCGCCATTTCGCGATATTGGGCCAGCTCCAGCTTGATCGAGCCGGAAACCTTCTTCATCGCCTTGGTCTGCGCGGCGGAGCCGACGCGCGACACCGAGAGGCCGACGTTGATGGCCGGACGGATGCCCTGGTAGAAGAGGTTGGTTTCAAGGAAGATCTGGCCGTCGGTGATCGAGATCACGTTGGTCGGGATGTAGGCCGACACGTCGCCCGCCTGCGTTTCGATGATCGGCAGCGCGGTCAGCGAGCCGGCGCCGTTGGCGTCGTTCATCTTCGCCGCGCGCTCCAGCAGGCGGCTGTGCAGGTAGAAAACGTCGCCGGGATAGGCTTCGCGG
>DASVNU010000046.1:0-3442 GCA_036383655.1 Sphingomonas sp. | reverse complement strand
CTTGGCAGTGTCGGCGATGTCCTTCGCCTCGCGTAGCGCCTCGACCAGCTTGAGATTGTCGTCGCGCAATTCCCTGAGCATGTCGTCGGGTGCGACGAAATCCTTGTCATTGTCCTTGATCGTCTGGTGCCGGGCGATGTCACCGATCGAGCGCAAGGTGACGTTGCCGGTCTTGCGCACGCGTTCGGCAATGTCGTCGGTCGAGGCGAAAATCTGCGCCGCCTGTTCGTCGAGCATCAGATGATAGTCGCGGAAATGCGGGCCCGAGACGTGCCAGTGGAAATTCTTGGTCTTGAGATAGAGCGCGAACGAATCGGCCAGGATGGTGTTGAGCGCGTCCTTCACGGTCCTGGTGGCGTTGGACGACAAATCGGTCGGGGTCTTGAGGTCGGCGTTGGGCATGGTAACTCCGTTGAGCGAAAGAGTCGTTGCGACAACGGATCAATATAGGATTGGCTCCGCCCCTCGCCGCACGAAAATGCCGGGCAGAGTGATCGACGCGCTAGATCAGGCGCAGGGCGGAGAATGCCAGCCAGAAGCCCGCGACCGCCAGCAATCCGCCCGAGACGATGCCGATCGCGCGGTGCGGCAAGGTGCGCCAGATCAGGTCGCCACCGACCGCCGCGAACCCGAGCACGACCGCGCTGCCGATGAACCCGCCGACGCCCGCCAGCGCGGCGGTGCCGCTCATCGCCAGCGCGAGCGTGACGAATTCGGTGCGGCCGCTCCACCCGCCGGCGGTCAGCCGGACAGCGATGGTCCAGAATGGATGGCGCCCCTCTCCCGGCTCGATCGGCTTGCCCGGCCAGATCCCGCCGGTCGCCGCGGCAAGAAGCGCGAAGGCGACGAACAATCGTTTCGGATTGGGCGTGAGATGCGGCGCGAGGAAGAAACCCGCGACTGCGGCGACGGTATGCGTGATCAGCATCGCCACCAGCGCGCCGGCGAGTACCGCGCCGGCCTTGCCCGAACGGTCGGCGACGCGCGCGACATAGCTCGCGGTCGGATCGGTCGCGCGAATCAGCAAGGCGGCCACCAGCGCCGCCATCAATGAATCCATCAGCCGCCCAGTCGCATCGCACCGGCGGCGAGGAAGAGGTGGCCGGTCTGCGCGTCGGTCTGGCCGCAGCCGACCGCTTCGCTCAGCATCGCGATCCAGCCGCGCACGATCATCCCGCTTTCGCCGCGCCCCAGCGCCGCCTCGAGCGCATGCGCCACCGCCACCACGGGCAATACGCCCGCCGCTTCGGCCACGCAGCGGATCGAATCGACTTCGACGACGAGGTCGCGCGGACGCACATGCTGTGCCATCAGGTCGAGCCGCGCGATCCGCGCGGCGAGATCGTCATTACGAGCAGAAAACCCCATTTCCCCTACTCCCGCTTCGCTTGCGCGAGAGTGCTACGGATATGGTAAAGGGGGTGTTAAAGGCTCCCGCGCTTGACAATCTCCCCCGGCTGGGCCAATGGCCCGCCCCTGACAAGCGGCGGCGCGTCCGCCGCTTTTGTATTTCAACCAACAGGAATTTGGGTCATGGCCAAGCCGACCACCGTCAAGATCAAGCTCGTCAGCTCGGCCGACACCGGCTTCTTCTACGTCACGAAGAAGAATCCGCGCACCCAGACCGAGAAGCTGTCGTTCCGCAAATACGATCCCGTCGTGCGCAAGCATGTCGAGTTCAAGGAAGCGAAGATCAAGTAACGTACCGCAGGTACGTTACGCAGTCCCCGCGCAAGCGGAGACCCAGGGCCGCAGGGGAAACCCTCGCGGCCTTTTCGTTTTTAGCCCTCTCCCACCCGCGGGAGAGGGTTGGGTGAGGGTCTTCTTTCTTCTTCCAGGCCATCAGCACCAAAAAAGAAGAAAGAAGACCCTCACCCTCCCGCTTCGCGGGCCCCTCCCTCTCCCGCAAGCGGGAGAGGGAATCACAGCAGCGCGTTCACTTCCTCGACGAATCGCGCGACCGAGATCGGTTTGGACACATAGGCATCCGCCCCCGCCGCACGGATGCGCTCCTCGTCCTCGCGCCCGGCATAAGCGGTGACCGCCATGATCGGGATCCTGTGCAGATTCTCGTCCGCCTTGATCTGCAGGATGAGCTCATAGCCGCTGACATAGGGCAGCTGGATGTCCATCACGATCAAATCGGGCGCGAAGACGCGCGCGCTTTCGACCGCCTCGCGACCGTCGCGGACCGGCTCGGTTTCGAATTCATGCGCACGCAGCAAGTCGCAGAACAGTTTCAGATTGAGTTCGTTGTCCTCGACAACCAGCACGCGCTTTGCCAACGGGGTCTCCTTGGACCACGACATAGCAATGAACCCCACCGACACCAACGACGCCCCGACCCTGGCATTGCACGCGCTGGCCTGGACGCTGGCCGATCCGGCACGCGCGCGGCGATTGCTCGACCTGACCGGGCTCGACGCCGATGATCTGCGCGCGTCGGCCGCGAATCGCGGGACGCAGGCGGCGGTGCTGGGATTCCTCGAGGCGCACGAGCCCGATCTGGTCGCCTGCGCGGCCGAACTCGACGTCAAACCCGAGGCGCTGGTCGCCGCCCGGCACTTGCTGGAAGGGGGCCTGGAAGCATGACGCGCCCGCTGTTGATCTGCGATTGCGACGAAGTCCTGCTGCACATGGTGCGGCATTTCGGCACCTGGCTGCGCGAGCGCCACGACATCGCCTTCGCGCACGAGACGGGCAGTTTCATCGCGATGACGCATGCCGATGGTAGCCCGGTCGACCATCAACGGATCTGGGCGATGCTCGACGAATTCTTTCCCGCCGAAATGCAGCGTCAGACCCTGGTCCCTGGCGCCGCCGAGGCACTGGCGGCACTGGCCGAGAGCGCGGATATCGTCATCCTGACCAATCTGGGCGATCATTGCCGCGACCATCGTATCGAGCAATTGGCGCAGCACGGCATCCGCCACCGCGTCGAAACCAACCAGGGCGGCAAGGGCGGGCCGGTCGCGCGGCTGGTCGCCGAATATGGCAATCCGGTCACGGTTTTCGTCGATGATCTGGCGACTCACCACGAATCGGTTGCCAAGCACGCGCCCACAGTCCACCGGCTCCACCTGGTGGCCGAGCCCGCCATGGCACCGCAAGTGCCGCCCGCGGCGCACGCGCACGCACGAATCGACGACTGGGGGGCAGCGCGCGACTGGATCGCCCAACGCTTTGCCGCCGACCAGCCGGCCATAACAGAAGGGATTTCCGCATGACCGATCGTATCGACCGCAAGCTGGAGGAAATGGGCCTGAGCCTGCCGTCGCCGGCCGCGCCGGTCGCGTCCTACGTGCCGACCGTCGACGCCAACGGCCTGCTCCACATTTCGGGCCAGCTGCCGTTCAAGGACGGCAAGGTCGTCACTGGCCGGCTGGGCGACGGGGTCGACAAGGTCGCCGGGCAGGAAGCCGCTGAATTGTGCGGGCTGATG
>DASVNU010000045.1:0-9639 GCA_036383655.1 Sphingomonas sp. | reverse complement strand
CGGTGGTGAAGGTGTCGTCGTTCCAGATGTGGACAGTGTCGTAGAAGCCGAACGCGACGAACGCGGCGCGCGACTTGACCGGCAATTGCCAGCGCGGCTCGAGCCGAATGCCGATCGCCTTGTCGCCTGAGGTCACGCCGGGATCGTAACCACGCCCGATCGTCAGATTGCCGACCGAGAATTCCTCGAAGCTGAGCAGCGGGCCGCTTGCCCATTGTCCCTGCGCCGTCGCGGCCAGGCTGAAATCGCGGCCGAGGCTGACGAAGCCGCTGAGCCCGCCGCGCACGACGGTTGCGCTGGCGCTGCCCTCGAACCGGCTCGGGCCGTAACCGGCAGGAGTGATGACGCCGGTCCTGGTTGCGCCAAGAATATCGAGGCCCTGGCGCAATTCGAGCGAGCCGCTGATCGCCCAGGCATCGGGCTTGTTGAAGCGGGGCGCGCGCTTGCTGGCGGACAGACGGAGATAGCCAACGCGCAATTTGTCGAGCGTGACGGGGATGCCGCTCTTGCCGACGAACAACTGGATGCGCTGTTCGATGATCTCGATACCGCCGCCGACATCGGCGCTCGCGCGGACGGTCCTGAGCAATGGCGCCGACAGGTCGAGCCCGCCAATCAGCGAGCGCGAGCGCAGGTCGAGCGCCCCGATATCAGGCTTCGACCAAGCATAGCTGAAGCGCCCACCAATGCTGAGGCCGCTGTCGGTCGCGAAATAATGGCCGACCTGCAGCACTTGTTGCTCGCGGAAATCGGCAGTCGACGACGCCCCGATGAAGGTGCGGTCGGACAGGCCGGTCAGCCCATAATATTCGGCGCGCAGCGTCCCGCTCTCGCGCCCGATCGAGCGCGATCCGGTATTGGTGACGTTGGCCAGGATGGTGAACGGCGTGTATTCGACCGCCACTTCGCCGACGACTTGGCCCGGTCCAGTGCCCGCGGCGCGCAACGCCATCTTGACCTGCAGTCCTGGAACGTCGTTCACGCCCAGCAAAATGCTCTCGATCTCGTGCGTGTTGAGCGCGGGGAGCGCCTTGAGTCGGTCGACTCGCGCGGCCAGCGTACGTCCAAAGCGCCCTGCCGATCCGGTGATATGCACGTCGACCAAGCGGGCCGGGATGACGATCAGCGTCGCATCGCCGGTATTGATCTCCTGCGGCGGGATGGTGACGCCGGCGACATAACCCGCATTGCTGAGCGCGCTCGCCGCCGCATCGCGCAAGTCGCAGAGTTGCGCCAGCTTCTGTTTGCCGGGTTGCGGTTTAATGCCGGCCAATGTGTCGAGCAGCCCGCCAGGCAATGGGGATCCGTCGGGCGCGGTAAAATGCAGACGGTCGATCGCGACCTCGATCGGCGAATCGTCAAACGGGCAATTCGCCGTCCGCTTGGTCTCATCGGTGACCGTAATGCCCGACTTGGGTTTGACGCTATCGACCTTGGGAAGTTCGACCTGCTCGCGGCTGGGAAGCGCGCCGGGGACGGACTGCGCCATCGCCGTTTGGATGCTGCCCGTGCCGGGCACAGCGAAAGCCGCAGCGCAAAACAATGCGCGCCTGAAACGAAGCGACACGAATCCCCCTATATTGGCCCCAGGAGACTTGGTATCATTTTCAACGACAAATAAAACCCGAAAGTCGCGGCCGAAACGGACGTATCCCCCGGGGAACGGGCGCTAATACATACTGCAATATCGCCGAATCGATCTTCCCCCAGATGCGTTCGCGACGCACACGGTTCGAGTTCGCTATATCCCGATCTGGAGAAGGGCGTCGGCGAACTCGTCCATAGTCCGTTGCGACATGGCGCTGTTGTTCAGGATCACCACCGCCCCTTTGCCATCCAGCCGATCGCCCAGTACCGAGCGATAGCCCGCGGTATTGCCGGTATCCCAGGCAGCGGTCCTTTTCCGACCGCCGATCGCGATCTCGCGGACTTGTCCGCCCAGGGCATAGGAATCCGATGCGACCTCCACCTTGGTCAAGGCCAGCCGGGACGCGCGCGACAGGAACCCGCTGTCATAGACCGCGTGAACGAACCGCAGCATGTCCTGCGCCGTGCTGAAATAGCCTCCGCCGGCGGCCATATAGTCAAGCCGCGTGCGCATCCATTCGGTCGGTGGAGAAAGGGTGCGATAGGATTTGGCCGCGTGCGGCGGCAGATGGAGCGTGGTGGCGCTTAGCCCCAACGGCTCAATCACCAATTCCTGCATGATCTCGGGATAGGGTTGACCGGTTGCAGCTTCCAGGATGCCGGTGATCAGCACCCAGTTGGTCAGAGCATAGTCGAATCGCGCGCCGGGTTCGAAGATGAGATCTCCGGAAGCGAAGCGGCCGATCGCTTCGGCGGTCGTGAGCTGGGTCGTCAGGAGCGAGGGGTCTTTGCCCGCGGCCGTGAGGAACTGACTGGGGATTCCACTACTGTTGGACAACAGGTGGCGCAGGGAGACCCTGGTGCCGGTGTCGGCGCGATACTGGCGAAGATAGGTCGTGATCGGCGCATCCAGCGACAATCGCTTCCGCTCGACCAGCCGCATCACCGCGACGGCGGTCAGGCGCTTGGAAATGGACGCGATACCGAAGGGCGTATCGACGGCCATCGGCACACCATTATCGATATCGGCCGAGCCAACCGCCCGGGCGAAGCGGACCGCGCCGCCGCGGCCGAGTATCACGACGCCCTGAAAGGCGTGATCGCGAACCATGGCATCGACGAGGGGCGCAGCGGCTTCCGCCGGATGCGTCGCCTTCGCGACGCCAGCCAGTGCTTCGGCCAATAACACGGCCGGACCCGCTGCGAGCAGCATGCGCCGGCTGGGACGCGCCGACAGTTCCTTCATCATGAAATACTCCTGGGGCTTGCTCGAATCGCCCCGTCGGGAGAGGGAGCGGCGTGGCACGGATCAGTTCTTTCGTACGATCCTTTCCCTGGGATGGGCTGGTGGGTTCACCAAGGCCGCTTCGGTGAACGACCATGCGCCTCGGTGAACGGATCAACCGGACGCATGCAGCGATCGCGATGATCGTCGCGGGGCTGGCGGGACTATGGGTCGCGCTGACCCTGCATGCTCCGCCCGATGCGCCTTCCGATCAGCATTGGCAGCTCTGCCGCCCGCACGAGGCCTGCGCACCCGTCGATGTTTCGGCCTCGCCGCTTGACGGGCCGGTCATCACACTCCGGACCAAATTCATCGCGCTCGCGCCAGGAGGGTCCGGCGGGCCGGTGGCCGTGCATATCACCGCTATGGCCAGCGCCGAGGTGCGATGGAACGGCATGACGATCGGGCATAACGGCGTCGTGGGCGCGGATCGCGCGAGCGAAACGCCCGGTCGCTTCGACGCGGTCATCATTGTACCGCCCGACCGAATCCGCCTGGGTTCGAACCTCGTTGAGATACGCCTGTCGGCCCATCATTTGTGGGCGCCCGTCCGAAGGCCAATCCATCTTTTGTCGGTCGGCCCTTATGAAGATTCCGCCCGGAGCGTTTTCGATCACTATCTGCCGACGCTTGTCGTGATCGGGCTGCTGATCGTGGCATTCGGCATGAACGCGCTGCTGTGGCTTTTCGATCGCGGCGCGGTTTCGGCGATCTTCGTGGCACTCAGCGCCGCAATCCTGTCGCAGGCCGTGCTGGAAGCCAGCAAGCTGGTGATGACCTATGCCTATCCCTGGCAATTGGCGCGCCTCTTCGCCATCGCGCTGGTCGCGACGCTGGTTGGCTTGCTCATCGCTCTTGCTGCCCTGGTTTTCGTCGAAGGTCGCCGCGCTCGGCTGGGGTTGCTTGCCCTGTTGCTCGTGTCGTTCGCCGCAATCTGGGCAATCGTGCCGTGGTGGGATGCAAAAGCGCTGTGGGCGTTTCGCGCTGGCCTGGCGACAGCCTTGTGCGCCTCCGCGGTCGGGCTCGCTCGCGGCATACGTTATTCGGCTTGGGCCGGGTTCGCGAGCGTCCTGGGTATGGCGCTTTCAGGAGTGCCCGCCTTTCTCGACCTCTATTATTATCTGTCCTTTGTCGCGCTGTTCGGCGGCTGGACTTTTCTTCGGGTTCGGCAGCTCTGGCCGGCCACGGCGGCCGCGCCCGCCGAGCTGCCGGTCACGGCGAACAGTGATATCCTGTTCGTGCCAGATGGCGGCTCGCAGCACCGGGTGGTTACCAGCGAGATACTCTATGTCCGCGCCGCCGACGATTATTGCATCGTCTGTCTGTCCGATGGCCGCGAACTGCTGGCCACGCTCAACCTCGCAGCCTTTCTGCGCCGTGCGCCGGGGCTTTTCCTGCGCGTCCATCGCGGCCATGCCGTCAATCCGGGAAAGATTGCCGCGGTGCACCGGACGGGAAAGTTCGCCCGGACGGTGGAGCTTGTCGGCGGACTCCATCTTCCGGTTGGCCGGACCTATTGGACGGAAATGACGAGCCATTTGCAAATGGACTCATCGGGGGATTTGCCAGGCCTTGTCCGGCTCAACGGATAGCGGGACGGTTGGGCCGGAGTCCTAAATCCGCATCGCCCCAGCCGCGCGAACATGGTCGAGCGTCGGCATGCCGTTGACCGCCATCATCAGATCGGCCTCCGCCAGGATGCATTTGAGGACATGCGCCGCGCCGTCGGCACCGTCGAGTGCCAGCCCGTAAACGAACGGCCGCCCGACGCCGACCGCGCGCGCGCCCATCGCCAGCGCCTTGATCACGTCGCTGCCCGAGCGGATGCCCGAATCGAACCAGACCGGAACGTCGCCCGCCGCCTCGACTACGCCGGGCAGCATGTCGATCGCGGCGATCCCGCCATTGGCCTGGCGTCCGCCATGGTTCGAACAGAAGATCGCATCGGCGCCCATCTCGACCGCTTTGCGCGCGTCTTCGGGATGGCAGATCCCCTTGAGCACGATCGGCAGCTTGGTCACCGACTTGAACCAGGCCATGTCGTCCCAGGTCAGCGGCCGCGCGAATAACGACCCCCACAGCATGACGGCTTCGGGTAGCGCTTGCGCCGGGTCCTTGCCGAGCAGTTTTCGAAAGACCGGGTCGACGAAATAGTTGGTCAGCACGTGCCCGCGCAGCTGCGGGAAATTGCCCGCGTTGAGGTCGCGCGGACGCCAGCCGGTCACCCAGGTGTCGAGCGTCACCACCAAGGCGCGATAACCCGCTGCCTCGGCACGGCGGATCAGACTTTCGGCCAGATCCCTGTCGCGCGGGGTGTAGAGTTGGAAGAAGCCGGGCGTGTCGCCGAGGTGCTTCGCCACCTCCTCGAGCGTGTCGTTGCCGAGCGTCGAGACGGTCATCGGTACGCCGGTCATCGCGGAGGCTTGCGCCGCGGCGACATCGCCATGCTGGTTCGGCGTGCAGATGCCGGTGACCCCGATCGGGCTCATGAACAGCGGGCTGTGATATTTGTGGCCGAAAATGTCGGTCGACAGATCGCGGTTGGTCGTGCCGACCATCATCCGTGGCACCATGCCCCAATGGTGGAACGCCTTGGCATTCTGGTCCTGGGTCCGTTCGTCGCCGCACCCGCCCTGGACGTAATTGAGCACGTGCGGCGGCATCGCCGCGGTGGCACGCTCGACCAGCGTCGCAAAATCGACCGGCAGCTTGGGCAGCACGCCGCGCAGGCCCGCGCCATAGATCTCGTTCTGATAGTCGCCGAAATGCGGCATCGTCCCTCTCCCGGTGGTCAGGGTTGGCGCGGCGGATCGCAGGGCGTCGCCGAATAACGCGGCGCCGGCGCGGGCTGGAGCACGCCACCAACCTCGATGAACGTGCCTCGGTCGCGATTGTGCGGATGCGCCACGGCCTCATCGAACCCGAGCACCGGCGCGAAGCAGATGTCGGTCGCCTCCATCAGCGCGCACCATTCGTCGCGGGTCTTCGCCTTGAAGATCGCCGTCAGCCGAACCTTCTGTGCCGGCCATTGCGCGCGATCGTGCTGGGCGTCGAACAGCGCCTCGTCCGCGATACCCAATGCCTGGCGGAGCAAGGCGTAGAATTGCGGCTCGATCGATCCGATCGCAACATGGCCGCCGTCGGCGGTCTCATAGGTGTCGTAAAAGGGCGCGCCGGTGTCGAGCATGTTGGTCCCGCGATCGTCGCCCCAGACTCCCTGGGCGCGAAATCCCCACATCATCGCCATCAGCAATGCGGAGCCGTCGGTCATCGCGCAGTCGATCACCTGGCCCGGCGCCCCGTTCTTCACGCCGAGCAGCGCGCTGACCATGCCGAAGGCGAGCATCATCGCGCCGCCGCCAAAATCGCCGACCAGATTGATCGGCGGCGTCGGCTTGTCGCCCGAGCGACCGATCGCACCGAGCGCGCCCGACAGCGCGATATAATTGATGTCGTGACCGGCGGCCGCCGCATAGGGCCCGGTCTGCCCCCAGCCGGTCATGCGGCCGTAGACCAGCTTGGGATTGTCGGCGAGCAGCACATCGGGGCCCAGACCCAGCCGCTCGGTGACGCCGGGACGGAAGCCTTCGATCAGCCCGTCGGCGGTTTTGACCAGCTCACGCAAGGTTGCGACGTCGGCGGGCGACTTGAGGTCGAGTTGCATCGTGGTGCGCGAGCGGAGCAGCGGATCGCGCGGGTTCGTCCTGGCACCGGGGCGATCGACGCGGATCACTTCCGCGCCATGATCGGCGAGCATCATCCCGCAGAACGGCCCCGGGCCGATCCCGGCGAGTTCGATAATGCGGATACCGCTTAGTGGGCCGGGCATGTGGTTACTCCAAAGCGACGAGACTTCGTTCTTCGTCACCCCGGCCTTGTGCCGGGGTCCGCCGAGCCGCCAGCATCTCGTCTGGTGCTCTGTGGATGCCGGCACAAGGCCGGCATGACATTCTCAGATTAAACGGATGCCCGCATCACCTCGGCGCCATGCGGATGGCGCCATCGAGGCGGACGTCCTCGCCGTTGAAGTAGGAATTCTCGATCATCGTCAGCGCGAGGTTGGCATATTCGGGCGGGTTGCCCAGCCTTTTGGGGAACGGCACCGAGGCGGCGAGCGCGTCCTTCACGTTCTGCGGCGCGCCCTGCATCAACGGCGTCTCGAAAATGCCGGGCAGGATCGTATTGATGCGGATGCCCTCGCCCATCAGGTCGCGCGCGATCGGCAGGGTCATGCCGACCACCCCGCCCTTCGACGCCGAATAGGCCGCTTGGCCGATCTGGCCGTCCTCGGCGGCGACCGACGCGGTCATCACCATCGCCCCGCGCTCGCCGTCCACGCCGGGCTCGAGCGTCAGCATGCCCGCCGCCGACTTGGCGACGCAGCGGAAGGTGCCGATCAGGTTGATCTGGATGAGCCAGTTGAACGCCTCGAGCGGGAAATGCTTGATCGACCCGTCTTCCTTCGATCGGCTGGCGGTCTTGACCGCGTTGCCGGTGCCCGCGCAGCAGACCAGCACGCGTTCCTGGCCATGCGCCGCGCGCGCCTTGGCGAAGCCGGCATCGACGCTCTCGTCGCTGGTCACATTGACCTCGCAGAACACGCCGCCGATCTCGCTGGCGAGCGCTTCGCCCTTTTCGGTCTGCAAGTCGAAGATCGCGACCTTGACGCCCTTGGTGGCAAGCGCGCGCGCAGTGGCAGCACCGAGTCCCGAGGCACCGCCGGTGACGACCGCGGCTACCGAATTATCGAGCTTCATTCTTCTCTCCTCTAAGCGTCACCCTAGCGAAAGCTGGGGTCTCAAGCCGCAGCGCGACGCAAGAGCCGCATGAGATCCCAGCTTTCGCTGGGATGACGGTGGTTGTTTGCTTTGTTCAGAGCCGCTCGACGATCGTGACGTTGGCGATCCCGCCGCCTTCGCACATCGTCTGCAATCCCCATTTCTTGTCGCGCGCCTTCAGCGCATGGAGCAACGTCGTCATCAACTTGGTGCCCGAGGCGCCGAGCGGATGGCCGAGCGCGATCGCGCCGCCGTTAACGTTGAGCCGGGCATGATCCGCGCCGATCACCTGGAGCCAGGCGAGCGGCACTGGCGCGAACGCCTCGTTGACTTCGTAAAGGTCGATATCCTCGATCTTCATGCCCGCCCGGGCCAGCGCCCGCTGTGTCGCGGGCAACGGCTCCTCCAGCATGATCACCGGGTCGCCCGCGGTCACGGTCAGATTGTGGATCCGCGCCAGTGGCGTCAGGCCGTGATCCTTGAGCGCGCGTTCGCTGACGATCAGCACGCCCGACGCGCCGTCGCAAATCTGGCTGGCCGAGGCCGCGGTCAGCACCCCGCCTTCCTGGAGCAGCTTCACGCTCGCCATCGATTCGGGAGTCGCGTCATAGCGGATGCCCTCGTCGTGCAGATGGAGGACGGTATTGCCGTCCTCGTCTACGATCTCGATCGGCACGATCTCCGCATCGAACGCGCCCGCCTGCGTCGCGGCGGCGGCGCGCCTGTGGCTTTCGAGCGAATAAGCGTCGAGATTCTCGCGGCTGAAGCCATATTTCTGCGCGATCATCCCGGCGCCGACGAACTGGCTGAATCCCTGAACGCCGTAGCGATCCTTGATCTTCTGCGACCAGGGACCGACACCGATGCCGAGCTGCGCGGGTGCCGAGCTGGGGAGGCCCATCGGCACGCGCGTCATGCTCTCGACACCGGCGGCAATCACCACGTCCTGGGTGCCCGACATGACTGCCTGGGCGGCGAACTGGATCGCCTGTTGCGAGGAGCCGCACTGGCGATCGATCGAGACCGCGGGGACGCTATCGGGAAGCGAGGAAGCCATCACCGCGCTGCGGCCGATGTGCGCGGACTGTTCGCCCGCCTGCCCGACGCAGCCCATGATGACGTCCTCGACCGCGGCACCGTCGATCCCGGCACGCTCGACCACCGCATCGAGCACCTTGCCCGCGAGATCGGCCGGATGCCAATCCTTGAGCTTGCCGCCGCGCCGGCCGCCAGCCGTGCGCCCCGCCGACACGATATACGCCTCCGCCATCCCGTCTCTCCTGCTTTTTCGGTTGCAGTTAGCCACTGGCTGACGCGAGCGGCAAGCGAATTTCCCGGTGGACGGCAATGCCTGTCCGTGTATTGGCACGGCTCCTCCCCCTCATCACCTTGATGGAGCAGTGCATGCCCGGAGGCACCATGATCGATCGTAATGGCCTGAAGATCGCGAGCGAACTCGTCGAGTTCGTCGAGGCGCGCGCGTTGCCGGGCACCGGGATCGATCGCGGCGCCTTCTGGACGGGCGTCGCGGCGATTTTCGCGCAATTTGCGCCGGCCAATGCCGCGTTGCTGACGAAGCGTGACCTGATCCAGGCGGAGATCGACGGCTGGCTGGCCGAGCGCGCCGGCGAGCCGATCGACCAGGCCGACTATCAGCCGTTCCTCAAGTCGATCGGCTATCTGGTCGACGAGCCGGCACCGTTCGCGGTGGCCACGCGCAATGTCGACGCCGAGATCGCGACGATGGCCGGGCCGCAATTGGTCGTGCCGGTGCTCAACGCGCGCTTCGTGCTCAACGCAGCCAATGCGCGCTGGGGCAGCTTGTACGACGCGCTCTACGGCACCGATGCGATTCCGGGAACGGCCAGGCCGGGCGGCTATGATCCCGAGCGCGGCGCGCAGGTGATCGCCTGGGCCAAATCCTTCCTCGACAAAGCTGTACCGCTCGCCGCCGGGAGCTGGTCGGACCTGGCGGGCGAACCCGTACTT
>DASVNU010000044.1:0-18985 GCA_036383655.1 Sphingomonas sp. | reverse complement strand
TCGGCAATTGGTTCGTACCGCTGATGATCGGCGCGCCGGACATGGCGTTCCCGCGGATGAACAATATCTCGTTCTGGCTGCTGATCCCCAGCTTCACCTTGCTGCTCGCCTCGCCGTTCTTCGGTGGCGCGGACGGCGGCGCCGGGACCGGCTGGACGCTCTATGCGCCGCTCTCGACGCAGGAGGCCGGACCATCGGTCGACATGGCGATCCTGTCGTTGCACTTGGCGGGCGCAAGTTCGATCCTGGGTGCGATCAATTTCATCACCACGATCTTCAACATGCGCGCGCCGGGCATGACCCTGCACAAGATGCCGCTGTTCGTGTGGTCGGTGCTGGTCACCGCGTTCCTGCTGCTGCTGGCGCTGCCGGTGCTCGCCGCGGCGATCACCATGCTGCTGACCGACCGTAACTTCGGCACGACCTTCTTCCAGGCCGAAGGCGGCGGCGACCCGATCCTCTATCAGCATCTGTTCTGGTTCTTCGGTCACCCCGAAGTGTACATCATGATCCTGCCGGGCTTCGGCATGATCAGCCAGATCATCGCGACCTTCTCCAAGAAGCCGGTGTTCGGCTATCTCGGCATGGCATACGCGATGGTCGCGATCGGCGTGGTCGGGTTCATCGTGTGGGCGCACCACATGTTCACCACCGGCCTCAGCGTGAACACCAAGATGTACTTCACCGCCGCGACGATGGTGATCGCTGTGCCGACCGGCATCAAGATCTTCTCGTGGATCGCGACGATGTGGGGCGGCTCGCTCAGCTTCAAGACCCCGATGGTCTGGGCGATGGGCTTCATCTTCATGTTCACTGTCGGCGGCGTGACCGGCGTCGTGCTCGCCAATGGCGGCGTCGACGATTACATGCAGGACACCTATTACGTGGTGGCGCATTTCCACTACGTGCTCAGCCTCGGCGCGGTGTTCTCGCTGTTCGCGGGCTTCTATTACTGGTTCCCGAAGATGTCCGGCCGGATGTACAACGAGTTCCTCGGCCATGTGCACTTCTGGGTGTTCTTCATCGGCGTGAACGTGCTGTTCTTTCCGATGCACTTCCTCGGCCTGCAGGGCATGCCGCGGCGTTATCCGGACTATCCGAACGCGTTCGAGCATTTCAACACGGTGGCGACCGTCGGCTATATGATCATGGCCGCGGGCATGGCGGTGTTTTTCGTCAACCTGATCTGGTCGCTGATCGCCGGCAAGAAGGCGCCCGACAATCCCTGGGGCGAAGGCGCGACGACGCTCGAATGGACCTTGTCGAGCCCGCCGCCGTTCCACCAGTTCGAGACGCTGCCCGTCATAGACGGGGGTGATTCGCATCACCATTGATCGGTAGCCACCGGCAACGATGGCGCCCCGGATGTATCCGGGGCGTTTTCGTTTCGGTGCAACGGCTTTGCATGCCGCCGCGAGCCGCTTATAGGCCCCTCAACCCATGACCACCGAGACCATCGCCCTTCCCGCCGACTGGCGCGATTTCCTGGCACTGACCAAGCCCCGGGTGATGACGCTCGTCGTCTTCACCGGGCTGTGCGGGATGCTGGTGGCGCCGGCCGCGATCAACCCGGTGATCGCCTTCACCGCGATCCTGTGCATCGCGCTCGGCGCGGGCGCGGCGGGGGCGCTCAACCAATGGTATGAGGCGGATATCGACGCGCAGATGAAGCGCACGCGCGGGCGCCCGCTCCCCGCCGGGCGGATGCGCCGCGACTCGGCGCTGCAATTTGGCGTCGGGCTCGGCGTATTCTCGGTACTGCTGATGGGGCTCGCGACCAATCTGCTCGCGGCGGGCATCCTGGCGGCGTCGATCCTGTTCTATGTCTTCATCTACACCATCTGGCTCAAGCCAAGGACGCCGCAGAACATCGTCATCGGGGGTGCCGCCGGCGCCTTCCCGCCGTTGATCGGTTGGGCCGCCGCGACGGGCAGCCTGGCGCCATTGCCGTTGTTGCTGTTCGCACTCGTGTTCCTGTGGACGCCGCCGCATTTCTGGGCGCTCGCGCTGTTCGTGAAGACCGATTACGCCAATGCCGGCATCCCGATGCTGCCGGTGGTCGCGGGCGAACGCATGACGCGGATCCAGATCGGGCTCTATACCCTCCCGATGGCGGTCGCCGCGGTGGCGCCCTGGCCGCTCGGGCTGACGCACGCGCTCTACGGCTGGGTAGCGGTCGCGGCGACCGCGTGGTTCGCGCTGCTCGCCGCGCAGGTCGCGGTCCGATCGACCGCGCCCGACGACCGCATGCGCCCCGAAAAGCGCCTGTTCGCTTATTCGATCGCTTATCTCTTCATCCTGTTCGGCGCCGTCGTCGCCGACCGGTGGCTGGCATGACTCCCGACCAACAGAGACTCGCGGCGCAGCGTCGCAACGCGCGTGCGCTGGCGCTTTTGCTCGGCGTGCTGGTGATCCTGATCTTCGCGCTCGCGATCGCCAAGATCGGGCTGGGCTGGGCACACGGAGGATGACGATGCAGCGGACGACACGCACTGCGCTATTGGCCGTGATCGGCGTGTGTTGCTCGACCGGCCTGGCCTGGGCCAGCGTGCCGCTTTACCGCATGTTTTGCCAGGCGACGGGGCTCAACGGGACTACCGGCCGCGCGGTGCGGGCGCCCGGCGCGGTCGACGGCAAGATGACGGTGGCGTTCGATACCAACGTCGCCCCGGGCTTCAAATGGAATTTCAAGCCCGAGAATGAGTCGGAAACGATCGATATCGGCGCGCGCGACATGGCGTTCTTCGATGCGACCAACACGTCCAGCCAGACGCTGACCGGCACCGCGACGTTCAACGTCACCCCCGCGCAGGCGGGAATCTATTTCAAGAAGATCCAGTGCTTCTGCTTCACCCAGCAGACGCTGAAGCCCGGCGAGACGCAGCGCATGCCGGTGATCTTTTTCGTCGATCCGGCGATCCTCAAGGACCCGGATGCACGCGATATCCAGACCATCACGCTCAGCTATACGTTTTACCCGGTAGATTCCGCGAAAACGCCAAGCTAGAGGCTTACCAGAACACGTCTAACGGGGACCGACATGGCCGGCGCCAAGAACCACGATTACCACATCCTGCAACCCGATCCCTGGCCGTTGATCGGCGCGATGTCGGCGCTGATGCTCGCGTCGGGCGGCATCATGTGGATGAAGGGCGCGCATTACGGCTCGCTGCTGTTCGGCTTCGGCGCGATCTGCGTGCTGTTCACGATGTTCTCGTGGTGGTCCAACGTCATTCGTGAAGCGCATCAGGGCGATCATACCCCGGTCGTGCAGCTCCATCTGCGCTACGGCATGGTGCTGTTCATCGCGTCCGAAGTGATGTTCTTCGTCGGCTGGTTCTGGGCGTTCTTCGACTTCTCGCTGTTCCCCGCGCCGGTGGTGTGGGACGCCGCGACCAAGACCGCGAGCCTGGCGACCGAGAATATCGCTGCCGCCTCGGTCTGGCCGCCCAAGGGAATCGAGGTGATCAACGCCTTCCAGTTCCCGCTGCTCAACACGATCATCCTGCTGCTGTCGGGCACCACCGTGACCTGGGCGCACCACGCGCTGATCCACAACCAGCGCGGTGGCGCGATGAAGGGACTGTGGGGCCTGATCGGTGTCGGCGAGAATGACGGCGTCAAGAAAGGCCTGTGGCTGACGATCCTGCTCGGCCTGACCTTCAGTTCGATCCAGGCGTATGAATATTCGGACGCGCCGTTCCCGTTCAAGGGCATCAATTACGGTGCGTCGTTCTTCATGGCGACCGGCTTCCACGGCTTCCACGTGCTGATCGGCACGATCTTCCTGACCATCAACCTGATCCGCGCGTACAAGGGCGACTTCACCCCGAAGCAGCATTTCGGGTTCGAGGCGGCGGCCTGGTACTGGCATTTCGTCGACGTGGTGTGGCTGTTCCTGTTCATCACGATCTACGTCTGGGGTGGCTGGGGCGCGCCCGTCCACGCCGGCTGATGAGCGATGCGCGACCCGACGCGGGCCCGGCGCCCGTCGAGGTCGCGCCCGTTCAGGTTGCGCTTAGGGGGCTGTGTCCGCGCTGCGGCGCGCCGACGCTGTTCGCGGGCTGGCTTCGCTTCGCCGACAAATGCACGGCCTGCGGGCTCGATTTTTCCGCCTTCAACGTCGGCGACGGGCCGGCCGCCTTGCTCATTCTCGTTTTGGGGGGCGCGATCGTCGCCGCCGCCATCGTCCTCGAATTGTCGCTGTCGCCGCCTTTCTGGGTCCATCTGCTGATCTGGATACCGCTCAGCGCGGCAGCGGTGGTGGCGAGCCTGCGGGTGTCCAAGGCGGCATTGCTCGCGCTCGAATATCGCAACAAGGCGCGTGAGGCGCGCAGCGGGGACATGCGATGAAGCGCGTTCCGATCGTCGCGACGATCCTGGTCGTGCTCGCGGTCGCGGCGATGATCGGCCTGGGCGTCTGGCAATTGCAGCGGCGCCAGGAAAAGCTCGCCGAACTGGCGGTGCTCGCCGCCAACCCGGTGAAGCCCGCGATCGCTTTCCCGATCCCGGCGATCGGCGACGATCTGTTGTTCCGCCGCGCGGGCGCCTTTTGCCTCAAACCGGTCGGTTTCGCGCTCGACGGCGCGGGCAAGGCCGGCTTCCGCGTCATCGCGCGCTGCGCCACCGGCGCGGAGGGCCCGGGCTTCTCGGTCCAGCTCGGCACTACGCACGACCCGGAATTCAAGCCGCGATGGACGGGCGGCAAGGTCAATGGGACGATCGGCCACGCGCCGTCGAGTACGCCGCTGATCGCCAATCTGGTCCATAAAGCGGCGCCCAGGGAATTGCTGCTGGTCGCCGATACCCCGGCGGCGGGACTGGCGGCGAACGAGATGCCCAGCATCGAGTCGATCCCCAACAACCATCTGGCCTATGCGGTGCAATGGTTCCTGTTCGCCGGGATCGCGGTGATCATCTATCTGCTGGCGCTGCGCCGCCGCGCACGTAAGGGGTAAGCATGCACTATGTGAGTACGCGCGGGGCCGCGCCCGCGCTCGGTTTTCGTGAGGTGACGCTGGCCGGGCTGGCGAACGACGGCGGGCTGTACCTGCCCGAGGCGTGGCCGGCGTTGAGCCGCGATGAGATCGCCGGGCTGGCCGGCCTGTCCTATGTCGAAACCGCGGTGCGGGTGATGGCGCCGTTCGTCGGCGACGCACTGAGCGAGGACGAACTGCGCGATCTGTGTACCCGGGCCTATGGCCGTTTCTCGCACGATGCGGTGACGCCGCTGGTCCAGCTCGATCACCAGCATTGGCTGCTCGAATTGTTCCACGGGCCGACACTGGCGTTCAAGGACGTCGCGCTGCAATTGCTCGGCTTGCTGTTCGAGCGGTTCCTCGAGGGCAGCGACCAGAAGCTGACCATCGTCGGCGCGACCAGTGGCGATACCGGATCGGCGGCGATCGACGCGGTGGCCGGCCGCACCGGGGTCGAGATCTTCATGCTCCACCCCAAGGGGCGCGTGTCCGACGTCCAGCGCCGCCAGATGACCACGGTGCTGGCGCCCAACGTCCACAATATCGCGATCGAGGGCAGTTTCGACGACGCCCAGGCGATGGTGAAGGCGATGTTCAACGCCAATGCCGCGGGAACCGGGCCGCTCGGACATCTGACCCTGTCGGCGGTCAATTCGATCAACTGGGCGCGGTTGATGGCGCAAGTGGTCTATTATTTCTACGCCGGCGTGCGGCTCGGCGCGCCCGAACGCGCGATCGCCTTTTCAGTGCCGACGGGCAATTTCGGCGACGTGTTCGCGGGATACGTAGCGGCGAAGATGGGGCTGCCGGTGGCGAAGCTGGTCGTCGCGACCAACGTCAACGACATTCTCCATCGCGCGCTGTCGAGCGGCGATTATTCGGCGGCGGGCGTGGTGGCGACGCCGACGCCGTCGATGGACATCCAGGTCAGCTCGAATTTCGAGCGACTGCTGTTCGACGTCGGCGGGCGCGACGGCGCGGCGCTGGCCGCGCAGATGGCGGGGTTCGAGGCGTCGAAGTCGATGCGGCTGACCAACCGGCAGCGCGAGGGCGCGGCGGGATTGCTGTCGAGCGCACGGATCGACCTCGACGACATGTCGCTGGCGATGCGCTGGGCATATGAGCGCGCCGGCCAGGTGATCGACCCGCACACCGCGATCGGCCTCGGCGCGGCGCGGCAGGCGGAGGTGGATGCGCCGATCGTGACCTTGGCAACCGCGCATCCGGCCAAGTTCGGCGACGCGGTCGAACGTGCCACCGGCGTGCGTCCGGTGTTGCCGGCGCGGGTCGGGGATTTGTTCGAGCGCGAGGAGCGGTATGAGACCTTGCCGGCGACGTTCGAGGCGGTGGCGGGGTATATCGCCAAGACGGCCGCTTGATGCACAGACCCTCACCCTTCCGGCGCTTCGCGCCTCCCTCCCTCTCCCGCATGCGGGAGAGGGAAGGGGCCCATCGCGCGAGCGATGGGAAGGGTGAGGGTCTGTTGGAGGCCATGCAGTGAACCTCCACACGATGATCGGCGAGCCCTGGGCCGATTACGGCCTCATCGACTCGGGTCATGGCCGCAAGCTCGAACGCTATGGCCGGTTCCGCTTCATCCGCCCCGAACCCCAGGCGATGTGGGCGCCGGCGAGCCCCGAGTGGAAAGCGGACGGCGAGTTCATCCCGGGATCGGACGAGGACGGCGGCGGGCGCTGGCAATATAGCGGCCAGATGCCACGCGACGGCTGGCCGATGAAATGGGACGACGTCGCCTTCACCGCGCAGACCACGCCGTTCCGCCACCTCGGCTTCTTCCCCGACATGGCGCCGGTGTGGAGCTGGATGCGCGGGCGGCTGGCGGGGGTCGGGGAGGCCGAGGCGCTCAACCTGTTCGGCTATACCGGCGTCGGCACCTTGGCGCTGGCATCGCAGGGCGTGAAGATGGTCCATGTCGACGCCTCGAAGAAATCGGTCGAAGGCGCGCGCGCCAATGCGCGACTGGCGGGGCTGGACGACAAACCGGTGCGCTGGATGGTCGACGACGCGACCAAATTCGCCGCGCGCGAGGTGCGGCGTGGGCGGCGCTACGACGGCATCCTGCTCGACCCGCCCAAATTCGGCCGCGGGCCCGAGGGCGAAGTGTGGCGGCTGGAGGAAGGCCTGCCCGGGCTGATCCAGGATTGCCGGCAATTGCTCGACGACCGATCGCGCTTCCTGTTCCTGACGGTCTATGCCGTACGCATGTCGGCACTGGCGATCGGCGAACTGCTCAGCCAGGCTTTCGCCGACCTCCCCGGCACAGTCGAGGCGGGCGAACTCGCGGTGCGCGAGGAAGCGCGTGGCCTGTTGCTGCCGACCGCGATCTGGGCGCGCTGGAGCCGGTGATGCGGCCGACGACCGTTCCGCTCGCTATCGTATTGCTCGCCGGCGGATGCGGCCAGGCTTGCCGCAATGATGTCGTCGCGCTTGCCGCAGCGCCTGGTGGCAAACATCAGGTGGCGATGTTTTCGCGCGATTGCGGGGCAACCACAGGATATTCGACACAGGTGTCGGTGATCGGCGGCGACGAGCAGCCGACCGAGGGCGGAAATGTTTTCGTCGCCGATGGCGGCACGGTAGCGACCGCATGGGGTGGACCCTGGACCGAAGTCGTGTGGCTCGGCCCCGACCGGTTGCTGGTCCGCTATGACTCTCACGCTCGCATTTTCAAGAAAGCGGACAAGATCGCGGGAGTCGCGATCAGCTATCAACCGGTCGTGCGCTGACGCCGATCCGCCGAGAGCGCGCTACGATTCCCTGTCAGTCACAAATAGCCGGGCGCCGCGCAGTCCAAGGCCTTGCCTCCTCAAGCTCGAACGCCAATTCCAGCAAGGCCGCTTCGCCTCCTACGGCCGCGCCGAACTGCGCGCCGATCGGTAAGCCGGCCGCCGACCAGGCCCCCGGCACACTCATCGCCGGCGCGCCCACCACATTGTACGGCGTGGTGTAGCCGACATAGCGGGTAAGCCGCTCGGCCATCGCCTCGACCGGCAAGTCCGGCGCGAGCCATCCGATCTTCGGAGGCGGGAGCGAGAGGACCGGCGACAGGATCATGTCGAACTGCGCGAGCCAGGCATCATAGACGCCGCGAAGCGAGGTGAGATAGGCGACCGCCTGGTCGACCGCGCCTTCCGGCGCGCCGGCGATGATTGCCGCCATGGCAAGACTGAAGGGTTCGACATCGTCACTTCCCGGCGCGTGGCCCAGTCGCCGGCCATCCTCGGCGAGCAGATTGGCGGCGCCCTGCGACCAGGTCAGCAGGAAGGCGTCCGACATGCCGACGATCGCGGCCGGCCAAGCGGTTGGTTCGACGTGATGGCCGAGCCCGCCGAGCAGCGCCGCCATTCCCTCGATCGCGGCCGCGACCTCAGGATCGGGCGACTGGCCGGACACGCTATCCAGCATCAGGCCGATGCGCAGCCGCCGGGTCGATGGGCCGACAATCCGTCCGACCGGCGGCAAGCCCGAATCCTTCGCCTTGACCGCGGCGAGCAAGGTGGCGCTATCTCGGACACTGCGCGACACGCACAATTGCACGCTGAGCGGCATCGGGAAATGGCCCGGGTCTGTCGCCAGGGTGCGGCCGCGCGATGTCTTGAGTCCGAACAGACCGCAGCAGGAGGCCGGGATGCGGATCGAGCCGCCGCCGTCGCTGGCGTGCGCGAACGGCACGACATGGGCAGCGGTCGCCGACGCCGCCCCGCCCGACGATCCGCCCGCCGACCGCGCCGGATCCCAGGGGTTTCGCGTCGGCCCGAATGCGAGCGGTTCGGTGGTCGGCAGAAAGCCATGTTCCGGCGTCGCGCTCTTGCCGATCGGATTGAGCCCGGTCGCCAGCATGCCGTCGATCAACGGCGCTTGGCGGGTCGCCGCTGCCACCCCGGCCGTGGCTCGCGTTCCCAGTCGCGTCGGCAGCCCGGCAAAGTCGTCCAGATCCTTGATGAGGAACGGCACGCCGGCGAACGCGCCGTCGCCCAGCGGGCCGCGTGCCCGCTGCCGCGCCCGCTCGAAATCGTCGGTCACCAGGAAATTGAGTGTCGGATCGAGTGCCTCGGCGCGAGCGATTGCCGCATCGACAATTTCTATCGCCGACACGGCGCCCGATCGGATGGCCGCGGCCGTTTCGGTAGCATCCCAATCGGCTATGTCCGTACTGCTCATGCCGGCTCCACTCCTGTCTATCGTTGCCACGGTTTGTGGCGCGGAACGCGGGGCCAGGCAATGAGGTCGCTACCCGTTTCAAGGTCGCCGCGCCACTCGCCGAACGGGGCCGGTTTTCCACCGCTCGGCGAACATGCTATCATCCGCCGATCTTGCGGGGAGCGGTCCAATGCATCGATTTCTGAGCACCTTGACCATCCTGTTGGCAGCGACATTGGCCGTCCTCCCTCGTGCCGCCGTCGCTCAGCGCGCCGGCACGCTCATCGCGGCGCAACCGGTCGAAGACGCTCCCCCTAATGTGCGGGCCTGGCGGATCGAATATTGGACCAGCGGGGACCGCAACCAGCCGATCCGGGTGACCGGCATGGTCATTGCGCCCAGGGACCGCTCCACTGCCGGTCCGCGGCGGGTGATCGCCTGGACGCACGGCCTGATCGGCATCGCGAAGCGTTGCGCGCCGTCGCTGGGCAATACCAACTTCACGCTGATCCCGACGCTCGATGACGTCGTCCGCCGCGGTTACACCGTTGTCGCGCCCGATTATCCGGGGCTCGGGTCCGATATGGTGCATCCCGTGCTGGTCGGCACCAGCGAGGGCAAGTCGACGCTCGACGCGGTCCGCGCCGCGCGGGGAATTCCGGAGGCCGATGCCGGGTCGCGCTTCGCCGTCTGGGGTGAATCGCAGGGCGGGCATGCGGCGCTGTGGACCGGACAGCTCTGGTCGAGTTACGCCCCCGACCTGCAACTCGTCGGGATCGCGGCGATCGTGCCGGCGACCGATCTGCACCGCAATTTCAAGGAAGGCAGTGACGCCCGCGTGCGCGCCTTGCTCACCGCCTATACCGCAACGAGCTGGTCGCGTTATTATGGCGCGTCAATGTCGATCCTGGGGTCGCGCTCGGTCCAGAACGTGATGACCCGGTTGGCCGACAACAATTGCGTCAACTTCGATGCCAAGCCCAAGCTCGGCACCATCATCGGCATCGTCATCGCCCAGCGGGCGATCCGGAACCTCGATCTCGGCACGAAACAGCCCTGGGGACGATTGATGCGCGAGAACAGCCCGTCGGCCGCCGCCATCAAGGTGCCCGCGCTGATCGCCACCGGGACCGGCGACACGATTGTCGCGCCGGCCGTGGTGCGCGATTTCGCGCGCGCCGCCTGTGCCTCGGGCAAGACGGTCCGCTTCGTTTCGGTCCAGGGGGGCGAACACGGCACCGTCGCCCGCACCGAGGCGCAGGCGACGCTTGGCTGGATCGATGCGCGCTTCGCGGGAGGGCGGGCACCGAGCAATTGCGGGTCGTTCTGAAGCTCAGTCCAGCCCGGCGCGGATCGCCGCACCGGCGACGAACGGCGCTCCCGCGACCAGCACCAGGCTGACCGCCGCCAGCAGCTTGAGCGCGCCGACGCCGCCGTCGAGACTGCCGGCGCCGAAGATCAGCAATGGCACCGCGAGCGGCAGCAGCAACAGCCCGGCAATCGCCCCCGCGCCACGCAGCCCCGCGACCAGCGCGCCGGTTGCCAGCGCGAGCGCGGCGAGACCGGGGGTGCCGATCAACAGGCTGACCTCGACGCGGATCAACGAAGCGGGCGACAGGTCGAGCAGCGCCGCCGCGGGGATCGCCGCGAGCAGGATCGGCGGGGCGAACGCGAGCCAGTGCGCGATCAGCTTGGCGAAGGCGATCGTGGAGGCGGACTGGCCGCGCGTCAGCAATTGATCGATCACGCCGCTGGCCATGTCCGGCGCGACGAGGCGTTCGATCGGGATCAGCGCCGCGAGAAGGGCCGCCGCCCACAACACACCGCCGCCGACGCGCGCGAGCAGCTTGGCATCGGGCCCGATCGCGAAGGGAAACAGGATCGCGACGAGCAGGAAGAACGCGACCGGCAGCAATGCGCCGCCGCCGATCCAAGCGCGGCGGAGATCGCGGGTGATGAGGAGCGCGAGGGCCGAACTCATGTCGCGCCACCCAAATTGCTCCCACCCCGGCGAAGGCCGGGGGCCAGGTCCGGGTCGCTCGCGTCTGGGCCCTGGCCTTCGCCGGGGTGGGAAAGGTCGATGACGATTGCGTCGGGCAGTGTGATCGGCGTGTGGCTCGCCACCAATATTGCGCCGCCCGACGCGCGATGCCTGGCGATCGCGGTTTCGAGCAAGCCGAGCGCGGCTGTGTCCAACCCATTGACCGGCTCATCGAGCAGCCAGAGCGGTGCGCTGCTGGCGATCACGCGGGCAAGCGCGGCGCGGCGGCGTTGGCCGGTCGAGAGCAAGCGGATGGGGATGTCGGCGAGATCGCTCAGGGCCAGGGCATCGAGCGCGGCTGTGACACTGTCTGCTGCTCCGTCGAGCCGCGCCCAGAAGGCGAGCGCGCGCGCCAGCGTCAATTCCTCGTCGAGCGATGTCTGGTCGGTCAGCAGCGCGCGGGGCGCGTCGCCGGTGATGCTGCCGGCGGCGGGGGGCAGCAAGCCGGCGGCGAGGCGGATCAGGCTCGACTTGCCGACGCCGTTGGGGCCGGTGACGAGCGCCGAGCCGCCCTGCTCCAGCGTGAAAGACAAGCCCTCGAACAGCGCACGACCGCCGCGAACGCAGGTGACGGCGTCGAAGGTCAGCATCTAAAGCGTCATCCCGGCGTAAGCGGGGACCCATCTCGCGCCCGTGCCGCCCGTCCATCCCATCGGTGATGGGGCCCCGCGTTCGCGGGGATGACGGAGGTGGTGGCGGGAAGACCGACGGCTAACGGTCACGCCTCGTCCTCCAGCCGGTGCATATCGTCGTCGCTCAGGCCGAAATGGTGCCCGACCTCATGGATCACGATGTGGCGGACCAGCGTCGCCAGGTCCTCGCCATCCTCGATCCATTCGTCGAGGATCGCGCGGCGATAGAGATGGATGCGGTCGGGAACGGCGCCCGAGTCCATCGACGATTTCTCGCCGATCGGGCGCCCGTGATAGACGCCGGTCAGGTCGAACGGACTCTCGATATCGAGCGCCTTGAGCGTCTCGTCATCGGCGAAATCCTCGACGATCAGCACGATCTCGCCGATATGGCGGCGAAACGCGTCGGGCAGCGCCGCCAGCGTGCGGCGCGCGATCGCCTCGATCTCCTGTGCGCTCGGCGCGATACGTGCGCCCTCTTGCCCGCTCATGACGAGCGGCATAGGCCGTTACCCATCGCGGCGGCAAGCAAGGGAGAGGCCGATGGTCGAACAACTGACCGACGAGGAGCGCGGCGAGGCGCTCGATGAACTCGACGAATGGGATTATGACGAAGGCCGCGACGCGATCAGCCGCAGCATCACGTTCGGCGATTTCAGCGAGGCGTTCGCGTTCATGACTCGGGTCGCCTTGTTGGCCGAGAAGCACGACCACCATCCCGAATGGTCAAACGTGTGGAACCGCGTCGATATCACGCTGACCACGCATGACGCCGGCGGGCTGTCGCACCGCGATATCGCGATGGCGGAGGCGATCGACCTGCTGGTGGATTAGGTATTGCGGTGTTCCGCCCGCCTTGTTTCCCCTCCCAGCGAGGGAGGGGAGTTCTCATTGGCGATCCCGCCTAACGGATGTCCTCATAATCGGTGGTGGCGGGCTTGCCGCGGAAGACGATCGAGAAATAGTTGAGGAAATAGATGCCCGCGATTTTCGCGAATCCCTGTTTCTTCATCCGCCGTCCCGACGTCGGCATCACGAAGCGCGGGGAAAACAGGACTTTTCCCTGCTGCTTGGCGCGCTTGGCGATGTCGACATCCTCGCCATAGAATTCGATCGAGCTGTCGAAGCCGCCCATCCGCTCGAGCACGTCGCGCGGGATCGCGAAATTGCCACCGACCATCATATAGCCGGTGATGCCGTACAGCGGTCGCGCCGCGACGAACCAGCCGCTGGAGATCTTGTTGCGCAAGCCGCTGAGGTCGTAGAAACTATAGGGACCGGACAGGCAGGCGAGATTCGGACGCGTAGAGAACTGCTCCCAGATCTGCTCGATCCAGCCCGCGGGTGGGTGCGTGTCGGCATCGACATAGGCCAGGATATCGCCTTTCGCCTCGAGGAAGCCGCGCTGGCGGGCGCGGGTGATGCCCTTTTCGGCCTCGAACACATAAGTCACGCCGGGATAGCGTTCGATCACTTGCCGGGTGCCGTCGGTGCTGTTGTTGTCGACGACGATGATCTCCATCGCCTTGCCCACGACGTTGCGCATCACCGCGTCGAGGCACGCGGGTAGGTATTCCTCCTCGTTATAGGCGGGGATGATGAGGCTGATGGTCGGCCTTCGCTCTTGGGTCACGCCGGGCATGGTGCCGCCTACTGCCGCAATATCCGCGTTCTGGCCAGAGCAAGAGCGCACGCATCGAACACGTTAACGTTTATTAATTATCCCGAATTGCCGATCCCGCGCCAGATCGACTTCATGCCGAGTGCGACATGCGGCGACCGGCGCCTCGTCAAAGCGTCAGCGACCAGGTCTGGCCGACCAGATCCTTGCCGAACGAATGGTGCGGCGCCTCATCCACCAGCGTGAAGCCCGCGCGTTGGTAGATGCTGCGCGCGGCGGCCAGGACGCTGTTGGTCCACAGATCGAGCCGTTCATATCCGACCTGGCGTGCGCGATCGACGCATGCCGCCACCAGCATCTTGCCGACGCCAGCGCCGCGAGCGTCGGGCTCGACATAGAGCAGGCGCAATTTGCCCACCTCCGGCGCGTCGCCGTGAACGAGGAAGATCGAGCCGACCATCCGTCCGTCCATATCCGCGATCCACGCCGCATCGCGCGCGGGATCGAACGATTGGTGGAAATCGGCGAGGATGCGGGCGACCAATGCTTCATAATCATCGTTCCAGCCATATTCCTGCGTATAGAGGATCGCCTGGCGGGCGGTGACGAGGCCGAGATCGCCGGGTTTGAGGCCACGCAACACCGGTCGGGGCGTCGCGCCCCGTTCGAATATCCGGGTGATGGTCTGGGCAGCCGCGAGCAACCTCGCGCGGCGGATGGGCGGCAATCCGTCGAGCAACGCGCCGATCGCCGTTCGCGTGTTGCGCTCGGCGGCGGCGAAGGCTGCCCGGCCCTGGTCGGTGAGCGACAGCAATTGGTGGCGGCCATGTGCCGGGTTGTCGCGCGTCACGACCAGGCCGCGATCGGCGAACCGCTTGAGCGTGCGGCTGATCTGCGCCGGGTCGAGACGCAGCGCGCGGGCGATTTCGGCGCCGGTCGGATCGGTGCGGTTGGCCAGTTCGTAGAGGATTCGCGCCTCGCTCAAGGTGAAGGGGCTCTGGTCGAGATGCGCGTCGAGCAGCCCGAGCCGGCTGGTATAAACGCGGTTGAAGGCGCGCAGCGCGGCCACGTCCTGCTCATGTCGAACCTGCACGTCGAGTCGCTCCAGAATGTTGATTCGGTCAACATTATACAATGATGACTTAATCAACAATCCATTTGCGGACGACTAGTCGCGGCTGCCGATCCCGCGCCGCATCATCTTCCTGAGCTGCCCCGGCATCCAGCGTGCGGCGAACTTCATGCGGAACGCGGTCTTGCCGACATAAGTGTGGATCTGGTCGCCATGGACCGCGGCCCAGGCAGCGTCGGCGACGTCATTAGCGCTGCTCAATTCGAGCCCGGCCCCGGTCACCGTCTCGCGGATATTGCGGTTGCTGCCCTCGATCGGCCCCTGGAGCAAAGGCGTGTCGATGAAAGCGGGGATCAGGTCGCGGACCTTGATGCCGTCGCCATACCATTCGCCATCGAGCGCCTCGGTCAGCGAGCGCACGCCGAACTTGGTCGCCGAATAGACCGACAGGCCCGACGAGCCATAGATCGCCGAGGCCGAGGCGGTGTTGAGCAGGCACGATCCCGGTGTTTTCGCGAGATAGGTGTGGCCGATCTTGGCGCCGTTGAGCACGCCGACCAGGTTGATCTGGACGACGCGGTCGAGGTCCTCGAAACTCATCTCGGTGATCGGGCCGCCGGTGCCGATCCCGGCATTGTTGAACAACACATCAAGCCGGCCGCCGCTCTTGGCGGTGAAGTCGTCGAGACTGGTTTTCCAAGCGTCGCGGTCGCGCACGTCCATGACATAGGTGTCGCTTATCCCTGGGGGCAGCAACGCGGCGGTTTCGGTCAGCCCCCTGGCGTTGACGTCGGCGAGCCCGACACGCCAGCCCTCGCGCGCGAAACGTTGCGCCACCGCGCGGCCGATCCCCGATCCGCCGCCGGTGATGAAGATCGCCTTGGTTGTCATGTCCTGCCCTCTCCGTCGTCATGCCGCGTTCGTCCCGGCATCCACCGAACCTCTGGCGCAGGGATTGAGGCACGGTGGACGCCGGGACAAGTCCGGGATGACGAATTAGGTGGTTTGACCGTGCGGGATCCGTCCCGCACAAGGTCGGCGTGACCTCGCCCGGCCCCTCGATCACCCTTAGGGAAATCACCAAGTCCTATCCCGGCGGGACCGTCGCGGTCGATGACGTGACGGTCGAGATCGCCGGGGGTAGTTTCGTCGCGTTGGTCGGCAGTTCGGGGTCGGGCAAGTCCACCCTGCTCAAGACGATCAACCGGCTGATCGAGCCGACATCGGGCAGCATCGCGATCGACGGGCAGGCGATCGATGCCGAGGATCGCTTCCGGCTGCGGCGGCGGATCGGCTATGTGTTCCAGAATATCGGTCTGTTCCCGCATCTTACCGTCGCCGAGAATGTCGCGATCGGGTTGCGGCTGGAGGGCGAGAAGAAGCCGGGCGCGCGCGTTGCCGATCTACTCGGGCTGGTCGATCTGCCGGCCGACTTCGCCGCTCGGATGCCCGATGCTTTGTCGGGCGGGCAGCGCCAGCGCGTCGGGGTGGCGCGCGCCTTGGCGACCGAGCCGAGATTGCTGTTGATGGACGAGCCGTTCGGCGCGCTCGACCCGGTCACACGCGACCAATTGGGCGGCGCGCTCCGCGCGCTCCACGATCGGCTGGGCCTGACCACGATCATGGTCACGCACGACATGGCCGAGGCATTGCTGCTCGCCGACCGCGTGCTGGTGATGGACCAGGGCCGGATCGTCGCCGACGCCAGCCCGCGCGCGCTGCTGGCGGGCGAGGGTGGCGCGGTGGCGCAGGCGCTGGTCGCGGTGCCGCGCGAGCAAATGAAGCGGCTCGGCGCACTGGAGGCGGGCGCGTGAGGGGTTCTTCTCAAATCCTCCCCGTGCCGGGGAGGAATTTTTGTGACTGAATTCCTCGACGCCCTCGCACGCGTGCCCGATCTGCTCGCGCAGCATCTCCTCTTGGCAATGAGCGCGCTGGCACTCGGCATCCTGCTCAGCCTGCCGCTGGCGGTGTGGTCGGCGCGGGTGCCGGCGGTCGGGCGGATCGCGCTTGGCTTCGCGAGCCTGGTCCAGACCATCCCGAGCCTGGCGCTGCTCGCCTTATTCTATCCGATCCTGCTGTCGCTCTCGACCCTGGTCGGTGGCGGGATTCCGGCGCTTGGCTTCCTGCCGTCCTTGCTCGCGCTGACGCTCTACGCCTTGCTGCCGATCCTCAGGAACGGCGTGACCGGGCTCGCCGGGATCGACCCCGCGGTGATCGAGGCGGCCGATGGTGTTGGCATGACCGCATGGCAGAAATTGCGGCTGGTCGAGACGCCATTGGTCGCACCGGTACTGATGGCGGGGATCCGCACCGCGGCGGTGTGGACGATCGGCGCGGCGACGCTGTCGACCACGGTCGGCCAGCCGAGCCTGGGCGATATGATCTTCGCCGGATTGCAGACGCAGAACTGGGCGCTGGTGCTGGCGGGATGCACCGCGGCGGCGGGGCTGGCGCTCGCGGTGGACGCATTGCTCGGGGTCATCGAGCGCGGCATCGCGCGGCGCAAGAGGGTCGGTGCGTGGATCGCGCTCGGCGTGCTCGGCCTGGGCGTCGTCATCGCCTTGCTCCCGGCGTTGCCGACGCGCCAGGCGACGGTGACGATCGGGGCGAAGGGTTTTTCCGAACAATATATATTGGCGCGGATGATCGGGCACCGGCTCGAAGCCGCGGGCTATCGAGTGCGCTACAAGGAAGGGCTGGGGTCGGGGGTGATGTTCGCCGCCTTGACCTCGAGCGATGTCGACGTCGTGGTCGATTATACCGGCACGATCTGGACCAACGAGATGAAGCGGACCGACACGGTGCCGCGCGATGCGATGCTGGCGGCGATCCGCGACTGGCAAGCGAAGCAGGGGCTCAACTTGCTCGGGCGGATGGGGTTCGAAAATGCCTATGCTTTCGCGATGCGCGGCGATCGCGCGAAGGAATTGGGAATTGCCACTCTCGACGATCTGGTCGCCAGGGCGCCCGATCTGAAGTTCGGCGCGGACCTGGAATTCCTGGAGCGGCCCGAATGGAAGGCGGTACGCGGCGCCTATCCGATCCGGTTCGGATCGGCCAATGCCTATAACCCGACCTTCATGTACCGCGCGCTGGAAAGCGGGCAGGCCGATGTCATTTCGGCTTTCTCGTCCGACGGGCGGATCGCGGCCGACAAATTGACCGTGCTGAGCGATCCTCGGGGGGCGATCCCCAATTACGACGCGATCCTGACGATCGCCCCGCGCCACGCCAGGGATGCGCGGATGATCGCGGCGCTGCGGCCGCTGATCGGGCGAGTGCCGGTCGAGGCGATGCGCGAAGCGAATTATATGGTCGATCGCGATGCGGGGAAGGTTAGCCCCGATGCGGCGGCGCGGTGGCTGGAGAAGAAGGTCGGGTTGTAGAAGCCAGCGTGGTAGCCGGCCTCTCGACGCGGCGAAGCCGCGTCGGACGGCGCCGTTGGCGCCGCCGGCCGGGCCGGCGTCTCTCCCCGAATAGCGTTCGCTATTCCGGGGGCCGCTCGGCCTAAAAGAACATCTTGCGCACACTCAGCCGGATCGTCCGGCCCATCGGGTCGAGGTAATCGGGCTGATAGCTGATCGGCGTCTGGCCGTTGGCGTCGCGGACGCGCTGGCGCGAATTGAAGACGTTGTTGACGCCCAGCGTCACGCGCATCCCCGCCGCCCATGGGTTCTTCTTGAGGAACTTGAGCTGCTGGGTCAGATCGGCGAACAGCCGCAGGTTGATCGTTCCCAGGCTCGAGAAATCGAGCGGGTTGGGATTGCCGGGCGTGCCGCCCAGCACGTGCGTGCCGCTCTGCCAGTCGGCCGACAGGCGGACGCCGATGCCGTTGTTGGAATAACCCGCTTGCGCTTCCAGCTCGTGGCGCGACTGGCCGCCCGATCCGATCGCGCCGCCGTTGAGCAGGTCGATCACCGGGAGCGTCGGGGAAATCTCGACGCGATCAGTGAAATGCCAGGTGTGGTAGAAAGCGAATTGCAGCCGCCCGCCGCCGCCGCCGAACCCACCGCGTCCGCCCCCACCGCCACCGCGGAAGCCGCCCCCACCACCGAAGCCGCCGCCGCCGAAGCGCCCGCCACCCGGCCGATCGCCGCCCGGTGCGCCATCCTGCGGCGGCGTGCCGGTAGCATTGGGATTGCCGCCGGCGGCGTTGGGATTGCCGCCATCGCCTGGGGGCGGGCCGCCGGCGCCCTGCGGCCGGTCCCCGAAGCGGCGGTTGTTGGGCAGGCGCAGGCCCTGGAACGGATTGGGTCCCTTGCCGGCGCGGAACGCCTCGATCTCTTTCTGCAGCCTGGACTTGAGCGGATGCGAGAAATTGAAGCCCCAGCGCAATTCGGACCGGTCGGTGCGCGCGAAATTGACCGCGCGCGTGTCGATCGCGGTCAAGTCGCCGTCGGCGTCGCGGGTGAAGCGGTCGGGAAAGGCCGCCTCGACCGCCGCGGTCGCCGACGGGAAGCCGGCGATCGCGTTGCGCAC
>DASVNU010000043.1:0-16834 GCA_036383655.1 Sphingomonas sp. | reverse complement strand
CCTTCCTGGTCGACGGCAAGGTCCATCATTGCGGCGTCGACCATTTCGACCTCGTCCGTGAGGGCGGTTCGTGGAAGGTCGCCAACATTACCTGGTCGAGCCGAACCACCGGCTGTCCAACGCAATGATCACTTCGCTCCTCATCGCCAATCGCGGCGAGATCGCCTGCCGCATCATCCGCACTGCGCGCGCGATGGGCGTCCGCACGGTCGCGGTCTATTCGGACGCTGATGCCAACGCCCTCCACGTCCGCCAGGCCGACGAGGCGGTGCATATCGGCCCCTCGCCCGCACGCGAATCCTATCTGGTCGGCGACAAGATCCTAGCCGCGGCGAAAGCAACCGGGGCCGAAGCGATCCATCCCGGCTACGGCTTCCTGTCGGAGAATGCCGATTTCGCACAGGCGGTGAAGGATGCCGGGCTGGCCTGGGTCGGACCCAACCCCGACAGCATTCGCGCGATGGGCCTGAAGGACGCCGCCAAGGAGCGGATGATCGCGGCCGGCGTGCCGGTGACGCCGGGCTATCTCGGCGAGGATCAGCGCCCCGATCATCTCAAGGCGGAGGCCGACACAATCGGCTATCCGGTGCTGATCAAGGCGGTCGCCGGCGGCGGCGGAAAGGGCATGCGCCGCGTTGACGCATCGGCGGACTTCGCTGACGCGCTTCTTTCGTGCCAGCGCGAAGCCGCCTCGTCGTTCGGCGACGATCGCGTGCTGATCGAGAAATACATCCTCTCGCCGCGGCATATCGAGGTGCAGGTGTTTGGCGACAGCCACGGCAATGTCGTCCATCTGTTCGAGCGCGATTGCTCGCTGCAGCGGCGCCACCAGAAAGTGATCGAGGAAGCCCCTGCTCCCGGCATGGACGAGGACACGCGTGCTGCGATCTGTGCTGCAGCGGTGCGTGCAGCAAAAGCGGTCGACTATGTCGGCGCGGGGACGATCGAGTTCATCGCCGATGCCAGCGAGGGCCTGCGTGCCGACCGCATCTGGTTCATGGAAATGAACACCCGGCTTCAGGTCGAGCATCCGGTGACCGAGGAGATCACCGGGCAGGATCTGGTCGAATGGCAGTTGCGCGTGGCGTCGGGTGAAAAGCTGCCGAGGACGCAGGACGAGCTCGAGATCAACGGCTGGGCGATGGAAGCGCGGCTCTATGCCGAGGATCCCGCCAAGGGGTTCCTGCCCTCGATCGGCCGGCTCGAAGCGTTCGACCTGGGCGAGGACGCGCGCGTCGATACCGGGGTCGAGCAAGGTGCTGATATCTCGCCTTTCTACGACCCGATGATCGCCAAGATCATCGCCTGGGGTGAGGATCGCGAGGAAGCGCGCGAATTGCTCGCCGATGCCTTGTCCGACGCGATCGTCTGGCCGGTGCGGTCGAACGCGGGATTCCTGGTCGAAGCGTTGGAGCATGAGGCTTTTGCCGAGGGCAATGTCGACACCGGCCTGATCGCGCGCGAAGGCGATGCGCTGATGCCGCCCGCACTGCCGTCCGACGAGGCCTTGGCCGACGCCGCCGCGGCACTGATCGGTGAGCTGCCGATGGCGGGCTTCCGCCTCAACGCCGCCGCGCGGCGGACCGATACCTTCCTGCTCGACGGTGCGACGATCGCGATCGAGCATGGCGCGGCCGAACCCGGATCCGAAGCGGTCGACAGCCTGCTGATCGCCGAGGGTGGACAGGTCTGGCAACTTGCCCCCTGGCGCGCGGCGGGCGGAGCAACGGGTGCTGCCGGTGACGGCGCGATCCTGGCGCCAATGCCCGGCCGGGTGATCGCGGTGGATGTCGCGGCGGGCGACACGGTGACCAAGGGGCAGAAGCTGCTGACGCTCGAAGCGATGAAGATGGAACACGGCCTGACCGCGCCGTTCGACGGCGTGGTAGCGGAGTTGAATGCGGCGGTAGGGTCGCAGGTACAGGTCGATGCCCTGCTGGTTCGGATCGAGAAGGCGGAATGAGCCGGCCTACTCCCGTCCGTCACCCCGGCCTTGTGCCGGGGTCCACCGCGCCTCAAATCCCGACGCTTGCGGCTCCGTGGATGCCGGCACAAGGTCGGCATGACGGAGGAGGGTTTAGTGCCTGAACAAATCCGCGTCGATGTCGCCGACCACATCCTGACCATCACGCTCGATCGTCCGGCGGCGATGAATGCCTTCACCGCGCAGATGATGCGCGAGATGATCGCCGCCTTCGACCGCGCCGACGCCGACGATGATGTTCGCGCGGTGATCGTCACCGGCAGCGGCGAGCGTGCCTTTTGCGCCGGAGCCGATCTGTCGGGCGGCGCCGCGACGTTCGACTATGGCGACAGCAAAGCTTGGGACGACGCGGGATCGCCGGTGCGCGCCGACGGCACGATCGATTGGGATCATGAAGGCATTCGCGACGGCGGCGGCCTGTTGTCGCTGCGCATCTTCCAGTCGAAGAAACCGGTGATCGGCGCGATCAACGGCGCCGCTGTCGGCATTGGCGCGACGATGACCTTGCCGATGGATTTCCGCCTCGCCGCCGAGGGTGCGCGGTTCGGCTTCGTGTTCGCGCGGCGGGGAATCGTGCCCGAAGCGGCATCGAGCTGGTTCCTGCCGCGGCTGGTCGGCATCTCGACCGCGCTCGACTGGTGCTATTCGGGGCGCCTGGTGTCCGCGCCCGAGGCGAAGCAAGCCGGGCTGGTCCGCTCGGTCCGCGCCGCCGCCGACCTGCTCCCCGCGGCCCGGGAACTGGCGCGCCAACTAACCGCGGAATCCGCGCCCGTCTCGATCGCGCTCACGCGTCAGATGATGTGGCGGATGATGGGCGCGCCCTCGCCGATCGATGCGCACCGTCTCGACAGTCGCCTGGTCTGGTCGCGTGGTGCCAGCGCCGACGCGCAGGAAGGCGTCGCCTCTTTCCTCGAAAAGCGGCCCGCGTCCTATCCCGACAAGGTATCGACCGACCTGCCGCACTTCTCGCCCTGGCTCGACCCGCTCGAATGGCGCGAGCGATGACCGCGCTGACGTATCGCGACGCGACGCCGGCGGACCTGCCGGTCGTCATCGCAATGCTTGCGGAGGAACAGATCGGCGGTCGCGCCGACGACCCGGCCGAACCGCTCGACCCCGCCTATCTCGCCGCATTCGACGCGATCGCGCGCGACCCCAATCAGCGTCTGATCGTCGTCGAACTCGATGGCGGCGTGGTCGGCACGATGCTGTTGAGCTGCCTTCCCGGCCTGCTCAACCACGGCGCCTGGCGCGGGCAGATCGAGGCGGTGCGGATCGCCAGCGACAAACGCTCGCTCGGGCTTGGCTCGGCAATGATCGGCTGGGCGGTCGACTATTTCCGCGAGCGCGGCTGTTACGCGGCACAATTGACATCGAACAACGACCGCCTTGCCGCGCATCGTTTCTACCAACGGCTCGGCTGGGAAAAGAGCCATAGCGGGTTCAAGCTCAAGCTGATGGAAGGCGACTGATGCCGGGCAAGTTTTTCGACGAATGGCAGGTCGGCGAGACGATCGAGCATCCGCTGCGCCGCACGGTGACCGAGACCGACAATCTGTTGTGGTCGACCATGACCCACAACCCGCAACCGCTCCACCTCGACGCCGAAGCGGCCAAGGCGAGCGAATTCGGCCGCATCCTCGTCAACGGCACTTTCACCTTCAGCCTGATGGTCGGAATCACCGTCGCCGAGACGACGATGGGCACCTTGGTCGCCAACCTGGGTTACGACAAACTGGTGATGCCCAAGCCGGTGTTCATCGGCGATACGCTGCGTGCGACCAGCGAGGTGACCGAGTTGCGCGACAGCAAGTCGCGGCCCAACGCCGGCCTGGTGACGTGGAAGCACCGCATGCTCAACCAGCGTGATGAAGTGGTGTGCGAGTGTCTGCGGACGGCGCTGTTGCTGCGGAAACCGGTATGAGCCGATCGGATCCGCTGCTCGAGATAGCCTTCACCGGGAAGGTTATCCATTGGCGCGGACCGGCCCCGTTTTATTTCATTGCCCTGCCTGATGATGAAATCGGCGAGGTGCGTTGGGCCGCACGGATCGCGAGTTACGGTTGGGGATGCGTGCCGGTCGAAGCCAGCGCGAACCGCCTCGCGTTTCGTACCGCTTTATTCCCGAAAGATGGCGGCTATATGCTGCCGCTCAAGGCGGAAGTGAGGAAAAAGCTCGGCATCGATCTGGGCGATATCGTAGCGATTACGATGCAGATAAACGCGCCGCGCTGAGCGTCATGCGCTTCAGACCGTAAAGCTCTCCCCGCACCCGCACGCGCCCTTGGCGTTGGGGTTTTCGAACACGAATCCCGCGGCGAAATCGTCCTCGACCCAGTCCATCGTCGAACCGATCAGATAGAGCACCGACGCGCCGTCGACGAAGAAGGTGCCGCCGGGCGTTTCGATCCGCTCGTCCATCGGGTTGGCTGCCGCGACGTAATCGACCGAATAGGCCAGCCCCGAACAGCCGCGCTTCGGCGTCGACAGTTTGACGCCGATCGCGCCCTCGGGCGCCTTCGACATCAGCTCGGCCACGCGCGCCTCGGCGCGTTGGGTAAGGTTCACGGCAGCAGGGCGCTGCCTCAGAGTCGTCGCCACGTCTTCACTCCTTCTCTCCCCTCCCGTTTACGAGAGGGGTCGGGGGAGGGCTTGTCACCATCCGCATCGGGGCAACATGCCCTCCCCTAGCCCCTCCCGCAGGCGGGAGGGGAATGTGTTACAGCATTCCCAGTTCAAGCTTCGCGTCATCCGACATCTTCTGCGGATCCCAAGGCGGGTCCCAGACCAGATTGACATCGGCGACCGCGACTCCGGGTACGCTGCTGACGCGCAATTCGACTTCGGCCGGCATCGATTCCGCGACCGGGCAATGCGGCGTGGTCAGCGTCATCGTGACCGCGGCATGACCCTCATCGGTCACCTCGACATTATAGATCAGCCCCAAATCGTAGATATTGACGGGAATCTCGGGGTCGTAGATTTCCTTGAGCGCATCGACCACCGCTTCGTACAGCGCGCCGCCGGGCTCGCCGCCTGAAGCGGGTTCGGGCTTCTGCGCCAGAAATCCCGCGAGATAGTCGCGCTTGCGCTCGAACGCTTCCCCCGGCGCTTCGACGCGCGCCTTGGGCGGCGCTTCGACCGACGCCACTTCTTCCATTTCGATCTTCCGTTCCTCGTTCATTCGAAGACCCTATCCAAAAATCCGCGTCACACGTTCGACCGCTTCGCCCAGGGCCTCGACATCGGCCATCGACGAATAGACCCCGAAGCTCGCCCGCGCCGTCGCCGGCACACCGAGCGCCTCCATCAGCGGCTGCGCGCAATGATGCCCGGCGCGGATCGCGACCCGGCTCTCGTCCAAGATGGTGGCGACATCGTGCGGATGCACCCCCTCCACCGCAAAACTGACGATGCCGGCGGAATCTTCCGGGCCGAACAGCCGCACCGAATTGATCCGCGACAATCGCTCGCGCGCAGCGGCCACCAGCGCCGTCTCGTGCGCGTGGATACGCTCCAGCCCGACGCTCTCGACATAATCGATCGCCGCACGGAGCCCGATCACGCCGACGATATGCGGCGTTCCCGCCTCGAACCGGCCCGGCGCGGGGGCATAGGTCGTCTTGGCGAAGGTCACCCGATCGATCATCGATCCGCCGCCCTGATAAGGCGGCATCGCATCGAGCAGGTCGTAGCGGCCCCATAACACGCCGATCCCGGTCGGGCCGTAGAGCTTGTGCCCGGAGAAGACGTAGAAATCGCAGCCGATCTCGGCGACGTCGACCGGCATGCGCGGCACCGCCTGGCAGCCGTCGAGCAGGATCTTGGCCCCGACCGAATGTGCGATCTCGGTCGCGCGCTTGGCGTCGAGCACCGAGCCGAGCACGTTCGAGACATGCCCGAGCGCGACCAGTTTGTGTGCCGGCGTGATCATCGCCGCCATCGCGTCGAGGTCGATCCGGCCGTCGCTGGTCAACGGTACGACGTCGATCTCGACCCCGATCTTCTCGGCGACCAGCTGCCACGGCACGATGTTGGAATGGTGTTCGAGCGTGGACAGCAGGATGCGGTCGCCGGCCTTGAGTTGCTCGCCCGCCCAGCTGTGCGCGACGAGGTTGATCGCCTCGGTCGCGCCGCGGACGAACACGATCTCGTCGGGCTTGCCGTTGATGAAGTCGGCGACGCGCTTACGCGCCGCTTCATAAGCGAGCGTCATGTCGGCCGAGCGCTGGTACACGCCGCGGTGCACGGCGGCGTAATCCTGCGCATAACCGCGCTCGATCGCGTCGATCACTACGCGCGGCTTCTGCGCCGAGACGGCACTGTCGAGATAATGCCAGCCCGCCGGGATCGCAGGGAAATCCGCGACGACGTCGAGGGGCGCCAACTCCCCTCCCGCGTGCGGGAGGGGTCGGGGGAGGGCTTGCGAGAGCTCAGCCATTGGACATGCCCTCCCCTAACCCCTCCCGCAAGCGGGAGGGGGACTCCAGCATCCGCTCGAGCGCGGCCTGCGCCGCTGCTTCCACCCGCGTCCGCTCGCCTTCATCTGCGATATCGTCGAACACGCTTCCAACGAACGCCCGCAACAACAGCTTCTTGGCCTCGGCCGGCGCGATCCCGCGGCTTTCGAGATAGAACAGTGCCATCGCATCGAGCTCGCCTACGGTCGCACCATGCGCGCACTTCACGTCGTCGGCGAAGATCTCCAATTCAGGCTTGGCATTGGCGGTCGCGGTGCGCGTGAGCAGCATAGCCTTGACCGACTGGCTGGCATCGGTCTTCTGCGCATCGCGCGCGACCGCGACCTTGCCGAGATAGCTGCCGGTCGCCTTGCCGCCGAGCACCGAGCGCACGACCTGGTTCGACGTCGCATTGGGCTCGACGTGATTGAGCGTGGTGACGATCTCCAATGTCTGGTCGCCACCGCCCAGGATCACCGCGCCAAGCTCGAAATGGGCGCCGTCATGCAGCGTCACGTCGATCGACACGCGGCCGAGCTTGCCGCCGATATTGAGGACGTGGAACGTCGCGCGCGCGCCCTTTTCGAGCACGATCGCGATGTCCTTGACCGCCACCGATCCGGCCGGCGAGTCCTGCACCACGATGCGCGCGATCTCCTCGCCCGCGGCGACACGGATCGCCTCTGGGGGATTGAGCGGCCACGCCTCGGCCAGCGCATCGAGATCGCTATACTTCCACGCCTCGTCGCGGCGGGTGGGGAGTGCCAGTAAAGTCATAAGATTGATTCACGCGAAGGCGCGAAGGCGCGAAGCGCAAGACCTTCTTTCTTCGCGCCTTCGCGCCTTCGCGTGATAAAAATTTGGATGGCGCCTGCGGCGCGGAGTTGCGTCATGCCGCCACCGCTCCATAGCCCTCGCGCTCGAGCTCAATCGCCAGTTCCGCCCCGCCGGTCCGCGTGATCCGGCCAGCTTCGAGGACGTGGACGAAGTCGGGCTTCACGTAATCGAGCAACCGCTGATAGTGCGTGATCAGCACTACCGCTTTGTCGGGCGCGCGCATGATGCGGTTGATACCGTCGCCGACCACGCGCAGCGCGTCGATGTCGAGCCCGCTATCGGTTTCATCGAGGATCGCGAGCCTGGGCGCGATGATCCCCATCTGCACCATCTCGTTGCGCTTCTTCTCGCCGCCCGAAAAGCCGACATTGACCGGACGCTTGAGCATCTCGGCGTCCATCGACAGCGCCGCCGCCTCGGCGCGCGCCAGCTTGAGGAAATCACCACCCGACAGCGGCCCCTCGCCGCGCGCGCGCCGCTGGCTGTTGAGCGCCTCGCGCAGGAACTGGACGTTCGACACGCCGGGAATCTCGACCGGATATTGGAAGCCGAGGAATAGCCCCGCGGCAGCGCGTTCGTGCGGCGCCATCTCGAGCAAATCCTCACCGTCGAAACTGACCGACCCCTCGGTCACCTCGTACCCGGGCCGCCCGCCAAGCACATAGCCAAGCGTCGACTTGCCCGCGCCGTTCGGCCCCATGATCGCATGCACTTCGCCGGCGTTCACGCTGAGCGAAAGGCCCTTGAGGATCGGCTTGCCGTCGACTTCGGCGTGGAGGTTTTCAATCTTGAGCATCGTTTCCGTCACTTGAATTCTAGGCGGGTTTCACAACCCGGAAAATTTTTCGCGATGTTATCAACCCAGGCAGTCGCTTTGCCTTTCGAGCGATCTTGCTTGACGGCACACTGCCGCTTCTTAGCCGCCAGATCAGCCGTAGTGGGCAACGAGGGCTGGCTCACGCAATCGGCGTATGACTGCGCACGACGCGATATACCTGCGCCGTGCAGCACCAGCTTCGCAGGGCACTCATCAACACCCTGGCCGGCCAATAGCGTTATGAGGAGTTGGCTGATCACCCCACGCTCCCCTCAAGCGAAATCCCCAGCAACTTCTGCGCCTCGACCGCGAATTCCATCGGCAATTGCTGCAGCACTTCGCGCGCGAAGCCGTTGACGATCAGCGCCACTGCGGCTTCCTGATCGAGCCCGCGCTGCATCGCGTAGAACAATTGGTCTTCGCTGATCTTCGAGGTCGTCGCCTCATGCTCGATCTGCGCGCTAGGGTTGCGCACCTCGATATACGGCACGGTGTGCGCGCCGCATTCGGCGCCGAGCAACAGGCTGTCGCACTGGGTGAAATTGCGCACCCCTTCCGCGGTCGGCGCCACGCGCACCAGCCCGCGATAAGTATTGTTCGAGCGGCCGGCCGAAATCCCCTTCGACACGATCGTCGATCGCGATCCCTTGCCGAGATGGATCATCTTGGTCCCGGTATCGGCCTGCTGGCGATTGTTGGTCACCGCGACCGAATAGAATTCGCCGACACTATTCTCGCCCGCCAGCACGCAACTGGGATATTTCCAGGTGATCGCGGAGCCGGTCTCGACCTGGGTCCAGGATACCTTGCTGTTCCTGCCCTGGCACAAAGCGCGCTTGGTGACGAAATTATAGATGCCGCCCAGGCCGTTCTCGTCGCCCGGATACCAGTTCTGGACGGTTGAATATTTGATCTCGGCATCGTCGAGTGCGACCAGTTCGACCACCGCGGCGTGGAGCTGGTTCTCGTCGCGCATCGGCGCTGTGCAGCCCTCGAGATACGAGACATAGGCGCCCTTGTCGGCGACGATCAGCGTGCGTTCGAACTGGCCGGTATTCTCGGCATTGATACGGAAATAGGTCGACAGCTCCATCGGGCAGCGCACGCCCTCGGGCACGTAGACGAAGGTGCCGTCGGAAAAGACCGCGCAATTGAGCGTCGCGAAATAATTATCGTGTTGGGGCACCACCTTGCCCAGCCACTTCTTCACCAGCTCGGGATATTCGCGGATCGCCTCGCTGATCGACAGGAAGATGACGCCCGCCGCCTTGAGCTCGGCGCGGAAGGTCGTCGCGACGCTGACACTGTCGAACACCGCGTCGACCGCGATCTTGCGCGCGCCCTCGACCCCCGCGAGCACCTTCTGCTCCTCGATCGGGATGCCGAGCTTCTCATAGGTCCGCCGAATCTCGGGATCGAGATCATCGAGGCTCGCGATCGTCTTCTTCGCCTTGGGCTCGGCGTAATAATAAGCGTCCTGGTAATCGATCGGCGCGATGTCGAGCTTGGCCCAGTCGGGCGCTTCCATCGTCTGCCACAGGCGGAACGCCTTGAGCCGCCAGTCGAGCATCCATTGCGGCTCGTTCTTCTTGGCGGAGATGTAGCGGACGGTGTCTTCGCTCAGCCCCTTGGGCGCGAATTCCTGCTCGACGTCGGAGGCAAAGCCCCATTCGTACTTCTTGTTCGCGGCGGCCAGCGCCTCTGCATTCTTGGTCGCCATTACAAACCCCAAGCCGCGAAGCGGCCATCAAAATCCTTTGCGCCTTCGCGGCTTTGCGTGAGAAAAATTGATTCACGCGAAGGCGCGGAGGCGCGAAAAAGGAAAAAATGCGCTGCGCGCGGCATCAGACCTGCACCTCCAGCACCGGAGCAGCGGATAGACTGGCGAGGCTCACGCCGGCCAGCACACCGCGGACGGCGCCGTTGACGGCATTCCAGTGCGGCTTCACGCGGCAGCTCTCCTCGACACAGCAATCATGCGCGCCATGCTCGACGCAGGCAGTCATCGCGATCGGCCCTTCGATCGCCTCGACGATATCGGCTAGGCTGATCGCGGCGGGCGGGCGCGACAGGCGAAACCCGCCGCCGGTACCGCGCTGGCTCTCGATCAGCCCCGCGGACGAAAGCTTGCTGACCAGCTTCTGCACGGTCGGCAGTGGCAGGCCGGTCTCCTCCGCAAGACTGGTCGCGTTGAGACGCCCCACCCCGCCGCAATGGCGTGCGGCGGCGGACATCATCACCACGGCATAATCGGCCAGGCTCGACAGCCTCATGATTCTTGGCGCCTTGTTGCGAATGACTCTCAAATCAGATCAAATCGATCCGATTGGGCATGTGGGCGTGAGAGAGAGGAAGGTCAACCTACTAAATTCCCTCTCCCCTGTGGGAGAGGGAGGGAGCGGCGCAGCCGCGGAAGGGTGAGGGGGAGTCACAAGCGATATCGCCTGTGACTCCCCCTCACCCTTCCCACTCGCCTCCGGCTCGCGGGCCCCTTCCCTCTCCCACAAGGGGAGAGGGAGGCTAGGTGCTGGTGATCAGCGGCCGGACCAACCCGGACATCGCGAGACGCTGTTGCACCGTAATCTCGGCCAGTGCGGTCGGGCGATCGCGGATTTGCTTGGGGGTCAGGCCGGTGAACTGCTTCACCTCGCGGATCAGATGCGACTGGTCGTAAAAGCCACGACCGACCGCGTCATCGAAGGTGATATCGCCAAGGCGCATCGCGACCGCCGCGCGCAGCGCGCGATACTTGCGCGCGAGCAGCTTGGGCGGTGCCCCGTACAGCGTGTTGCACTTGCGCTCGACCTGACGGCGCGACAGGCCGGTCACCGCGATCAAATCGTCGATATCGGGTGACGTGCTGCTTTCGAGCCAGGCATCCACCTGATGCGCGAAACTGACCGACTCGCGGGTCGCCCGGCAGGTCAGTTCGCGAACCAGCAATTCCGCGATCAGCACGCGTTCGTCCATGTTTTCGGTGGCGGCGATCGCCCTGAACGTCGCCTCGGCGCGGACGCGCAGCGATCCTTCGATATCCATGGCGTCGTCGAGCATGTCCGACGCGTCGCCGCCCAGCATCGCCGCCCAGCCGCACGGCGTGATGCCGAACCCGAACAGCCTGACCGGGCCCTCGACGCGGCACCGCGTGGCACCACTCGTCGGGCCGACGACATGGATGGGGCCGGTTTCCTTTTCGCCATCGGGGAAATAATAAACCGCGTAGCCCGGGCTCAGGCGGAAACGAAACTGGGCGTAGTCAGCGCGTTCCATATCTTCGAACCAAGGCATGTTGGCGCGAAAATCATAGAATAATGTTACATGATCCGCGAGATCGGGTGAAGGAACCCGATAATCGAGTTGGATGTCCGACACGAAAGTTGCGCCCCTGTGTTTTCTTTCGTTGCGTCGTTTTTATACCATTTCGGCCTGAACCGCTACCCAAAATGAGTATATCGTTGGTTTCGCTTAACATAAGAAAGCGGCCCGATTTTCTTTCGAAAACCGGGCCGTCGAGGGAAAGAACCCCCTCCCAGGGGCCCTTCGGGTCGCATGCTTGTCCTACGCCCCTCATTCCCGAGTCGTATTGGACGGATTCGCCGTACGGCGATTTTTGACGGTTTCCGTAACGTCAGGGTCTGTGCTCGCTAGCGGCGGGGTCGAGACGGAGCGGATTTTGTCGCGCGGGTAGGGGCGATGCTGAAGGCATCATGACCGACGAGCGACGATGAACAGGTAAAACCGCCGGGAGCAGTTCTACCCGTTCATCCACGCGGCAAAAACCGCCCGCCGCCAGCGAATACAGACTCCAGGGGCTTTGACCCTCACGGCGTGGCCTGCCATGGCGCGGGCCATGGCCTTTCTCGCCCGCCCGCTCCTGTTCGCGATCGATGCCGAACGCGCGCATGGCCTGACCATCGACATGCTCGCCGCCTGGGGAGCGATCGGCACGCCGCTCGCTACGGGCGCGATTTCCTTGCCGGTCACCGTGGCCGGGCTGACCTTTCCCAATCCACTGGGGCTCGCGGCCGGCGCCGACAAGGACGGTCGCGCCATTGCGGGGTTTTTCGGCCTGGGCTTCGGCGCGGTCGAGATCGGCACGCTGACACCGCTGCCGCAGGCGGGCAATCCCAGACCACGGCTGTTTCGTCTCGTCGCCGATCGCGCGGTGATCAACCGCATGGGGTTCAACAATGGCGGGCTCGCCGCCGCTTTGCCCCGCGCGAAAGCCGCCAGGCGCACCGGGATGCTGGGCATCAATGTCGGCGCCAACAAGGACGCCGCCGACCGCATCGCCGATTATGCGAACGGGGTGGCCGCCGCCGCGCCGATCTCCGACTATGTCACGATCAATATCAGTTCGCCCAACACGCCGGGTCTGCGCGACCTGCAGCACGGGCCCGCGCTGGCCGATTTGCTGACCCGCACCGCCGCGGCGCGCGGGTCGACGCCGCTGTTCCTCAAGGTCGCGCCCGATCAGGAGCCGACGCAGATCGACGAAATCGCCCGCGCCGCGATCGATGCCGGCATCGACGCGCTGATCGTCGGCAACACCACAATCAGTCGCCCGCCCCTCTCGTCGCCCAACGCCGGCGAAAGCGGCGGCTTGTCGGGCGCGCCGCTCGCCACACTCGCCGCGCAACGGCTGCGCGATTTCAGAACGGCGACCGGTGGTACGCTCCCGCTCATCGCGGTCGGCGGCATCGACAACGGCGCCGAGGCCTATGCCCGCATCCGCGCCGGCGCGAGCCTGGTGCAGCTCTATACCGGGCTGGTCTATGGCGGGTCGGCGCTGCCCGGGCGTATCTTGCGGGATCTCGATGCACTGATGCGGCGCGATGGCTTTGCGCAGATCGCGGACGTTGTCGGCACGGATTAACAATTTCCACCCCGGCGAAGGCCGGGGCCCAGTTTCGGAATATAGGCAATGATGGGACAGGCCTGCGTTTACATCATGGCCAGCCGGCGCAACGGAACAATTTATATCGGGTCGACCACCGACCTCCTACGGCGCGTCTGGGAACATCGGAACGATGTCGTTCCCGGCTTCACTCGCGAGTACGGATGCCATCTGCTCATCTGGTACGAGTCACACGAAAGCCTCGACGGGGCACGCCTACGCGAGCGACGCATGAAGCAATGGCGACGCGCATGGAAAATACGCGAGATCGAGGGGTTCAACCCCGATTGGGACGATCTATACGACCAAATCGCGCTGCCATGAGCGCGGACCTTCCTGGGCCCCGGCCTTCGCCGGGGTGGGATAATTTATGAGAGTCCTCGCGTGTTCTCCACCGTCATCAACCTCTTCATCCTCGCCGTCTTCCTGCTGGTGCCGATCGCGGTGATCGTCGCGATGGTTCTCGCGCTGCGCCGTAACCCGCGTCTATAGGTCGGGCCACCGTAACGCCTTGTCTCCCATTTTCCCGCCGTTAGGGTCCCTTGCATGAAGAAGCTGTTCGTCGCCGCCGCCATCGTCCTTTCAACCTTGGCGGCATCGGGGTCCGCCCGACAGCCCGCCCGGATCGCCAAAGTCGTCCAGCCCGCCGCGACCGGCATGGTCAGCGCGGCGGACCCGCGAGCCGCCGCGGCCGGGGTCGAAATTCTCAACGCCGGCGGCAGCGCGACCGATGCGGCGATCGCGACGATGCTCGCGCTCAACGTCGTCGAGCCGCAAAGCTCGGGCATGGGCGGCGGCACCTTCTTCGTCCGTCACGACGGCACCAGCGGCAAGATCAATACGATCGATGGGCGAGAGGCGGCGCCGATGGCCGCCGATGGCAAGTGGTTCTATGACGCCGCCGGCAAGCCGCTGTCGCACTTCGCCGCGGTTCCCGGCGGTCGCAGCGTCGGCGTGCCCGGCCAGCTCCGCGTGATGGCGATGGCGCACGCTCAATCGGGCAGGCTGCCCTGGGCGCGGCTGTTCCAGCCGGCGATCCGGCTGGCGCGCGACGGTTTCCAGGCGTCGCCGCGACTGGCCAATGCGCTGGTCCAATATGCCGGGCACATGGATGCGAACGGGCGCGCGATCTTCATGGATGCGTCGGGCAAGCCATGGCCGGCGGGCACGATCATCAAGAACCCCAAACAGGCCGAATTGTTCGACCGCGTCGCCCGCCTCGGGCCCGATGCCTTTTATACCGGCGGCACCGCGCAACGCCTGGTCGCAACAGTCAACAACGCCCCACGCAATCCGTCGAAGATGAAGATCAGCGACGTCGCCGCCTATCGCGCCAAGCCGCGCGCTCCCTTGTGCGGCACCTATCGCGCCTACCGCGTCTGCGGGATGGGGCCGCCCTCGTCGGGCGGGTTCACCGTGCTGATGATCCTGAAACAGCTCGAGCGGTTCGACATGGCGAAGCTGGGCAAGGACTCGCCGGTCGCCTGGCATCTGTTCGCGGAAAGCTCGCGCCTCGCTTATGCCGATCGCGACATGTATCTCGGCGATCCCGATTTCGTCACCGTGCCGCTCACCGGCCTGCTGAATCGCAATTACATCGCCTCACGCTCGGCGCTGATCGCGCCCGACAAATCGATCGCCGATATTGTCCCGGGCACGCCCCCCGGCGCCCCGCCGCGCAAGCGCGTGCCGGCGAGCGAAACGCCCGGCACCACCGACCTCGTCGTCACCGACAAAGCGGGCAACGTCGTCGAAGTCACCACGACAATCGAGGGGCCATGGGGATCGGGCCTGTCGGTCGACGGCATCATGCTCAACAACGAACTGACCGATTTCGACATCGTGCCCGACAAGGACGGCTATCTCGTCGCCAACCGCGTCGAGCCCGGCAAGCGCCCGCGCAGCTCGATGGCGCCGACGATCGTCTACGGCCCCGACGGCAAGGTCCGCCTGGCGATCGGCGCGGCGGGCGGATCGACGATCATCGCCCAGGTGTCCAAGGCGATCATCGCGGTGGTCGACTGGAAGATGAGCGCGCAGGACGCGATCGGCCTGGGGTTGGTCTATGCGCCGGGCCCGATGGCGGTGGCGGAAGCGGGCACGCAGGCGGAGACGATGGCACCGCGGCTGCGCGCACTGGGCGAGAAGATCGTGGTCGGCCCGCTCGGGCTCAAGGCCAATGCGATCGAGCGCGTCGGCGGCAAGTGGGTCGGCGCCGCCGATCCGCGCAGCGAAGGTGTCGCGATCGGACAGGACGGCAAGACGACCGTAATCCGGCGGATGGGGATGGCGCCCAACCGCCCATCCGAATAACGTCGGTCGATAAGGCGCAGCCGAACGCGGCGCGCCGCGTGGGAGAGGGCCGGATGCGGCAGATCGAGAAATTCCCCAGCCTGGTGGCGATGTTCTTCGCGCGTGCCGAGGCCGGAGGCGCCAAGCCGTTCCTGTGGCACAAACAAGGCGACAGCTGGGTACCGCTCAGCTGGGCCGACGCCGCGCGGCAAGTCGCCAGCCTGGCAACCGGTTTGAAGGCGATCGGGCTGCAGCCCGGCGACCGCGTCATGCTGGTCAGCGAAAACCGCCCCGAATGGTGCATCAGCGACCTGGCGATCATGGCCGCCGGCTGCGTGACGGTGCCGACCTACATCACCAATACCGAACGCGACCACAGCCACATCATCGAGAATTCGGGCGCGCGCGCGATCATCGTGTCGACCGCCAAGCTCGCCCGCCCGCTGCTCCCCGCCGCCGCCCGCGCCAGCGAAGCAAAGATCGTGATTGGATTGGAGGATTTGCGCGTCGGCCAGACCGACCTCACCTATCACAATTGGTCGAAGCTGATCGCCGATCATCCGGCGCAGCCCGCCGATGTGTCGATCACCGCGAGCCGCGACGATTTGGCCTGCATCATCTACACCTCGGGCACCGGCGGCGCGCCGCGCGGCGTGCAGCAACATCACGGCGCGATCCTGCACAATGTCGAGGCGTGCTGCACCCTGATCGCCGAGGATTTCGGCTGGGAGGACGAGGTGTTCCTCTCCTTCCTCCCGCTCTCCCACGCCTATGAGCATACCGGCGGCCAGCATTTCCCGATCGGGCTCGGCGCGCAAATCTATTATGCCGAAGGGCTCGACAAGCTCGCCAGCAATATCGAGGAGGTCCGCCCGACAATCATGGTCGTCGTACCGCGCCTGTTCGAGGTATTGCGCACGCGGATCTCCAAGGCGGTCGAAAAGCAGGGTGCGGTGTCCAACTATCTGCTCGGCCGCGCGGTCGCGATCGGCGGCAAGAAAGCGGCGGGCGGCGTCCCCTTCTACGACCAGCCGATGAACCTGATCGTGAAGTCGCTGTTGATGCCCAAGATCGCCAAGCGCTTCGGCGGGCGGATCAAGGCGATGGTGTCGGGTGGCGCCCCGCTCAACCCCGAAATCGGCATCTTCTTCCAGTCGCTCGGCCTGACGTTCCTCCAGGGCTATGGCCAGACCGAGGCGGCGCCGGTGATCTCGTGCAACCGCCCGCGCGCGGGGCTGAAGATGGACACGGTCGGCCCGCCCCTCGACGGAGTCGAGGTCCGGATCGCCGACGACGGCGAGATATTGGTCCGCGGCGAACTCGTCATGCACGGTTATTGGCGCAATCCCGAAGAGACCGCTCGCGTACTCAAGGACGGCTGGCTGCATACCGGCGACGTCGGCGTGATCGACGACAAGGGCCGGATCATGATCACCGACCGCAAGAAGGACCTGATCATCAACGACAAGGGTGACAATGTGTCACCGCAAAAGGTCGAAGGCATGCTGACCTTGCAGCCCGAGATCGGCCAGGCGATGATCGCCGGC
>DASVNU010000042.1:0-1651 GCA_036383655.1 Sphingomonas sp. | reverse complement strand
CTCGGCCATGCAGAGCTTGCTCATCACCATGTTGGGCAGGAACTTGAACTGGCCCGGGCGGGCGATGCGGGCGCCGAGGTGGATCGTCACCGCCATGTCGTTGTCGACGCAGGCTTTCCAGAACGGATCGAAAGCCGGATCGTCGTATTGCAGCGGTCCGTCGGGATCACCGGTCAGCGCCAGCACCTGCGCGCCGAAGCCGCCCGTGGTGATGGCGCCCGATTGCGGAAAAGCCGGGATATTGACCGCGCGCAGCCCGCGCCGGGCCGCGTCGTGCACCATGGCCGTCGAGGCCGCGATGTCCTGCATCGGCAGATAGGCGGCGCCGGCAAGCCGCCCCGGGGCATAGGCGCAGAAGTCCGCGAGCCAGCGGTTGTAGGCATCGAAGCTGGCGAGATAGAGTTCGTTGTCCGCGGTGCCGAGCGGGCCGCCGCCATAGAGTATCGCGGTCTCGACCCCGTCCTGGTCCATGTCGGCCAGCCGCGCCGCCGGCTCCCAGTTGCCCGCGCGCAGCAGTTCCTGCTTGCCGGTGGGGCGGAACTGCCTGCCCTGGCCCGAGGTCGCCGATTGCAGGTTCAGCGGCTTGCGCACGCCTTCGAAGACCATCCAATCATGCTTGTCGTCGGGACCGCCGGGCTCCCACTTGGGGCCGCGCCCCGCGAACCTGGCCGGCAGGTATTCGTCCCAGAAGGTCGGCGCCGGATTGACGTGCGCATCCGCGTCGACGAGTCCTCCGATCGATGCCGCGACCATATCCCATCCCATCGTTTTTCGTGATCTTGGCAGCGATCTTCGGGGATCGGGGCAGCGATGCAAAGCCCAATCGGCACGGCGCGCGAATTCCGTAATTACGAATACGGCGCCGGTACGAGCAAGCTGTTGCTTCGGGCCGACGCGTGACCCAATCTTGCGGGCAGATCGACGGCACCGTCGGCGCAAGGAGAGGGACGCCCGTGGAATACGATCTCATCGTGCGGAACGGCTATGTCATCGACGGCACGGGCCTCGCGCGCCGGCGCGTCGACGTCGCGGTAAAGGACGGGCGCATCGCGCGGATCGGCCGGCTGGAGGGCGTCGCCGCGCGCGAGGAGATCGATGCCAAGGGCCGCGTCGTGGCACCGGGCATCGTCGATGCCCACACCCATTACGATCCGCAGATCACTTTCGATCCCTATGCGACGATGTCGTGCTTTCACGGCGTGACGACGGTGCTCGCGGGCAATTGCGGGTTCTCGGTCGCGCCGACGCGCAAGGCGGACCGGCAGGCGATCCAGGACATCTTCGCCAAGGTCGAGGACATGGACCCGGTCGCTCTCTCGGGCGTGGCCTGGGACAATTTCGAGACCTTCGCAGAATTCCTCGGCTCGCTGGAAGGGGGCCTCGGCGTCAATTTCGCCTGCTACGTCGGCCATTCCAACGTGCGCCGCTGGGTCATGGGTGATGCCGCGATCGAGCGCGAGGCAACGCCTGCGGAGATCGAGGCCATGCGCGCGATCGTCCGCCAGGCGATGGAAGCCGGCGCCGCCGGGTTCTCGACCTCGCTGTCGCCGACCCAGGCCGACATCCACGGCCGCCCGGTGCCCTCGCGCTTCGCCGCGCGCGAGGAAGTGCTGGCGCTGGCCGAGGAGGCCGGCCGGCACGGTGCGGGATC
>DASVNU010000041.1:0-4748 GCA_036383655.1 Sphingomonas sp. | reverse complement strand
ACCTGGGCGAGCGCCGGGGTGGCGCAGAACAAGGCGCTCGACGTCAGCAGGACGCGCCGGAACTTCACGGTTGGAAGCGAATCTTTACCGAGCCGGGAACGAAGGATTTGCCGATCGCGACGTCGAACGTCCGAATCCCGTTGATCGGCGCGATATAGCCGACCCCGATCAACCGCGAGAGGTCCTCCCGCGACAATTCGACATGCAGCGGCTGGTTGTCGGTGCCGGTGCCGTCGACCACCCAGCGCGCCCCGGCGAGCATCGCATAGCGCGTGCCGGTGTTGCGGAACTTGACGATGAGCCCGGGAACCTTGGCGGGCACGGGCTGCCCTTCCTCCGCCTTGGGCTGCACCATCGTCGGCGTCGCCGAAACGACCTCGACCGCGGGCTTGGCGTTGGGCGGCGCGACCGTGATCAGCGCCTTCATATGATAGACGATTTGGACCTCGCCACCGCTCTTGGCCGGTCCTTCGGGCGCGATCGCGACGGGCAATTGGTTGACCGACATGTAATAGCTGCGCGAGGCCGGCATGTCGGCGCCGCCGAGCCATTGCAGGCGAATGACCTGGCGCCCATTGGCCGGCAGCGTTCCCTGCGGCGGAAAGATCAGGAAGTCGTCATCGGCCGGCACTTCGACCTGCTTGCCGTCCTTGTCATAGTCGAGGCGCGTGATGTGCGTTTCGAACGCCAGAATGCCCGTTCCCGAATTCTCGACCTCGACTCGCGCGGTCGCCTTGGCGCCGCTGCTCGCCATCTCGACCACCATCGGGGAGACGCGCATCGCCCACAATTGGGCACCCAGCGGCACGACTGCCGCAATGGCGCCGGCGATCAGCCAGCGGACTGCCGTTCGATTGAGCACGTTAATCCCCCCGGGAAGCCTTGTTGGCCGTACGTCGGCAAAAGTCGACGGGCGGCGCTACGGATACGCAAAAAGACGCGGGAGAAGGGTTGGTCGCCCTCCCCCCGCGCGATCGTCGATTACGACGCGGTGTCGACCGCCAGCTCGACGGTGATCGTGTCGGTATAGTTACCGGCGACGAGGCCCTTCGACTGGGCGGTGAAGACCAGGCCCATGTTCAGGTTCGAGCGCCACGCGCCGAGATGCACCTGCTTCTGCGCATCGCCGTCACCCAGCACGATCGGAACGAACGTACCGGCGGCCGGGCCGCTGGTGTTGGTCGTGCCGGTCAGGCCGCCATTGATGGTGTAGGGGATGTTCGCGGTGAACTGGTTGCTGTCATAGCCGCCAGCCGCCGCGTTCAAGAGGCCTTGGGCGCTCTTCTTGATCGTGACGGTGTTGTTGAAGTTGCAGCCCGCGCTGGTCGTGCTGATGTCCATGTTGAACGTCGACGCCTGGTTGAACGCCGTCGACGACGTCTCGGTATCGCCGTTCTTCACGCCGATCGCGCCCAGCGGAATGCTGTGGCTGGTCGATGGGCCGCCATAATAGGAACAATCCTTGGCGACGGTGCCGGTCAGCGTGAACGTGTTGGTCACGTCCGGCGTCGCGGTGGTGGTGTCGTCGGGAATGTTCCAGCCGTTCACCGCCCAGATCGGGGGCTGATAGCCGGGATTGCCGTAATAGCCCGGCGTCACCGAGTGGGTCGACGCCGTGGCGCTGGTCGCCGCGATCATCGCGATCGCCGCAGCCGTAAGTGCGAAAGCCTTCTTCACGTTCTTTTCTCCCTAGTTAAGCAAGCCGTTCGAACCCAGCGGCGCGGACGGCCTGGCAGCATGAACAATCAATCCGGCGCGGCTGCCCTCGCACCAAATACCCTCACGCCCCGCCGTCAGGCCGGCGAGACCGTGATCTCGATCACTTCCGAATAATCGCCCCCCAACAGGGCATCGTCGCCACGCAGCTGGTCGAACCGCATGGTCAGCTCCATCCCGTCGAGCGCGACCCCGCCGTTGCTGGAGAGGACGCATCCGGCCACCATCTGGCTGCTCTGGAAATTGGCGGTGACGACACCGGGGGCGGGTTTGCGGATCGGCATCGTGAGGCCCAGCTGGTAACCCAGTCTGCCTTTGTACGGGCCTTGGCCGTTGGGATAGGCGGTGTTCGCCAGCCCGCCATTCGCCGACTTCACCTTGATATCGACGGGAATATTGCAATCGAGCGCGACGTGACGGCGATACTCGCCGCGCACGGTCGATAACTCGCCGAGCGCCAGATCGGGGATCGGACCGAAGCTGCAATGCTCCTGAATTTCTCCCTGTATTTCAAGGGTAAGCGTCTTGGCGGCCGGAAGGTCGTCGGCGACTGCTGGATTGGCGCTCAATAGCGCCGCGCAGCCCGCGACAACTCCAGCCGCGACACGCGGCATCTTGCCCAGCATTAACCCCCCACGACTCACCCTTAACTTCCGATATACCAAATACATCAATCGGCAATGAGTCGAGTCTAACGATTGGTTAACGATGTCCCATTATTTGCATCGAAATGACGCGCTTTCCCAAGGCCGTAGAATCGAACGAATTTTTTAGTTTAATGGGTTCATTTCTGTCCGATTTTTACGATCCATTACTCAATTTGATCATACCCGTTTTGGAACATAAGCGCTTTTGCCAATCCTTAACCGGCGCCCCCTAGACTGGCCCCTGAGTTTTTCAGGCGAGTTTTTCAGGAAGGCGTCGGACATCATGGTCGGCAGGATCGGGAAAATGGCGACGGGGTTGTTGCTCGTCGCCGCGGGCACCTCGGCCGCGCATAGCGAGTCTTTCGGGATCGGCCTGCTGTTGCAGGTGCCGGTGATGTGCACGGTGAAGGCCGGGGCGGGCGCCGCCGGGGTCGCGACGGGTCCAGCCGCGCCGGGATCGTTCGAACTCGGCGCGATCCGCGAATATTGCAATGCGCCGCACGGCTATGACCTCGTCGTCCATTACACGCCGGGATCGCTCAAGGGCATGACGCTGATCGCGGGCGACGAACGCGTCCAGCTCGACGGATCGGGCACCGCGCTGGTCGGCCGGTCGCCGGGGCCCGCGATCAAATATCGCAACCTTCAGGCGATCCCCGGACCGCAGGGCTTCGACGCCGATCATCTCGACTTCGAGACCGTCGCGGCGCCGTTCTAAACTGCGACTGGCGCACCGCGCCCGGTTCCCAGCACGCAAACAACGCGCGGCCGGCGCTGATGAAACGCGCCGATGTCATTCCTATCTGTGCCGCGACCGCGACACGAAAGGATGACGCATGGCCCGGCCGATCAAGATCGATTTCGTTTCCGACATCGCCTGCCCATGGTGCGCGGTCGGGCTTAGCGGCCTGGAGGAAGCGCTGGCGCGCACCGGCGACCTGATCGATGCGCGCATCACCTTCCAGCCGTTCGAGCTCAACCCCGACATGCCGCCCGAAGGCGAGGATGCGGTCGAACACATCACCCGCAAATACGGCATCAGCGCCGAGCAGGCCGCCGCCAATCGCGAGACGATCCGCGACCGCGCCGCCGCGGTCGGGTTCGACATGGCGACGCTGGGGGAGCGGCGGCTCCACAATACGTTCGACGCGCACCGCCTGCTCCATTGGGCCGAGCTCGAAGGACGCCAGGTCGCGCTCAAGCACGTGCTGCTGGCCGCCAACTTCACCCAGGGGCTGGACGTGTCCGATCCCGACATCCTCGTCGCTGCGGCCGAACAGGCCGGGCTCGACGGGGCGACGGCACGCGAAGTACTGTCCTCGGGCCGCTACGCGCAGGAAGTCCGCGACGCCGAGCGTCTGTGGCAGTCGCGCGGGATCAACTCGGTGCCGGCGATCGTCATCGACGGCCGCTATCTGATCTCGGGTGGTCAGCCACCGGAAGCGTTCGAACGGGCGCTGCGTCAGATCGCCACCGAGCCCGCCTGACCGCGACGTGAGCTCGATTGGAACAGCCACCCCGGCGCAGGCCGGGGCCCAGTTGCGATTTGCTCTCCGCGACGGGAGGCCACTTCCAAGTCGTCGATCCTGGGCCCCGGCCTTCGCCGGGGTGGGGCGATATGGATTGACCGTATCCCCGCCAAGATTCCGCTTTTGCCGCGCGCCATAGTCTGACAACACACCCGCCGAACATCAGGGAGTCGGTGCGATGGCGATCAAACGGGTTACGGGCCTGCTGCTGTTGGGCATGTCGGGGCTGGCGCTGGCGCAGACGACGGCGCCCAAACCCAAATACGGGCCGTGGGGTGTCGATTATGCCTCGATGGACAAGGCGACCAAGCCCGGCGACGACTTCTTCCGTTATGCCGAGGGCAGCTGGCTGAAGACCGCGCCGATCGCCCCCGACAAGGCGCGCGCCGGCTATAATTACGACATGCCCGACGAGGCCGAGATCGAGGTTCGCAAGCTGGTCGACGATGCCGGCCCCAACCCGACCGATCCCAGGATGCGCCGCGTCGCCGATTTCTATCATGCCTATATGGACCAGGCCGGGATCGAAGCGCGCGGCACCGCGGTGCTGAGGCCGTATCTCACGCGGATCCTGGCGGTCAAGAACACCAACGAGCTCGTCGCGCTGATGGCGGAGCCGGGCTATGCCGCGCCGATCAATATCGGGATCAGCCCCGACGCCAAGAACCCCACGCAATATGCGGTCGATGCGGGACAGGCACGGCTCGGCCTCGGGTCGCGCGACTATTATTTGCTGCCCGACGCCAAATATGTCGCCTTTCGCAAGGCGTATCGCGATTACATCATGAAGATCGAAGAGCTGGCCGGCGTATCTGACCCGGCGGCCAGGGCGAGCAGGGCCGACGCGATCATCGCG
>DASVNU010000040.1:0-18915 GCA_036383655.1 Sphingomonas sp. | reverse complement strand
CCATCTCGACGCCAGGACGGGCGAACACCACGCCATCTGCTACGAAGCGACCGACCCCGACGTCGTGCGCCATGTCGTACTGTCGCCGGAGGGCAAGGTGACGCGCGAGATGCCGATCAAGGTCAAGCACGGTCCGTCGATTCACGATTGCGCGATCACCGATCGCTACGCGCTGATCCTCGATCTGCCGGTCACCTTCTCGATGAAATCGCTGATCGGCGGGCACAGCTTCCCCTATCGCTGGAACCCCGAACACCAGGCACGGATCGGGTTGCTGCCGCGCGTCGGCCAGGCGGAGGAGATCGTCTGGGTCGATTGCCCGCAGGCCTATATCTTCCACGTCGCCAATGCATATGACACGCCCGACGGGAAAGTGGTGATGGACGCCTGTGTCTATGACTCGATGTTCGCCGAGGCGACGGGCGGGCCATCGGGCACATCGCTGGGGATCGAGCGCTGGACGATCGATCCGGTGGCGAAAACAGTCGAGCGCCGCACGATCGACGCCGCGCCGCAGGAATTTCCGCGCCCCGACGAACGCTTTTTCGGCCGGCAATATCGCTATGCCTACACGATGGCGCTGCCCGACGGCGAATTCGCGATCAGTGCGACCAGGCTCTACAAGCACGATCTGGAGGCCGGAACGCGCGAGGTGCACGAGTTCGGCGAGGGCCGTTACCCGGGCGAATTCGTGTTCGTGCCGCGCAGCCAGGACGCGCCCGAAGGCGACGGCTGGATGGTCGGGTTGGTGATCGATCTGCCGCACGAGAAGACCGATCTGGTGATCCTTGACGCGACGCGCTTCACCGACGCGCCGGTGGCCAGCATCCGCATCCCGCACCGCGTGCCGCCGGGGTTTCACGGCAATTGGGTGGCGAACGGGTGAGGTAGCGCGGGGAGGCGTCCGCCAGCGTGGGCGCCTTTCCCGACGGAGGACGAAATCGCACCGGCCCCGTCCCTCCACCATTCACGCCGGGTCTCTGCCCGCGCACACCCGATGAGAAGCAGCTACCACCGCACCCCCAGGGTGAACGCCGCCGCACCGACCGTTCGCGCATGGCGAGCCCACTGGTCGAGATAGCCGAACTCCACGCCAACCCGTTTGGTCAGCGGCACGCCGAGCCCCAGGAAATCGCGCGCGCGGTCATAGCCGCCACGCTGCCCCGCACCGCCGCCCAGATTGACGAAACTTTCATGGCTGGCCAGCAGGTTCAGCTTGCCCCTGAGGGGCAACACCAGCCGGACGAACGGTCTGAGCCGCACGCCCGTCCCGCCCAGTCCGTCGCGCCAGCGTTCCTCTACGCGCATCCGAGCGTCGATCCTGACCGGTCCGATCGCGGCGATGTGGTCGAAACTCAGATCTTGGCGCGCGCGCTGCTCGATCGCCGCGCCCCCGCCATGATAAACGATGTCGCGAACATAGCCCGCCGCCAGCGTCGCATGATCGAAATGGTATCCGAGCATCGCGATATTCTCGCTTTCGTAGAGCCCGCCGTCGCCGTCGCGCCCGAACCGCTCGATCGTCTCGACGCCTAGTTCGACGCGACCGGCGACCGGCCCGCGGGCAATCCCGGTGATCCACACCTGGCCGTCGTCGGCATGCGCGATCGACGGCAGCGCCGCCAGCAGGATGGTGCCCATCGCCACATGACATTTAGATGACATTTTTGTGTCATGGCAGATGTGAGCGCGACGCGCACCCTTCCGATTGGCCGCGCCTCTGGCAAATGTTTATGCCGCGGCGGCGACCCTTTGACCCTGCCGCGAGAACGACCGGAAGGTGATCGACCAGCGGACGTGATCCATCGGGGCGATGCTATGTTCCCAATCGTGCCGCACTTCGCCCAACAGATGGTAGAGACCGCGCGGCTCGAGCAGGGCATTGGCGCGGCGCCAGCGCTCACCGTCGCGGCGACGGAACCGCATCGTCGCCGGCGCGCCCAGTGAGATGCCGACGACCTGGTCGTAGATCGGGCGGTCGCGGTGCCAGCCGATCCCGGCGCCGGGATCGTAACGCAGCAGCAATGCCTGGACGAGCGTGTCGGGCGCGAGACCGGTGGCGGCCGCCGCGCGATCGCGGATCGGCAGCAGCCAGTCAGGCATCGGCGCACCCCGGCTCAGCGCGCCCGACTGGAAATCATATTGCCAGCCAAAACCGTGGGTGAGGCGCTTGCCGGTCCATTGCTGAAAACGGAACGGCGCCAGGTCGACGCCGTCGATCGCGGCGATCAACGCGGCCTCCTCCGCCAGGGTGACGACGTCCGGGTGGGTATGGAGGCCCGGCACGGCCGGCATGTCGAACAGATCAAGGGTCACCTGTTCGATATGTGAACAATCCGGGAACATACAACCTCTCGCACGGGATTGCGTGCGAGCCCCATCAACCTTTGCGCTCTTGCCACACCCTCTCCCTCACAACGAGCAAGGAAGCGGGGCGATCAGGCCGCCCGACTTTTCCTTTATTGCGGCACCGGACGTTTCGGCGCATGGGACTTGCCCCTTTACCGACAAGCAAAGTGACGATCATGGCCGCCAAATGGGCCCCCGATAGCTGGACCTCGCATGAGGCGCGCCAGTTGCCGAATTATCCCGACGCCGCGGCGCTCGCCGCCGCGACGAAGCAATTGACCAGCTATCCGCCGTTGGTTTTTGCGGGAGAGGCGCGCAATCTGACCACCGACCTCGCGCGCGTGGTCGAGGGCAAGGCGTTCCTGCTCCAGGGCGGCGATTGCGCCGAGAGCTTCGCCGAGTTCCACCCCAACAACATCCGCGACACGTTCCGCGTGATCCTGCAGATGGCGGTGGTACTGACCTTCGCGTCGAAGCTGCCGGTGGTGAAGCTCGGCCGCATGGCGGGGCAATTCGCCAAGCCGCGATCGGCCGATACCGAGACGATCGATGGCGTCGAGCTGCCGAGCTATCGCGGCGACAATGTCAACGACATCGCCTTCACGCCGGAAAGCCGCATCCCCGATCCGCAGCGCATGATCCAGGGCTATTCGCAATCGGCGGCGACGCTCAACCTGCTCCGTGCGTTCGCGCAGGGCGGCTATGCCAATCTGCATCAGGTCCATCGCTGGACGCACGATTTCCTCGGCTCGAGCCCCTGGGCCAAGAAATATGCCGAGACCGCCGACCGGATCGGCGAGGCACTGGAATTCATGGAAGCGTGCGGGATCAATCCCGACACCGTGCCCCAGCTCGGCCAGACGCAATTCTACACCAGCCATGAGGCGCTGCTGCTCCAGTACGAGCAAGCGATGACGCGGCAGGACAGCCTGACCGGCGACTGGTATGACACCAGCGCGCATTTCCTGTGGATCGGCGACCGCACGCGGTTCGACGGATCCGCCCATGTCGAGTTCCTGCGCGGCATCGGCAACCCGATCGGGCTGAAATGCGGCCCGAGCCTGGAGCCCGACGTGCTGCTGCGCCTGCTCGACACGCTCAACCCGGCACGCATTCCCGGCCGCATGACGCTGATCACGCGCTATGGCCATGACAAGATCGAGGCCGGCCTGCCCAAATTGGTCCGCGCGGTGAAGCGCGAGGGCCATCCGGTGATCTGGAGCTGCGACCCGATGCACGGCAACGTCATCAAGGCCGCCAATGGCTACAAGACGCGCCCGTTCGAGCGCATCCTGGCCGAGGTCCGCGGCTTCTTCGCCGTGCACCGCGCCGAAGGCACCTTCGCCGGCGGCATCCATGCCGAGATGACCGGGCAGAACGTCACCGAATGCACCGGCGGCGCGGTCGACGTGACCGAGCAGAGCCTGGCCGATCGGTACCATACGCATTGCGATCCGCGGCTGAACGCGGGGCAGAGCCTGGAGCTGGCGTTCCTGCTGGCCGAGATGCTCAATGACGAGCTCAAACAGCGGCGGGCGGAGGCGGCTTAGGGAGTGACTGCTATTTGACCAAGGGCCGACCGACCGGTTTTGGCGAGTTCCATGCGCAAAACGGCCGTTGGCGCATCACGGTCATTGTCGAGCGTCCAGGAATCTAGCTGATGGGCGAAAAAACACCGTAATGCTCGCGCCATGCGGCGACCTCCTCTTGCAAATGGGGAGGGGCTGGGTCTCCCGAGATGACGAGGCTGGCGACGTCCTGCGCGGGGTGCATCAGCATCTTCTTCGCCCCGTCGCTGAACCAGACCGGGACCAGCCCATCGCACAGGCTGTCGAGGATTGTCGCGGCCATGCCGTTCGCGATCGCGTCATTGCCGGGGAGCGCACGGACGTTGATCGCCACGCCTTCGAGGCAATTGCGCGGCTCGCGCTCGAAATTGAGCGATACCAGCAGCCCCGACCGGTCCGGCCGGGCGCCGTCGGGCATGGCCGCGACCCGGCGCCAACCGCAGAACCATGATCGGCAGATATCGGGGCGCACCGCATGAATTCCGCACCCATGCGCAGCGAGGTGCTCGCAAGGCGTTCCCGCAGGCTTCTTGAAGTCGGGCGCATCCACCTTGAGGATTGTGCAGCACGCCACGCAATCCCCGCAGGCGCGATCCGCCAGGACCGGCCCCAGCAACATGGCTTCCAGGTCTGCCTCATTATGCATCCGCGCTGGGGTTGCCTCGCCCTCGGTGGAAACACAAGCGTCCGTAGTTACGGCGACGGGGCAACGATACCCGATTAGAGTTTAGGGAGTTATGCACCCGGCATGTCGTAATTAAACCTAGTCACAAAGCGGCAACCGCCACACGTTTCACCTCAACGGATCGTGATCAACAAATCCCGCCCGCTCAACGCGACATTGCCCGCCCGATCGGCGGCGTAGATGCGGATCGTGTAATCGCCGGGCGGAAGTCCCGCCGGATTCCAGCCGCCCGGCTCGGCGCGGCCGTGGCGGACGATGTTGGTAACGACGTAGAGCATCCTGGTCGGCTGGTCGCTATGGACCGCGTCGCCGCTGGCGGGGGCATAGGCGATTTTCGCGACGTCGGACCCAGTCGGCATGCGGTCGAATTCGATCGTGATGCGCGGCTGCTCGAACCCGGGCACCGGCGTGCCGTCCGCCTTCAGGATCTGGAAACCCGCCTGGTACAGTCCAAGGCGCCGGCGCGCCGCATTGTTGTCGACCTGATCCCAGGCATCGGCAACAATAGCGAGCGAGCCTCCGCCAGCGGGAACGATCAGCCGATTTTTCTCCGTCGCCGTCAGCCGCTGACCCGCGGCGTCGAGCACATAAACGTTGTCCACATGCGGCGCGACATGATCGCCAAAGCCGGGAAACCTGAGCAGCAGCGCGTTGACCTTGCCGCGCGGCGGCCCGAGTTCGAGATGAACATGCGCCATGCGATTGATCGTGCCGAGCGGATCGCCGACCCGAAAGCGGGTACCGCGTTTGACCCGGACCCTGACGACATGGCCATCCGCATCGCGCACGATCTGGAAGCGATTTGGGTCCAGCGGCTCGCCCGTCGCGGTGCGTCCGACGCGCATATGGATGTAGGTCAGCTGGTCGATGCGCAAGCCTTCGGTCAGGCCCTCGACATCCCAATTGGGGAGCGGATCCCTCACCGTCTCGTCCGCGGACGCCACGACAATGTCCCCCACCGGCGCGCTGATATCGAGGCCGGCGTGGAGGTGGTCGCGCGCTTCGCCCTGATAATTGCCGCGCACTTCCCCCATATCGCCGACCACTTCATGCCAGCCGAGTTGCGGCCTGACCGGCCAGGGCACGACGGCCGCGCGGAGCAGCGCCGGCGGTGCGGGGTCGGGAATGGCCGTGGTGATCGGACCCGCACCGGAGCCGCGCGGCGAAAGCTTGCGGATGGCATAGGCAGAGGCGTCGGTGACGTAGAGCGCGCCCGATCGATCGATCGCGAGCCCGGCCGGACCGGTGAACCGCAGCGCGGCATTGCCAGCGATCGTCGATCCCGCCCCCGCGAGCACGCGCAGCGCACCCGCGGGCGACATCTCGACGATGCGCCCGCGACTATAGGAGGCGATGTAGACGAACCCGTCCCAGGTCGACGCCAACCCCGTCGCTCCCTGCAACAAGCCGGCGCCGTCATTCGGGTCGGTCCTGGCGAGCGTCGAGACACTGCCGTCGGGCGTGACCTGCCGGATCGCATCATTGCCGCTGTCCGCCACCAGCAAGCGGCCATGCCGATCGAGCGCGATACCGGTCGGGGTATCGAAGGCGGCGGTCGTGCCTTGTCCGTCGGCGAAGCCTGGAGCGTTACCGCCGGCCAACGTCCGCACCCGACCATCCGGCGAGATCACGCGCAGGCGATCGTTGTAGCTGTCGGCGACATAGACGCTGCCCCGGTCATCGACGGCGACCCCGATCGGACCGTTGAAGCGCGCCTGCGCCGCCGCGCCGTCGCGATATCCCGCGGCACCGTCTCCGGCGATCGTCGTCACCACGCCGGTCTGGCTTATCTTGCGAATCGCGTTGGCGCCGGTCTCCGCGACGAAGAGGTTGCCCGCCCGATCGGTGGCGAGGCCGGACGGGGTGTCGAACGATCCCGGCAAGGTCGTCACATTCCCGTCGGGATCGATCTTGCGAATGCGGCCGGTGTCGCCGGCGTCGGCAACGTAAAGTGCTCCCTGGGCATCGATCGCCAGGGCAAACGGATCGCCGAAACGGGCCCGCGTCGCCGCGCCGTCGACATGACCCCGGGCGCCATCGCCGGCGACGGTCGTCAGCGTCGCCGGCCAACCGAACCGCGTCGGCGGAGGCGTGAACCAGCCGAGCGTCGCCAGCAGCCAAACGACGCTCCCGGCCGCAGCCAGAAGGACAAGGCCGACGATGATGGCGAATTTGCGTGGCGACTTTCGGAGCATGGCGGACGCGCCCTAGCAACAATCCGCGGCACAATCTTCACTCCGATCCGTGATGCAGGAATCCTTCGCGCCGACCGCCCGAGTCGCCATGGCGGTGACATGCACGTCGCGAACGAAGGCCGCGCCGTGCTTTCGAAAACGCCGCCTGAATTTCGATAGCTCGAGCGGGCGGCTGGCGGGATCGCCCAGATTCACCGTTTCTTTGCCGACGTTCGATAGACTCCGGTCGCGACGATGGACATGAACCGCGATTTTGGTCGGCGCCGGCCAGACCCCGAGCGCCCCTCGCTCCCCTGGACGGGACGGGAGACAGAGGCCGCGTGCGACCTGGCGTTCGCCGAGCTCGTCGACAACCTGCCGATGTGGATCGAGACGGATGGTCGCGTCGACGCGCCCATGCTGCTGGTTGCGATCGGTGCCGCCGCCGGAATGGCGGCCCAAATGGCGATCACGGCCGGCTGGGCCGACAAGTTGATCGATCGCGGCGAAGATTATCACGAGATGACGCTTGGCGACGGGCGCAAGATCGCCGACGGCCGCATCTTCAGCGAGATGATCTTCGCGCGCGAAACCGCGCGGGAAGATCACGCCATCGGTTCCACCCTGGCCAAGGAGTCGCAGCGGCACGGCGTATCCTGGCAGGACATGCCGGTCAGCCTGTTTTCGGAAGATGTCTGGCAACAGATCGGCACCCCGGAAGAAAGCCGACCGCAGGCCCCGGCGGAGCATCGCCCGACGCTGACAGCGCGCGACCTGCTGCCCGCCTTATGGCCCTGCGTGCGCGTCGTGCTCACGCAATCCTATCCCGACGTGCCAAGGCCGAGCGGACCGGTGTCGGTACATTTGTGGCCGGCGGTCACCGCGCAAGCCGCGCGCGTCCTCTACGCCCGCACGATCCCATTGGTCCCGGCACGGGTTGGCGCGATCATCGCCATCCAGAGCGCGGTGTGGGCAAGCCGCCAGGAGCCCTGGCCGTTCGATCCCGAGCTCTGCCGCCGGCGCGATCTCGGCCTTCGCGCGTTCGACATCTAGCGGGACTTGCGGTCGCCGGATCGCCCGGGTCCGGGCATTCGTTTCGCGCCTACACCTGCCGCATCGAGGCCGGCGTGCCGTCGGACCAGCTGCAGACCCCGATGAGGAGGACCGACAGGGGCGCCAGGGTGGCAGCGTCGGCTTCATGGCCCGGCGTAGCGAACCAATAATTGCCGCCGAAGACAGGCGATCCGGGAGCGTTGGCGCCCCAGCTGGCGCCGTCCCTGGAGGGAATGAAGAACATGACATGCGCCATGTCGTGGTCGCCGTCATCCGACAGATAGGAGGATTTGGACATCATATAGGACATGGCGCCCGGTTCCAGCGGCGGGATTTGCTTGGTGCGCAGGGCGACCTTGATGCGATCCAGAATCTCGGCGTCGGTCCGGCCGGCAAGGGTCATGGCGGTGCGAAGTCTGGCGACCGGTGCGATCGCGCGGGCGGCTTGCGGATTTTCGCATTCGGCGGCGCGGATTTTCGGGTTCCACCGCTCGGGCCAATCGGGGGCGCTGCTGAAACTCCGTGCCACCATGCAGACGAAACCGTTGGTACCGGCGACGGCGGTTTCATAGCCGGTGCGGGTCAACACCAGGACGGTCGCGTCTTTGGAAATGGAATTGGGCGCGGCGCTTCTGGCCAAAGCGATTTCCTGGGCGCGGTCCATCAGATAGGCGTCGACCGGGGCCATGCCGGCGTAGGAAGCGGAACCGGCCCGATCCGCGGCGGCGGCGCTGACCGCGAACAAGGCGGCCACAGCGCATATCAGCCTGGCGGCCACCCTGCGCATGGACTTCGGCGTCGCGGTGTTCCAGGTGACACGGAACGCGCCGCCTTGCCGGTTGCCGACCGTTTCCGGGCATATCGTCACACGCATCGTCCAGCCTCCGCGTTGGAGCCACCCCTTCGGGAGCGGCATCACAACGACGAACGACGTTTTCCGAAATCGACATCAGCCCGAAAAAATTATCGGACTGTCCTCAAGGCAGCGTGCCCGCGCGCTATCAGCGCGCGGCGGTGTTCGCGGCAGGCCGAACCCACAGGCTGGGAAAGACCGCCTCGAGCGGCTTGGTGTCAGGCAGTATATAGACATAGCCGCCCTTCTTCCGGAACAGCGGCTGCACGTTCTTGGTGTAGAAAGCCGTCGGCACGTTGATGCACCCGAAAGTGATGCGGTTGTCGTCCGAGGTCGGCGACAGCATCCGCTGACGGCGGCGTTCCTTCGGATTGTACCCCGTCGGGATCGGGTGGAGCGCCACCGACGTGGCGTAATCGACCCACAGCACCTTTTGCCTGCCCGCCGCCAATCCGTATTTCGCCAGGAAGCGCCCGGCGGGCGTGGTCTTCTCCGCCGGACCGATCTCTGCCAGGTTCTTGCTGCCGATGCCGGGAGTGGCGTCGTCGCCGATCGCGACACCGATCAACACCGGCGCGGTGCCGAGCGGCTTCCCCGTCGCATCGAACAGGAACAGCGCGGCATTGTTCTTGTCGATGACGATATACGGCAAGGCGCCGTTGTCGTCCGACGCCGCGATCCAGTCGACCACGCGCGTGGCCGCCGCCGATGGGCTGAGCTCAGACTTTGCTTCGCTGCTCGCCGGTTTTGACGGTTTCGTGGCCTTTGAAGACTTCGAAGGCTTGGACGGTTTCGCTGCGGCCGGTCGAGCGCGCTCCGCTGCTTGCGCGGGCACGGTAGCGCCGAGCGCAAGTCCAGCCAGCACCAGAAGCATATTGATCATCGCCATAGACGCTCGACATGAAACGAACGTCGCCCCGATGGAAGGGGCGACGCGCGAAATAGCAATCTGATCGGAATTTGGCCGATCAGCACTGGGCCGATCGGCATGCGCGGCCTCGCGGCATCAGTTGCGGGGCCGCTTCTTCTGGTTTTCCTGCATGCGCTGTTCGATGCCATCGACCCGGGCATTGAGCTGATCGAGCCGCTGACCATTGTTCTGCGCCTGGCCCGACGCGGCCTGGGCTTGCGACAATGCCGACTTGGCGGTGCCGTCGGTCTCGTTCAATTTCGCCTCGAGCGCATCGACGCGCTGGCTGACCGGAGCGATCTGCTCCCGGACATAGCTCTTGGTGGCACAGCCGCCCAATCCCGTCGCGGCGAGCAGGATAACGGCCGCGGGGGCAATTTTCGGTACAGACGCAAACATCGCATTCTTCCAATGGTTAACAGAGCCGCGCGACCCAAGCCGAGCGCTCCCGCTCCAACAATCCCGATTCTGTCCGGCTGTGTGTCGGCCGGGATGAGTGGATAGGACGGGCGTCAGTTCCTGCGGGGACGGTGGGTTTCTGGCGACACGATCGGCGGCAGGCTGCGCGACATGCGCCCCCGATCGCCCGCACCACGGCGAGGATGGCATGTCATTGCCGCCGTGGCGTCGGGCTTGTTGCGAAGGTGGAACTTTCCCCACTCGCCGACCGTCTCTTCGGTGCGGTCCGATTTCCGGGCCGAAAGGATCTCCACATGAAATCTCTCTTGATTGCCGCCGGCCTGGCGACGGCGATGCTTGGCATCGCGACCCCAGCCTTCGCGCAGGACATGCGCCCGGGGATGAGCCGGACGACCACGACCGATCAGGTCCGCCGCGACGGCCAGGTCGATCGCCGTACCGAAACGACGCGCACGACCAACCACAGCGTTCGTCACACCGGCTGGGGCGCCCGGCGCTGCCACAATGTGAAGCGGCATCACCGTTGGGTGCGGGTCTGCAACCGTCGCTGAATGAATTTGGGGATGGTCAGGTCGGGCCATCCCCTGTCCCGTGACCTAATGCCCGTCGCTTTCGGGTATGTCCGTTCCCTGGACGCTGAACAGGTTCATGACGCCGCCGGTCGCGGCAAAGACGGCCAGGCCGATGACGACGACCAGGGCGGTCGTCGCGACGACGAGTTTGCGGCGCTTCACCTTCGCCGAATGCGATCGACGCCGTCCCCGTGTCCTGCCACCCATCGCGAACCCGCTCTTCCCTGACGACCGTTATTCGGTTCGGCTCCTTCATCGCGACAACCGGCGCAATGATCAATGACCTGATCGCACGTCTTGGACCGTCGGGCGATCGCCGCAAGGGATTCGCCGGCGACGCGATGATGCCGGCGCAGCAAGCACGCTGCGGAAAGTCACAGGATCGAGGAATTGCTCGCGCCGATCCACGCCGGCACGGCCGAGGAGCGTGGGCGGCGGAGGAGGAAGCGCCCTCCACCGCCCGAGCCGGCTTACTTCTTGGCGTCGTCGATCGCGTCAGCCTTGTTCGCGCCCGCGTCGCGGACGGCATCGGCCTTGTTGTTCAGCGCATCCGCCGCATTGTCCGCGACAGCCTTGTCATCGGAGGCGATGTTGCTGCCCTCGTCACGGATCGCGGAGGCATTGGCGTCCATCGCGTCGGCCGAATTGTCGGCGGCGGCCTGGACATTGTCGGCGGCGTCGGTCTTGTGGCCACAGGCGCCGAGCGGCAACAGCGTGAGGGCCGCGGCGGCGGCGAGCAACTTCTTGGTCATGGGCATCCTCTTCTAGGAACGGTTCGTGTATCGGCGCGGCCCAGCGTTCCGTCGGAACGACGACCGATTACCGATCGGGGTCGAAACACCCTTGTCGCCCGGTTGTTTCATGCAATCGTCATTTTTTCGGCGGGAGCAAGAGTATCTGGTCGGGGTTCGGCCCGACACCCGCCCCTGCTCCGGCGGGACCGGTAAAGAAGTGAAATCGAAATGCCCGGCGGTGGCGTCCACCGGACATTTTTCGGAGAGTATCGCTTCTTGCTTGATGCGTCGGCGGTCAGGACACCCGTGCTCGCCGGGCCTTGTGCACGCGACCATCGGCAAACCGGCGCATCGGACCCCGGCGCGCCAGGGTCCTCGCCATTTCAGGCTAGATGGCGCGGCGTCCCTGGATCAGGCGTACGACGATGACCACCAGCGCGACCACCAGCAGCAGGTGGATGAGACTGCCGACGTGCAGCACGGTGAAGCCGAGCAGCCAGAGGATCACCAGAATAACGACGATAGTCCAGAGCATCTCTTGTCCTTCCTGTTCTTCGACAGGACGGGAAGGCGCCTGCCCGACCGTCCTGCTCCCCGGAGAGAGAAGACGTTCGCTACGGCTTCAGGTTCCATCATGGAGGGCTGCTGGCCCCGGACCGGCACGCCGTCGCGTCCTGCCCCGGATCGCCATGATCGGGCGGACCGCCGGCCCGCCCCGGGGCGCGCGCAATCACCTTGACGCGATCGAGCAACGCCCCTAGAGGCGCCGCTTCGCGTCACAGCCGGCCCCTTCGTCTAGCGGTCTAGGACGTCGCCCTCTCACGGCGAAAACACGGGTTCGATTCCCGTAGGGGTCACCAACCAGCGTCAACACGCTGGGAATGCCGGATTTACGTCGCCCTACCCGCTGTGTGTACAGAAGATGGGTACATAACGACGTGAAGAAAACCAGCTTGGCGACGCCCGGCATTGTTAGACTGCAGCCCTAGACGCCCCCCCTTTTCAAGGAGAGCCGGAAGCTCGAAGGGGATGCGGGTCTACCGAGCATTCACCCGACGATACCCCCTTGAAATGCTCTTGGGGTCAAACATCAACGACTGAACCTCCCTGCCTCGACAAGGTCCCCGATCGCGGCTGACGTGCCGACCAGCATCGTGAAGCGGCCCGTTGGCGTGATCCAGCGTTTCCGTGTCCGACTCCAGACGCTGAGCGGATGGTTGCTGCTGGCCGGGTCGATGGTGATCGTCAACGTCTGGGACGCGCCGGGCTGAAGGCCCACTTTTTCGAATCCGACCAACCGCCTGGGGGGTTGCGACGCGCCGATCGAATTCGCGCTCCTCGGCAACGATAGATAGGCTTGCACGACCTCTGATCCTGCCCGCTGGCCGGTGTTTGTTACGGTGGCGGATAAACGAAAGCGGCCGGTCCTCTTGTTGAACGACGATTGCGGCGTCGAAGTCCTGAAGCGCGTGTATGAAAGGCCGTAGCCGAACGGGAATGCGACGCATGGATTTCGGCCAGCCACCGCGGCGCATTTGCCACTCGCATTGGCGTCGTACCAGCGATAGCCGATGTTCAGCTTCTCGCTGTACATCACCGTCTGCAACTTGCTGCCCGAGTCAGGAACGCCCGGAAACTGCGCGGGAGAGATCGAGTCGAGGAAGCCCCGTCCCGCGACCGGGAACGTGACCGGAAGCCGGCCGGTCGGGTCGACGCGGCCGAACAGCAGGTCGGCAACGATGTTCCCGTCCTCCTGACCCGGAAACCAGACCTCCAGTATCGACGGACCCTTATCGCCGAGCAGGGCCGGGTCCATCGCCACACTGGCATTGTCTTTCAGAACCAGCACGGTCTTGCGTGGCATCGCGACGTCGCTCGTCGAGCGGGCGGCCAGAATCGCCTTCAGCATCGCCACGGTCTGGCTCGATTTCGCTGTATTGCCGGCGGGATCGACGGTGGCGATCGTGTTCGGCCTGGCGACATACCAGTCGAGCGACGTGCCGGCCGCCGCGCCAGCCGCCAGCGCGTGCCCATCCTTGTTCGTGAAGGTCGCGCGATCGGCGCCTTCCTCGGCATTGGTGCCGGCCATCACGATCACCGAATCCGAAGCGGCGATCTGGGCCAGCGCGTCAACGAAGGACGCCGGTTTTCCGTCGATCGTCGCCGAAGCGTTGTCGTCGTCGACCAGCACCATTTTGACCACCGCGTCGCCGCGCCCGGCTTCGCGGAGCGCGGCGCGGATGCCATCGACCGGGCTGACGGTGTAGTTCGGCACCACGTCGGAGCTTCCGCCGCCCGCCCCCATGCCCTTGCCGAGGATGGTGCCGCCGGAGATGGCCTGCTGCGCATAAGGCTGCGACGCCTTGCCGACGAGCGCGATCGTCCGCGCGGTCTGTGACAGCGGGAGCGCGCCGTTATTCTGCAACAGCACCGCCGAACGCGTGCCGATGTCGCGTGCCGCCTTGCCGCCCGCCGCGAAGTCGATCGGGGTCTGCTGGAGCTTGCAGTCGAAGATCCCGGCCTTGAACATTTGCGTATAACGCCGCTCCAGCGCCGTATCGATCTCGCCGACCGTAACGGCACCGCTCTTGAGCGCCGCGTCGATCTTGTCCGGCGACCAGTAGAGCGGCGTCGGCATTTCGTGATCGGTGCCGGCCGTGAGCGGCGATTCCGTGCTCTTCAACGCGAAGAAATCGGTCTGGACGTAGCCGGTGAACTTCCAGTCGTCGCGCAGCACGCCGGTCAGCATCGGCTTGTTGGCGCAGGCCTGCGCGCCGTTCAGATAATTGTACGAGCACATGATCGCCGCGACCTTGCCGTCCTTCACGCTCATCTCGAACGGGATGAGGTAGAGTTCGCGCAGCACCTGATCGTCGACCGTCTCTTGTATCGTGAACCGGTTGGTTTCCTGCTCGTTGGCGACGAAATGCTTCGCCATCGCGATGATGCCGTGCGACTGGACCGACTTGGTCTCGGCCACCGCCATGGTGCCGGCGAGGAACGGGTCCTCGCCGAAATATTCGAAATTGCGGCCGAGGATCGGCAGCCGCGCAAGGTTCATGCCCGGTGCCTCGAACACGTGGAGCGCGAGGTCGTTCATTTCCCTGGCGACCACGCCGCCGAAATCGGCTGCGACGCGCGGATCGAACGACGCCGCCACCGCCATGCCCGAAGGAAGCGCCGTCGCCTGTGCCGAGCTCGGATGCGAATAGGGAAGCCAGAACGGCTCGTTGCCGGCCGGGCGCGCGTCCCGCACGCTGAGCGCGACGCAATCGTTCTGCCCGACGCCGACCGGGCCGTTGGTGATCCGGAACGTCGGAATGGCGAGTTCCGCGATACCGGTCACATGCCGCGCGCCGAAGCAATTCGGGAGCTCGGGCAGCACCGACGGCGCGCTGCCGGTGAGCTGTTGCAGCTTTTGCTCAAGCGTCATCGCCGCGATCAGCTGTCGTGCGCGCGATCGCGCTATCGCTTCCTTCGCCGCGTCGGACGTTGCGGCCTTCTGCCGGGCGATCGTCGCGGGCGACATCCACGCCAGGGTCGACCCGTCATCCGCCGCCGCGCCGCTCGTAAAAAGGCCGACGGCCAGCGCAGTCGACGCCGCCATTGCGGCGATACGCATTCTACGCATCTTCACTTTCGGCCTTCCTTGCTTTCGTAATATCGCTCGAGCACGCCGAACGCCTGCTTGCGCTGCCCGGTCTCGGAGATCAGGCCCTTGCGGTTCCATCCCTGCTGGAAATCGGGATTCTGGCGGCGCGGAGAGCGGAAGTCCTTCAGGATCCACGGCGACATGCCGCGCAGCGTCGGGATCCGGTCGACCATGCCCAGGGTCCTGCGATAGAATTCGGCCTGATATTCCTCGGAGAATTTCTCCGGCATGCCGCGTAAATCGTGGAACCCCGCTTTGGCGTCGGCGCCGAATTCGGAGAAGATCAGCGGCTTGTTGGCGGGCACGCGGAACGTGAAGCTTGCCAGATCGTCGAGCCGGTCGGGCGTGTACCAGCCGAAATAGGTATTGATCGCGACCAGATCGAGCGCATCGGCAAGCGGATCGGCCATCGCGATGACTGGTTTGCCGTCGGGGCCCTGCGAGCGCTCGGTCAGCAGCGCCGCGCTGACCAGCCGCGTGTCGTCGAGCCCACGCACATCGCTGACCAACGTGCGCAGGAAGGTGTTGCGCGCATCGGTCACCGGGGTCTCGTTGGCGACGCTCCAGATCGCGATCGAGGCGCGGTTGCGGTCGCGCAGGATATTCTCCGCGATCATGTTGCGTGCCGTCGCCAGCGTATCGGAGTTGCTCCACGCGACGCGCCAATAGACCGGCACTTCGCTCCACACGATGATTCCCATCTCGTCGGCCAGCCGCGTCATCACCTCGGAATGCGGATAATGCGCGAGGCGGACGTAATTGCCGTGCAGCCCGTCCTTGATCTCGCTGAGCAGCGCACGCGCCGCGGCCGGAGTCATTGCCCGCGTGGGGTCGGTGCCCAGTTCCTCCTCGTGCAGCGAGATCCCGCGCAGGAAGATCGGCTTGCCATTGAGCAGGATGTCGGCGCCGCGCACCTCGATCGTGCGGAAGCCGATCCGGTCGTGCCATTCGTCGGCGCCCGCAGCGATCGTCACGTCGTAGAGTTTGGGCTGGCCGGGCGCCCAGCGAATCAGCGCGCGTGGAGCGGCGGCGGTCGTGCGCCAGTCGCCCTTCGCGTCGGTCGTCCCGGCAAGGTCGAGCCCGAGCTCGGCGATCTTGAGGTGCACCGCGCGATTGGCCGCCTGCGCCCCGTCGAGATGTGCATCGACCGCCAGCTTCCCGTCGCGCGTCATCCGCACCCAGGCATCGTCGACATAAGTGTCGGGGGTCGAAATCAGCCGGATCGGACGCGTGATCCCGCCATAATTCTCCCAGTCGGTCACCGGGGGCGGCACGGTTGTTTCGGTTGCCTGCGAATCCACGCCGACGGTGATCTGGTTGTCGCCGTCGCGCAGCAGCCTGGTCACCTCGAACGCGAACGGCGTGAAGCCGCCCTCATGACGCCCGACCGGCTTGCCGTTGAGGTAGACGACGGTCGAATAATTGGCCGCACCGAAGCGGAGAAAATAGCGTCCCTTGCGCTGCGCGGGTGCCGGGAAGGTCCGCTGATACCACATCAGCCCCTGATAATAACGCAGCTCGGGCGCCTCGGTCAGCCACGACGAGGGCAAGGTGGTGACGGGTGAGCGCGCAAGATCGAACTCGTACATCGCGCGATTGTCGTCTCGCATCGCCTTGCCGACATCGAGGTCGAGATAGCGCAGCTGGCTGTCGCCGGGGGTCTCACCGTGGAAACCGGCGATGCCGGCGCGGAACGGGTCGATCGAATAATGCCACGGGCCGGACAGGTCGAGCCCCGCGCGCATATCGGCTGACACGAGCAACGGGCTGTTCTTGACCGTTGCCAGCGGCAGGACCGGGGCCGCTGCCTGCTGAGCCGCCGCGGGAACCGCGCAGACCATCGCCGCGATGGCCAGCCGGCGGATCATCCTCATCATCTGCACATCGCTCTCCCGGTTTTCAGCTTATTGTCCTGCGCCACCGCGCGCGAAGGCGATCCCGCGTTCGAGCCCGCGAAGCTCGGCCAGCCCGCGCATGCGACCGAGCAGCGAGTAACCGGGGTTCGTCCGCTTGGTCAGGTCATCGAGCATCTGATGGCCATGGTCGGGACGCATCGGGATCGAGCGCCCGGTCCGGCGTTGCAGTGCGTGCACCGCACCGACGATCGCGGTCATGTTCGCGTCACCCTCCAGATGCGCGGCCTCATGGAACGCGCCATTGGCCTCGCGCTGCACCGATCGCAGATGGAGGAAGCCGATACGGTCGCCCAGCCGCTCGACCATGCCGGGCAGATCGTTGTCCGCCCGCACGCCGAACGATCCGGCGCAGAAGCAGAGTCCGTTCGACCGCCCCGGCACGCGCGCGAAGAGATGCGCGACGTCCGCTTCGGTGCTGACCACGCGCGGCAGGCCGAACATCGGAAAGGGCGGGTCGTCCGGGTGGACGACCAATTGTACGCCCACATCGTCGGCGACGGGGCAGACCGCCTCTAGAAAGGCGATATGGTTTTCGCGCAGCCGATCCGGGCCGATATCGGCATAGGTACCGATCGCCTCGAGGAATTCGGCCGCAGTAAAGCTTTCCTCGCTGCCCGGCAGGCCGGCGATGATCGTCTGCGCCAATGTCGCGCGAGCGTCGTCGTCCATCGCATGGAAGCGGCGCGCCGCGGCCTCGACCATGTCGGGCGCATAGTCCTTTTCCGCACCCGGCCGCTGCAGGATGTGAATGTCGTACGCCGCCACCGCTTCGAGCTCGAAGCGCAGCGCCAGCGCACCGTCGGGCATCGGCCACGCCAGATCGGTCCGCGTCCAGTCGAGCAACGGCATGAAATTATAGGTGACGGTGGTGATCCCACACGCCGCCAGATGGCGCAGGCTTTCGCGATATTGCTCGATCAGCCGGTCGCAATCGCGCCCGCGCGTCTTGATGCCCTCGTGCACCGGCAAGCTCTCGACCACGGTCCAGCCGAGCCCCGATGCCTCGATCATCCGCTTGCGCGCGGCGATCGCCTCGCGCGGCCAGACCTCTCCGTTGGCCGTATCGTGCAGCGCGGTCACGACTTCGGTCGCCCCCGCCTGACGGATGTCCCGCAGGGATACGGGATCATCGGGTCCGAACCAGCGCATCGTCTGCGTCATGAACATCGTCGGTAACTGCTCCTGCGTGTTTGGCGTCGGGTCGATCGGCGCCGGACTGCTGCTTGGTATCGCCTATTCGGCGGGTTTGAATTCGAACGACATTCCCGATGCCTTGTTGGGTTGGAAGCCCTTCCACAAGGTAGCGGCGGGCGGTCCGGGGCTGTACCCCGAATAGCGCCCGGGCGGCGCGCCGGCCCAGATCCCGTCGTTGGAATTGGGCGTCAGTCCGTCGATATACGCGGCCTTCGTGCTGTCGTCCTTGACGTAGCGATCGAGGAACGCGGTGATGAAATGCGTCTCGATCGCCATCAGCCGGTCCTTGCGCCACACGGCATCCTCGAACCAGTCGAGATCCCAGAACGAGTTGCGCATTGCCGCCGGCGCACCGATCAACGCGATGCTGTGCGCCGCTTCGCGGAACGTCAGCAGATAGCGGGGCGCGTGCGCCTCCTGCGCGAACAATGTCCGCACGCCGGGGTCGTAGCCGACGACATGATCCTGGCTGCCGACGATGAACAATGTCGGTGCGCGGATCGCGGCGACACCGGGGGCGGCCCACATATTGGTACCGCGAAGCGCCGCGGGTGGAGAGATTGCGACTACTGCCTTCAACCCGGCGACCTTGAGCTCGCCTGTTTTGGGTCCGGTCGCGACATAGGGCGCGAGCACATTGCGGGTTGCTGCGGCCAGTCCCGGATCGAGTGGCGCTCCCGCTGCGGTGAGCACACCATAACCGCCCATCGAATAGCCGATCAGCACCGTCCGGTCGGCGTCGGCAGTGGCGAACGGCCCGAGTCCCGCGCGGGCGCGCCGCTGCGCCTCGGCGGCGACGAAGACGATGTCGAGCGGCCGCCGGGCGAGCGGACCG
>DASVNU010000039.1:0-13442 GCA_036383655.1 Sphingomonas sp. | reverse complement strand
CGCGTCGGGGAGGGCTCGTCGTTGCGCTCGAGCGCCTCGCCGGTCTCGATCAGCGAGAAGGTGCGCGACGTGGGCACGCCCAGCGCCTCGAGCATCTCGGTCGCCAGGATTTCGCGAATCCCTCCCTTGAGCGTCAGGCGTCCGTCGCCGAATCGGCTGTACGGAGTCTGGCCCGACCCCTTGGTGCCGAGCTCCATCAGCCGCCCGTCGATGCCCAGCAGCTGCGCGAACAGGAAACCGCGGCCGTCGCCGATGTCCGGATTGTAGGTACGAAACTGGTGGCCGTGATAGCGGAGCGCCAGCGGCTCGGGCAGCGAGCCCGACAAGGGCGCGAACCGCCCGAAATGCGCGATCCACTCCTCCTCGGTCAGTGTCTCGAGCCCTACCTCCGCCGCCGCCCGATCGTTGCGGAACCGCAGGATCGTTTGGGGGAAATCGGCCGCGGTCACGCGATCGTAAAAGGCGTCCCCCAGATCCAGGATTGCTGTTTCGGGGCGATAAGCTTGCGGTCGCGCGGTCATGCGGCAATATGGGTGGACCGGCACCGGGGACGCAACCATTGTCAGCTTATGAAAATCGCTACTGGTGGTCCAAGGACGAAGTGCGCCTGCATTGCCGCGATTATCCCGGGCGTGGCGCCGGCCCTGACGGGCGTCCACCGATCGTCTGCATCCCAGGCCTGACGCGCAACGCGCGCGATTTCGAGGAGCTGGCCGAGCGGCTGTCGCCCGCCTGGCGGGTGATCCTGGTCAATCTGAGAGGACGAGGCGAGAGCGGTTATGCCAAGGACCCGATGTCCTATGTCCCGCTGACCTATGTCCAGGACGTCGAGGCGCTGCTCGCCGAGCTGGACATCGATCGCTACGTCGCGTTCGGCACCTCGCTGGGCGGGATCGTCACCATGCTGCTGGCGAGCACCGGGCGCGAGAAACTGGCCGGCGTGCTGCTCAACGACGTCGGGCCGGAGATCGAGGCGGCGGGGCTGGGGCGCATCCGCTCCTATGTCGGCCGCGCCAATACCTGGCCGACCTGGATGCACGCGGCGCGCGGCGTGCAGGAGAGCAACGCCGACGTCTATCCGCATTACGGCATCGAGGAATGGCTGGCGATGGCCAAGAGACTGTATCGCCTCAACAGTTCGGGGCGGATCGTGCTCGATTACGACATGAAGATCGCCGAGCCGTTCCGCGTGCCCGGGAACGAGGCGGGCCCCGATATGTGGCGTACGCTCGACGCGCTGAAGACGGTGCCGTCGCTCGTGCTGCGCGGCGCGCGGTCGGACGTGCTGTCGGCGGCCACCGCCGAGAAGATGGCGCAGCGGCTCGACCGCGCCGAACTGGTGACGGTGCCCGACGTCGGACACACGCCGACGTTGACCGAGCCGGCGGCGATTGCGGCGATCGAACGGCTGCTCGACCGGGTGGCCAAGGAACCCGCCACCGCGTGACGCGTCTCGTTTCCCACATCCGGGAGCGCGCATGACCGATTACCTATTCGACCAGATCGTGCTGGATCCGCGCGACATCGACCTGTCGCGCAGCCCGCTGGCCGGGCATCTGGACGCGGAGACCTATTGCCTGGGCGCGTTCAACCCAGGGTTGACGCGATTGCCCGGCGGCGGCCTGTTGATGATGGTTCGCGTTGCCGAAGCGCTGCGCACGCCGATCGTCGATCAGCATATCCAAGCAATTCGCTGGGACGGCGACCATTATGTCATCGATCGATGGCCGCTCGAGATGGTCGACACCGCGGACCCGCGAACCTTTGTGATGCGCAGCGGCGGGTGGAAGGTGATCGGGCTGACCAGCCTGTCCTGGCTGCTGCCGGTCGAACTCGATCCCCAGGGCAGGAGGGTGGAGGCGATCCATTACGATCGGGCGATCGGCCCGCGCGCACCCTATCAATGCTATGGCGTCGAGGATCCGCGGATCAGTCGGGTCGACGGGCGCTGGCTGATGACCACCTGTTCGGTCAGCCCCGAGCGCCAGTGCACCACGCTCTATACCTCGGCCGACGCCCGCGAGTGGCTGCTCGAAGGGATCGTGCTCGACCATCAGAACAAGGACATGCTGATCTTCGAGGACCGGATCGGCGCCAATTACTGGGCGCAGACGCGGCCGCTGGGCGATCTCTATTTCGCCTATCCACCCGGCAGCGAGTGGCGCTCCGGGCCGTCGATCAACCTCGCCACCTCGCCCGACGCGCTGCATTGGAAGCCGCACGATAAGCCGGGTATCCGGCCGCACGCCGCGACATTGGCGACCGCGCGGATGGGCGGCGGCTCGCCGCCGATCCTGACCGATAGGGGCTGGCTGACGTTGTGGCATGGAGTCGAGCCATCGGCGGTGGTCGGCATCTATCGCACCTATTGGTCGCTGCTCGACGCGCGCGATCCGTCGGCGATCGTCGCGACCAGCGACACGCCGGTGCTACAACCCGCGCCGCATCTGACCGAGCCGATCAAGGATCTGATGTATCTCGACAACGTCGTCTTCACGACCGGGATCGCCGACGCCGGCGACCATTATGTCGTGGCGAGTGGCGAAGCCGATCTGGCGTGCCGGATCACGCATGTCCCCAAGAGTACTTTCGGCCTGTAGTTCCCCTCCCGCTTGCGGGAGGGGCTAGGGGAGGGCATGTGCGAATCCTGACGCCGGGTCATAACAGGCCCTCCCTGACCCCTCCCGCAAGCGGGAGGGGAGACGAAGGACGCCATGCCTACCCCGCTCAACATCCTGCACATGCATTCCTCGTTCAACCTGGGCGGCAAGGAAGCGCGCTCGGTCCAGTTGATCAACGCGTTCGGCGACCGTGCGCGGCATACGATCGTGTCGGGGATGCCCGACCAATATTCGGCGCGTGACGGCATCGCGCAGGGCATCAGCTACGAAATCGCGCAGAACCCGCCGCCGCTGACCGGCCGCCCCTCGGTCGGGCGTTATGAGGCGATCGCCAAATACATGCGCCGGTTCGACCTGGTGCTGAGCTACAATTGGGGCGCGATCGACGCGGTGATGGCGAAACGCGTGTTCGCCAGGAATATGCCGCCGATCGTGCACCATGAAGACGGGTTCAACGCCGACGAGGCGATGAAGCTCAAGCCGCAGCGCGCGGTCTATCGCCGGATGGCGTTCCCCGCGGCTTATGCCGTGGTCGTGCCGTCGATGACGCTCGAATGGGTGGCGACGAATATCTGGAAGCAATCGGCGCCGCGGCTGCGCCGGATTCCCAATGGGATCAACACCGCTCTCTACGCGAAGAAACCCGATCCCAAGGGGATACCGGGGCTTGTGCGCAAACCGGGTGAGGTCATCGTCGGTGCGCTGGCGGGGTTGCGTGAGGTCAAGAACCTGCCGGCGCTGGTGCGCGCCACCGCCGGCTGCTCAGCGCGCGTGCGGCTGGTGATCGTCGGCGAGGGGCCCGAGCGGGCGAAGATCGAGATGGCGGCGCGCGCGCTCGAAATGCAGGACAAGGTGTTGTTGCCCGGCTTCCTGCCCGAACCGCACCGCTATGTCGGGCTGTTCGACATTATGGCGCTGTCGTCGCTGAGCGAGCAATTCCCGATCTCGGTGGTCGAGGCGATGGCGGCGGGGTTGCCGATCGCCTCGGTCCCGGCGGGAGACATCCCGCATATGGTGAGCGAGGCGAACCGCCCGTACATCACTCCGCATTCGGGCGAGGTCGATCTGCGCGACGCGATCCAGGCGCTGGCGGCCGACGCCAAGCTGCGCGCGGCGGTGGGCAAGGCCAACCGCGCCAAGGCGGTCGCCGAATATGACGATAAAGCGATGATCCATGCCTATGCCCGGCTTTACGCGGAAGCATTGGGCCGGCCGGGCGTTCTGTCCTAGGATTATTCGCGGCGGCTGATCATGGTTAGCCTCTGCGGCCGGGAGTCATATTTGCTCGCCTCCAGGCAGCGAAACGCTATAGGCTGCGTTATTGGTCGCAGGAGAGTTACGTGTTCAAGGGCTTGACGCCTATCGTCTATAATGGCCGCGAGGTATGGCCGCTGGTGGAAGGCGGCAAGGGCGTTGCCGCGACCAACCATGCCAGTGCCGGCGCCTGGGCTGCCGCTGGCGGTATCGGCACGGTCTCCGCGGTCAATGCCGACAGCTACGATCCCGAAGGCAAGATCATTCCTCAGGTGTACAAGGCGCTGACCCGCCGCGAACGCCATGAGGAGCTGGTCGAATATGCGATCGAAGGCGCCGTCCAGCAGGTCAAGCGCGCGTTCGAGATCGCCGGCGGCAAGGGCGCGATCAACATCAACGTGCTGTGGGAAATGGGCGGCGCGCAGCGCGTGCTGCACGGTGTGCTCGAACGCACGCGCGGGCTCGTCGCGGGCGTGACGTGCGGCGCCGGCATGCCTTACAAGCTTTCCGAGATCGCGGCGTCGTATAATGTCAATTACCTGCCGATCGTGAGCTCCGGTCGCGCCTTCCGCGCGCTGTGGAAGCGCGCTTATTCGAAGGCGGCGGAATGGCTTGCGGCGGTGGTGTACGAGGACCCCTGGCTGGCGGGCGGGCATAACGGCCTGTCCAATGCCGAAAACCCGCTCGAGCCGCAGGATCCCTATCCGCGCGTCAAGGAATTGCGCGAGACGATGCGCGAAGGCGGCATTTCCGACGACGTGCCGATCGTGATGGCCGGCGGGGTGTGGTTCCTGCGCGACTGGAACGACTGGATCGACAATCCCGAACTCGGCAAGATCGCGTTCCAGTTCGGCACGCGGCCGCTGCTGACGCGCGAAAGCCCGATCCCGGAGGCGTGGAAAGCCAGGCTGACGCAGATCGAGGAAGGCGCCGTGCTGTTGCACCGTTTCTCGCCGACCGGCTTCTATTCGTCGGCGGTGCGTAATCCGTTCCTGCGCGCGCTCGAAGCGCGGTCGGACCGCCAGATCGCTTTCTCGACGCAGGAAGCGGGCGATCATACTTTCCAGCTCGACGTCGGCGTGAAGGGCAAAAATTTCTGGGTGACCAGGAACGACCTGCTGCGCGCGCGCGAATGGTTCGGCCATGGCTTCACCGAAGCACTCAAGACTCCCGACAACACCCTGGTGTTCGTGTCGCCGACCGAGAAGTCGGAGATTCGCAAGGACCAGGCCGATTGCATGGGCTGCCTGTCGCAATGCCTGTTCTCGAGCTGGGCGGACAGCGAGACCAATTCGACCGGGCGGCTGGCCGATCCGCGCAGTTTCTGCATCCAGAAGACCTTGCAAGAGATCGCGCATGGCGGCGACGTCGACCAGAATCTGATGTTTGCCGGGCACGGCGCGTATAATTTCAAGAAGGATCCGTTCTATTCGAACGGCTTCGTGCCGACGGTTAAGCAATTGGTCGATCGCATCCTGACCGGGGATTGATTGCAAAGACAGATTGCCGGGCAGGGCAAGCGAAGCTTGGTTGCGCTGCAGCACGAACGCGTTAGCCTGACAGGGTGAAGCGCGCACTCGTCCTCCGCCACGTCGATCATGAAGGCATTGCCGGCTATCGCGAGCCGATCGAGGCGGCGGGGTATGTCATCGAGCGAGTAGCGGCGCATCATGCCGGATGTGCCGCGCTCGATACGCTGTCGCCCGACCTGCTCGTGGTGATGGGCGGGCCGATGGGCGTCTACGATACCGATCGTTACCCTTGGCTGAGCGATGAAATCGCGGTGCTGCGCCGGCGGCTGGCGGCCGATCGTCCCACGCTCGGCGTATGCCTGGGCAGCCAGTTGATCGCCGCCGCGCTGGGCGCGGAGGTGCGCAAGGGACCGGTGCGCGAGATCGGATTTGCCCCCGTGACACTGACCGAGGCGGGGAAGGCCGGGCCGCTGCGGCATCTCGATGGGATCGACATGCTGCACTGGCATGGCGATACGTTCGACGTCCCGGATGGCGCAGAATTACTCGCGGTAACTGCATCTTATGCACAGGCTTTCGCATGCGGACGCAACCTGCTCGCGCTTCAATTCCATGCCGAAATGGGTGAGGACGAGCGGTTCGAGCACTGGCTGGTCAACGATGTCGCCGACATTGCCGCGGTCGGCGAAACGCCGGATGCCCTGCGCGCCGCGCATGATCGGCTGGGGTCCGCCGCGGTGGCGGCGGGACGCGCGATGATCGGCGAGTGGCTGGCCGGACTAGCCGGTTAATGCATTCCTGGAGGTTGCCGGCAACGAACCTCCACGTTTGATCGTCAGATCCAACCTTCGAGCACCTGATCGGGCGGCCGATGGCCGTCGGCCCAATGCTGAATGTTGCGGATGACTCGCTCACCGGTTGCCGCGCGCGCTTCGAACGTCGCCGATCCCATATGCGGTAGCAGCACGACATTGGGGAGCGCGAGCAAGCGCGGGTCGATCTCGGGCTCATGCGCGAACACGTCGAGCCCGGCGCCGGCGATCGTGCCGCGTTCGAGCGCGTCGATCAGCGCGGCTTCGTCGATCGCCGAGCCGCGCGAGGTGTTGACGATATAGGCCTGGGGTTTGAGCAGCGACAGGCGGCGCGCGTCGAACAATTGCTCGGTCTGGTCGGTGTGCGGGGTATGGATCGAGATGAAATCCGAGCCCGCCAGCATCTCGTCGAGATCGGCATGCCAGGTCGCCGCGAGCTCGTGCTCGACGCTTTCGGGCAGGCGGTGGCGGTTGTGGTAATGGACGGTGAGGCCGAAACCCCGCGCGCGCACGGCGACCGCCTGGCCGATCCGCCCCATGCCGACGATGCCCAGCGTCTTGCCGCCGATGCGATGGCCGAGCATCGCGCCGGGGCTCCACCCGCTCCACTGGCCCGACCGCGCGAGCTTCTCGCCCTCGGCCAGGCGGCGCGGCACCGACAGGATCAGCGCCATCGTCATGTCGGCGGTGTCCTCGGTCAGCACGCCGGGCGTATTGGTCACCAGGATGCCGCGAGCGCGCGCCGCCTTGAGGTCGATATGGTCGACGCCGTTACCGAAATTGGCGATCAGCTTGAGTTTGTCGCCCGCCGCCTCAATCAAATCGGCGTCGATCGTGTCGGTGACCGTGGGCACCAGGACGTCGGCGTCCTGTGCCGCGGCGACGAGCTGGTCGCGTGTCATGGCGACATCTTCGCGATTGAGGCGCGCATCGAACAATTCGGCCATGCGGTCCATCACCGCATCGCTCAGTTCGCGCGTCACGATCACCCGAGGTTTGCGCTTGGACCCGGCCATGTGCTCGGCTTGGCGGCTTCACGGGTTTTGGTCAATGCGGTTGATGCACTGGCGCGGCTGCGCGATAGGTACGAATCGGTTGTGGCGTAAAAGGGGGATGGCCATGCGTATTGGCTGGGCGTTGTCGGGGATCGCGGCGGCCGCGATTGCGGTGCCGGCGATTGCCGCCTTGGTGGAAAAGAAGCCGCCTTATTTCGCGTCGATCAACGCCAAGTCGGCGTTCATGCGAACGGGACCGAGCCGGATCTATCCGGTCAGCTGGAAATACCAGCGCCAGGGGCTGCCGGTGAAGGTGATCGAGAATTACAAGGAAAAGGGCGGCGGTGCCTTTTGGCGCAAGGTCGAGGATCCGGGCGGGACACAGGGCTGGATGCAGGCGAACCTGCTGAGTGACCAGCGCACCGCGATCGTGATGGGCGACGTCGTCGAATTGCGCGATTCGCCGCGCTTCGCGGGCAAGGTCAATTGGCGGGCCGAGCCCGGCGTGGTCGGGCGCGTGAGCAAGTGCGGCGATGGCTGGTGCTATCTCGACGTGACGGGCCGCGGGGGCTTCGTCGAGATCAGCCATCTGTGGGGCGTCGACGCGGCCGAAACGATCGACTGATGCGGATCGAGGTCGACGACGTCTCGCGGCCCGAGGTGGTCGCGCTGGTCGAATACCATCTCCGCTCGATGCACGAGATTTCGCCGCCCGACAGCGTGTTCGCGCTCGATCTGTCGGGGTTGAGACATCCGTCGGTGACCTTCTGGACCTTATGGGACGGCGGCGACTTGCTCGGGATGGGCGGGTTGAAGGAGCTCGACGTAACGCAGGGTGAGATCAAGTCGATGCGCACCGCACCGACCGCGCTGAGGCGCGGCGTGGGGGCAAGAATGCTCGACCATATCATCGCGGAGGCAAAGGCGCGGGGTTATCGGCGGTTGAGCCTGGAAACGGGCAGTAACGCGCCGTTCGCTCCGGCTTGGGCAATGTACGAGCGCGCCCGGTTCGTACCGTGTGCGCCGTTTGGCGGATACAGCGACACCAGCTTCAGTCGATATTTCACGCTCGAGCTTTGAATCGACAAAACGCGCAGAGCCGCGCGGTCGGTCGCGATTATAGGCCGAGGTCGCTCAAGCCTGGATGGTCGTCGGGCCGGCGGCCGATCGCCCAGCGGAACTTGCGGTCAGCCTCGGCGATCGGGTGTTCGTTAATGCTGGCGATGCGCAATTCCATCAGGCCGTCTGCGTCGAATTGCCAATTCTCGTTGCCATAGGCCCTGAACCACTGACCGCTATCGTCATGATATTCATAGGCGAATCGCACCGCGATGCGATTTCCCGAAAACGTCCAAAGCTCCTTGATCAACCGGTAATCGAGTTCGCGCGACCATTTCCTGGTGAGAAAGGCCTCAATTTCCGCGCGCCCCCGCGGGAACTCCACTCGGTTCCGCCAGCTGCAGTCGGGGGTGTAGGCAAGTGCCACGCGGGCAGGATCGCGCGTGTTCCAGCCATCTTCTGCGGCCCGCACTTTCTCGATCGCGGTCTGCTCGGTGAACGGCGGAAGCGGGGGCCGGCTCATGGGCATTCCTCTCTCAATCGGAAACCACCGCGCCTTACGGACGCAATCGCCGTTAAAGGCGGCATCGCCCGGCAGACGCCCCCTGATCAATCGATCAGTTCAACCGCGACCGCCGTCGCCTCGCCACCGCCGATGCAGAGCGACGCCATCCCGCGCTTGAGCCCGCGTGCCTGAAGTGCCGAGACCAGCGTCGTCAGGATGCGCGCGCCGCTGGCGCCGATCGGGTGGCCGAGCGCGCAGGCGCCGCCATTGACGTTGATCTTGTCGTGCGGGATGCCGAGGTCGTGCATCGCAATCATCGCGACGATCGCGAACGCCTCGTTGACCTCGAACAGGTCGACATCGGCAACGCTCCAGCCGGCCTTGTCGAGCGCCTTCTGCATCGCGGCGACCGGCGCGGTGGTGAATTTGGCCGGGGCATGCGCGTGTGCTGCCTGGGCGACGATCCGCGCGACCGGCTTCTTGCCGAGCTTGTCGGCGACCGAGGCGCGGGTCAGCACCAAAGCCGCGGCGCCATCGGAGATCGACGAGGCATTGGCGGCGGTGATCGTGCCGTCCCTGGCGAAGGCGGGCTTGAGCGTCGGGATTTTCGACGCGTCGCCCTTGGCCGGCTGCTCGTCGAGCACAATCGTGTCAGTGCCCCTACGGCCGACCACCTCGACCGCGACGATCTCGCGCTCGAACGCGCCCGACTTTTGCGCCGCCTGCGCGCGCTCGAGGCTGGCGATGGCGTAATCGTCCTGCGCGGCGCGGGTGAATTGATATTCCTGCGCGGTTTCCTCGGCGAAGGCGCCCATCAGCTTGCCGGGCTCATAGGCATCTTCGAGCCCGTCGAGATACATGTGATCCTTGAGCACATCGTGCCCGATCCGCGCGCCGCCGCGATGGCGCATCGACAGATACGGTGCGTTGGTCATGCTCTCCATGCCGCCGACGACGATGAGGTCGACCGATCCGGCGGCGAGCGCCTCGCTGCCCATGATCGTCGCCTGCATGCCCGATCCGCACATCTTGTTGACCGTGGTCGCCTCGACATGGTCACCGAGACCCGCGTTGATCGCCGCCTGGCGTGCCGGCGCCTGACCAAGCCCGGCGGGGAGCACGCAGCCCATATAGATGCGCTCGATTTGCTTGGGATCGACGCCCGCGCGCTCGACCGCGCCCTTGACCGCGGTCGCACCGAGCTGCGTCGCGCTGGCGCCGGTCAGCGTGCCCTGAAAGCTCCCCATCGGGGTGCGGGCATAGGACAGGATGACGATCGGATCGGCGGTCATGGGAAACTCCGGATGGATGCTGGGCGCGATCTAGGCGCGGGCGCGGACGAATTCAAATCGCGCGACGGCAATTCGGCGACGCCATGCGTTCGCCAGGCGAGGATGATGGAAATACTGATCGGCAACAGGGCGACCGGCTGACGGCGATCTCCGCTTACCCTTAACGTCAACGCATGATAGCAACCATGGCGATGAGGACGTTGCCGCTCGCTCTGTTCGTGATCTCCGCGCCTGCCGTGGCGCAGACTGCGGCGCCGCCGCCCGCGCCGCCGCCCGCGCCACAGGTTATCGACCCGCTCGTCTCCTCGGTCGACGGGCTGCCGATCAGCGCGCTGCCGCCGCAACGATTGCCTGCCAAGGGGTGCGCGGCGTTCCTGTGGACGCGGACGCCGAGCATGGCGCTGGTGGCGATGGCGACCACCGATCCCGCGTCGTTGCGGCTGACGATCAACGGCAAGGTGGCGGACCTTCCGATCAGCGCGCAGAACGGGATCGGCGGGCTCGGTTACTCGCAGATCACCGAATATAAGGGCGGCGGCGCAACGGCGACTCTGCAGGTCACCGTGAAGACCGACGCCAGTGCACCGAACAGCGGGTCGATTGCCGATGCGACGCTCCGCATCGACCGCAAGGGGCAAGTCAGCGTCGTGATACCGGTCGCCGGAGCGATCGGCTGCGCCTGAATAATCGGAGAGGAACGAAGCGATGACGATGCACGACATCCTGGCGGGGCAACGCGCGGCGTTCATGGCGGAACTGCCGGTAGGACTCGGCGTGCGCAAGGACCGGCTGAAGCGCGCCGCCGCGATGATCGCCGACAACGCCGACCGCTTGTGCGACGCATTGAGCGAGGATTTCGGACATCGCAGCCGCGAGCAATCGATGCTGACCGATATCGCCGCCTCGGTCGCGCCGCTCAAGCACGCGCTCAAGCACGTCGATCGCTGGTCGCGTCCGGAGCGCCGCCCGGTCACCGCCCCGCTCGGGCTGCTCGGTGCCAAGGGATGGATCGAATTCCAGCCCAAGGGCGTGGTCGGCGTGATCTCGCCGTGGAATTTCCCGGTCAATCTGATCATGGCGCCGCTGGCCGGGGTACTGGCGGCGGGCAACCGCGCGATGGTCAAGACCAGCGAGTTCACGCCGCGCGTCGCCGCCCTGTTCGAGGAAATCTGCCCCCAATATTTCGCCGCGGACGAACTCGCTTTCGTGTCGGGCGGGCCCGAGATCGGGAAGGAATTTTCCGGCCTCGCATTCGATCATCTGATCTTCACCGGTGCGACCGGGATCGGCCGGCACATATTGCACGCCGCGGCGGACAATCTGACCCCGGTGACGCTCGAACTCGGCGGCAAGTCGCCGGTGATCTTCGGCCGATCGGCCGACGTGAAGCGCGGCACCGAGCGCGTGGCGATCGGCAAGATGCTCAATGCCGGACAGATCTGCCTGGCACCCGATTACATGCTGGTACCGTCGGACCAGGAACAAGCGGTGGTCGACGGCCTCAAGCAATCGGTGTCGGCGATGTACCCGACCCTGCTCGCCAATCCCGATTACACATCGATCATCAACGATCGTCATCACCAGCGACTGCAGGACTGGCTGGAGGACGCGCGCGCCAAGGGGGCGACGATCGAGACGATCAATCCGGCCAACGAGGATTTCGCCGCGTCGAACAGCCGCAAGATGCCGCTCCACATCATCCGCGACGCGACCGACGACATGACGGTGATGCAGGAGGAGATTTTCGGGCCGATCCTGCCGGTGCGGCGCTATGACGATATCGACAGCGCGATCGCCGAGGTGAACCGCCGCGACCGCCCGCTCGGCCTCTATTATTTCGGCAGCGACGACAAGGAGCGCCGCCGTGTGCTCGACCGCACGATCTCGGGCGGGGTGACGCTGGACGACGTGATCTTCCACATCTCCAACGAGGAATTGCCGTTCGGTGGGATCGGCCCGTCGGGGATGGGCGCCTATCACGGGCATGATGGGTTCAGGACGTTCAGCCACGCCAAAACGGTGTACCGCCAGTCACGCTTCGATATCGCCAGGCTGGCCGGATTGAAGCCGCCTTATGGCAAGGCGACGATGGCGTCGGCCAAACGGCAGATGAAATAGGCCATACAAAACAGGGGCCGCCAAAAGGCGGCCCCAAGTGATGCTGCTGTTTGCCAAAGCAGTAGGGCCGAGATGGCCGGAAAGCCGGCGATTCGCAATGGGGTACGCGGATTGGCATACCCATTCCGAGCTTCCGGCGTTTCGATCTGGGACGATGATCCTGGCCGACGCAGCCTCTGGTTGGGTCGGCACCTGCATTCCTGCTGGCGATCCCGATTGACCGGCGGTGGAAAAGGGGCGTCAATCCATAGCTTTCGATCGCCGCCGCTCGAGCCAGCGACGCTCCGCGCCGGTCGGCCCTAGCGCCAACGCGGCATCATATGCCTGACGTGCGGCATCGGTGAACCCGAGCCGCGCCAACAGGTCGGCCCGCAACGCGTGATAGGGGAGGTAACCAGCGAGGCCCGCATGGCTGAGCGCATCGACTTCCTCGAGCGCCATCGCCGGCCCGCGCACTTCGGCCAGTGCCACCGCGCGATTGAGCCGGGTGACGGGATCGTCGCGTCGGACGAGGAGCGCGTCGTACAGCGTCAGGATCGCGGGCCAGGGGGCGGGATCGGCAAGCGACACGCGCGCGCACCACTCGGCATGGATCAGCGCCTGGATGCCGCGCGGCCCGAACGGATGCGTCAGCACGCCGGCGAGATAGCGGCGGCCTGCGGTGATCAGCGCCGCGTCCCACCGCGCCGGATCCTGTTCGGCGAGCGGGACCATCACGCCGTCGGCATCGACCCGCGCCGGGCGCCGCGCCTGGGCGAAGCGGACGGTCGCGGCTAGCGCCCTGACCTCCGGTTCGGTCGGCAGCATCGTCGCCAGGGCGGCCGTGATTCCCAGCATCTCGTCGGCATAGCCGGCGTGGCGGCCGGTGCCGGCACTGTCGGCATGGGCATGCGCATAAGCGACCTCGAGCGTCGATAGCACGGCGTCGAGCCGTTCGGTCCAATGATCGGGGCCGGGCACCTCGAACGGCACGCCGGCATCGGCGATCTTGCGCTTGGCGCGGGTCAGCCGTTGCAGCAGCGCGGGTTCGGCGATCAGGAAAGCACGCGCGATCTCCTGCGCCGACAGGCCGCACACCAGCCGGAGCGTGAGCGCCGCGCGCGCGTCGGGATGGATCGCGGGGTGGCAGCAGATGAAGACCAGCCGCAGCCGTTCGTCGGGGATCAGCGGCGCGGCCGTCATCAAGTCCTCCGCGGTCGGTTCGGGGTCGGGCGGCGGCAGGTCGGCCGCGTCGCGCACCGCGCGGTGGCGCAGCGCATCAAGCGCGACGCGGGTCGCGACGCGATAGAGCCAGCCCGCCGGATTGGCCGGCGG
>DASVNU010000038.1:0-3118 GCA_036383655.1 Sphingomonas sp. | reverse complement strand
GGCCATAGCCGCTTGATCGCATTGCCGCCGGCGACCAGGCTGACGTGCCCGCCCTTCAACACGATCTCGTTCTTGTCCTTCGATCCGACCAGCCCGATCAGCGGCGCCGACGCGGCGGTGGGGACGATATGATCGTGTTCGGCGGCGACATGGAGGAACGGTACCGTAATCTCGCCCAGATCGACGCGGCGCCCGCCGACCTCAAGCGCGCCCTCGAGCAGTTCGTTGCCCCACATCAGTTTCTTGGTCGTCTGGCGAAAATATTCGCCCGCCAGCGGCAATATGTCGGCCGACCAGCGATCGAACATGCGATACGATTTCACGAAGTCGTCGTTCCACAGATTGTCGTAGAGCCGGATATTGCCCGCCGCGCGCTGGCCGGGACGCAGCATGTCGAACGCGGTGTAGAGATAGTCGCCCGGGCAATTGCCGAACGTGTCGACCAATCGGTCGACGTCGAAGAAGCGGCGATCGGCCCAGCTCTGGAACATCTCCATCCGGGAAAAGTCGACCGGCGTGGTGAAGGTGACGAGATTGGCCAGCCCATCGTCGGGATGGAGCGATGCCCATAACAACGACAGCACACCGCCGAAGCAATAAGCGACAACGGTGACATCGTCCTCGCCGCTTTCCTGTTTCACCTGCGCGACCGCGGCGGGGAGGAAATCGAGCACATAGCTTTCGAGGCTGAGGTTGCGTTCGTCGGCGCGCGGCGCGTCCCAGTCGAGCATGAAGACGTCGAAGCCGGCGTCGAGCAGATATTCGACCAGGCTCTGCCCCGGCACCATGTCGAAGATGTAGCCGCGATTGGTCGTCGCCATGACCAGCAGCAACGGCACGCGGTACACGTCGTCGGTGCGCGGGTGATAGTGATAGAGCCGCATCGTACCGCGTTCGATCAGCACGTCCTTGGGGGTGGCGCCGAGCGTTGGCCCGCTGGTCTGGAAGTAATCGAGCCCCTTGAGGTTGCGCTGCATCGCGCGCTCGAACTCACGCGCGGCGTTGTCGGCGAGATCGAAGGCGGCGGTCGCCACCTAGTCGTGCTCCTGGGACGGTAGGAGCCCAAGGCCCCAAGCGACCCGCTCGTGACCCTGGATTCCTGCGTTCGCGGGAATATGGGTGGGCAGCGCGGTCAGCCCTTCTGCTCCGGCGGCTTGCGGGTGCGGCTGGGCTTGGGCCGCGGCGTACGGTCGGGCTTGGCGCCGAGCGCCGCTTCGATCCGCCCGAGCTGATCCTCGATGCGTCCCAGCCGCCCCGACAAATCCTCGATCTCGGTACGGCTCGGCATGTTGGCGGCGGCGAGCGCGCGGGTCATCATCGCGCTGATCGCTTCCTGCGTGCTCATCGTCGCAGCAGTGGCGCCGTGCATCGCACGGGCGAATTCGTCGGATCGGGCGAAGTCGCCCCCGACCTTGTTGGCCATCTTCTCCCATTCGCCCAGCATCTCGCGAAAGAACGCGGCTGGATCGGTGCTTGTCATGGGATCATCCTGAGTCTGGTTACCGATTGCGTCAAGCGACCATTTTGCTGCGGGTTAAGGTGCAGCATTTTCTTCTCCCCTCCCGCAAGCGGGAGGGGACGGGGGGAGGGCGTGTCCCAAATCGCCGACGGCAGGACTTTATCGACACGCCCTCCCCTAACCCCTCCCGCGAGCGGGAGGGGAATAGCTCACTTCGGGCAAGCCGCGCCGGTTTCGATCCAAGCCTTTGTAAGCGCGCCAAACTCTACCTGCGTCCCCGGCGCCGGCTCGCGCCCAGGTCCCGGCTTCCAGCCCCAGCCGACCAGATCGTCCTTGCCATTATGGTCGATCAATTGCTCGAGGCTGAGCCCGCCGTTGCGTTTCGGATCCTTGATCACCGCGCAGATCTGGCCGAGCGACAGCCCCTGCCAGGCCATGCTGCGCGGCGCGAGGTGCCATTTTGGATTGCCGGGAACCGATCCGCCGCCATTGCCGAACGCGGCGTTGCGCGGACCATGGCAGGTCGCGCATTCCATGCCAGCCGCACCGAACCCGTCGGGTCCGCGCGTCACCGGCGGCGAGTGGAGCAGCATCGCATCGCCCTGAGTCGGGCTGTCGGTGCGCGGATGGCAATTGAGGCAGCGAGGCGACATCAGCACCTTGCCCATCTCCGTGAAGATCGCAGCCGAGCGCGCATTGCGGTCGGCAATGCCGGCAAAGGCGCTGGCAGGCTTCAACCCCGACGCCTCGCCGCCATGCGCGATCGACAGAGGCAGGATGATGACCGAAGCGATCAGCGCGACAACGCCGAAGCGCGGGAGCGAGATCATGCCTTTCCTCCCAGCGTCGCAAGGTTGGAAGGATGCGCGAACGGCAATCGTTCGACCACCTTGCCGGTCAGCCGGCGCCAGGCATTAGCCACCGCGGGCGCGGCAGGCGGCAGGCCGGGTTCGCCGATCCCGGTCGGGTCGGCGGCCGACTTGATGATCGCGACCTCGACGTCGGGCATCTCGCCGATCCGCAAGGACCGATAGGTGTCGAAGTTCGACTGCCGCACCATTCCGCCCTCGCCCAGCGTGATCTCTGCGTAGAGCGCGTGGCCCAGGCCATAGCCGATGCCGCCTTCGACCTGCGCGCGCATGACATTGGGATTGATCGGCACGCCGCAATCGATCGCCGCCCAGATCTTGTGTACCTTGGGCAGGCCATCGGCGCCGACCGAGACCTCGGCGATCTGCGCGACGTACGATCCGAAGCTCTTGTGGAAGGCAACGCCCCGCGCGCGGCCCGATTTGGCGGTCAGGCCGCCGGCGAGCTCGGCGACGCGCTTGAGCACGGTCTTGGCCCGCTCCTCTTTCATCACTGCGAGCCGCGCCCGAATATGGTCCTGTTTGCCGAGCTCGATCAGCCGGTCGAGGAAGGTTTCCATCACATAGGCGGTGTGGGTGTTGCCGACCGAGCGCCACCACAAGGTGGGTACGCCGTTCTTCATCACGTTCACGCCGACGCGGTAATTGGGGAAGCCATAAACCGACTTGGTCAGCCCTTCGACCATCGCATCGTCGAACGCTTCCTTGGCGTCGAAGAACGGCGTGCCGATCATGAACGACTGGCCGGTGGTGATCGTGTCGAGCGCGACGATCGCGCCTTTGGCATCGA
>DASVNU010000037.1:0-1748 GCA_036383655.1 Sphingomonas sp. | reverse complement strand
TAGCGTGCCTCAGTAACTAATCAATACCAGCGAGGCATCATGATCATCCTTCACGTCGACAGCAGCATCACCGCGGAAAACAGCGTTACCCGCGCGATCGGGGACGCGGCGATCGCCCGATTGAGCGCGCTTTATCCCGATGCTGACATCCGGCGCCGCGACCTTGCCCGGGATCCCCTCGGGCATGTGACCCTGGGCGATCTCGGCGACACGTCGTTGGCCGACGAGTTCCTCGCCGCCGACATCGTCGTGATCGGGGCGCCGATGTACAATTTCAGCATTCCGTCCAGTGTGAAGGCATGGATGGATCGCCTGGCCATCGCCGGCACGACGTTCCGTTATGGCGAGAAGGGTGCCGAGGGACTGGCGGGCGGACGCAAGCTGATCATCGCCTCGGCGCGCGGCGGCTTTTACGGATCGGACACCGGACAGGCTTGGCTCGACCATCAGGAAACCTATCTCCGCGGATTCTTCGGGTTCCTGGGCGTGACCGATATCGACTTCGTTCGAGCGGAGGGCGTTGCGATCAGCCCCGACGTGCGGGCGTCGGCGCTCGAGAAGGCGAAGGTCGAGGCGACCGCGATCGCGGCCTGACCGCCGCCGCATCGGACACAAAAAAAGCCGCCTTCCCCGAAGGGAAGGCGGCTTGGCTCATCGACATCATTCGGCGGCGTTATTCAGCGGCGTTACGGAGATCTGGATCCAGGGTCGGTCGGGCAGGTCGCCGGCACCTTCCCGGTCTCAAAGATCGCTTTGACGCAGCGGTCATAGCTGTTGCGCGCGCCCTGCCGGATGTTGAGCCGCGCCACCGCGCCGATCGCCTCGGCGAGCAAGTCGAGTTGCTCGCCATATTCGCCTTTGTCGATCAGGATCAGCTCGCCCGATTTCCGGCCGGTCAGGGTCGGCAGGCGCTCGGTCTTTGTCGCCTCATCGCTCAGCGTCGGCAGCCTCGGCCGCTCGGTTCGCGTCAGCGACGACGGCGTTGAGAGATGCGCGCACCCGGCCGGCATCGAAAGGAGCAGCGGAAGCAGCAGGATTGCCGCTTGTCGGGACCGCGGCGGGCGTCGCGTCGAGCGCATCGTGTATCTCCACAATCCTGGATCGGACGAGGGTGGCGGTTTGGCCGTCGGCGACCGCGACACGGCTGCCGATGGCATCGACGGTCGCCTGCGCCTGGCGTTCGTCCGCCCGCGCGGCAGCGACGGTCCTGGCGTGCGCGGTCTCGGCCTGCATCTGGACCTTGGCGCCGCCGGCGGTTTCGCCCCGGTGATAGATCAGCGCGACCATGGCGCCGGCGGCAGCGATCGCGACCAGGATTGGTACGGCCCAGCCGAACAGGCGAGCGGCCCAGTCCGGCCATTTCCAGCCGAGCGCGAGCGAGATCAGGAAGCCCATCAGCCGAATCCTTTTCCGCACGATCGGCGATCCACATTGCCGACCCGATTGCGCAGCCATCCCTTGAGGAAGGCGCGCAGCCTGGCATTGGCGGCGGCAAGGCGACGATATTCCGCCGCTTGCCGGGCATCGAGCGCGTCGAGCGTCGCGACACAGGCCTGGAAGGCGCCGAGCCTCGCCTGGAGCATCCGATAGGCCGCGACGTCGGAAGGGCCGAGCGATGACATGCTGTCGGGCAGGCGCGCGCCGCCCAGCGCGTTCATCGTCAATCGGTACCAGCGGTTGGGGCGTGACGGCCCCATGTTGACCGCCGTGTCGATCAGCTCGCCGGCAACCGCGGGTTCGATCTGCAC
>DASVNU010000036.1:0-2529 GCA_036383655.1 Sphingomonas sp. | reverse complement strand
AAGACGTTGCACCAAGGCCGCCAGCGACAATGCGATCGCCAGCAACATGCCGTCGAGCACGCCGAGCACGAGCACGCCGCCCGCTGCCCCAAGGGCGACATATTGGTCGCGATCGAGCCGCCAAAGCCGGAGGATCGGCGTGGGGTCCAATGCATGGATCAACGCGGCGATCACCACCGCCGCCAATACGGGTTCGGGCAACGTCGCGATCAGCGGCATCGCGAACAGGACAATGACGATGAGGCCCAGCGCGGCGACGACGCTGGTCATCCGGCTGGTCGATCCCGCCGCCTCGCTCGCCGATCCGGCCGAGAAGCCGGCGCCGACCGGCATGCCCTGAACGAGCGCGCTGGCGAGATTGGCGATGCCGAGCGCCGCAAGCTCGCGATCGGCGTCGACCACGTCGTCGTGGCGCAGCGCCATCGTGCGGATGGTTCCCCAGGATTCGGCGAACAGGATGAGGACAAGCGGGATGGTGAGCTGCGCCAGCCGGGAATAGTCCGCCCATCCCAGCCGCGGCAACGACGGCATCGGCAATGCGGTATCGACCGCGCCGACCATCGCGACACCATGGTCCTGAAGACCAAGCCAATGCGCCGCCAGAATCCCGCCGATGAGCACGATGAGGGCGCCGGGAATGGCGGGGTATCGACGCAGCGCCAGAAGGACGACCAACGCGGTCAACCCCGTCGCGATACTTGCGACGTGCCAAGCCGGCGCCGATCCGACCAACGCCACGCAGAACGCGAATATGCCGGATGACGGGACGCCGACGCCGGTCACGATCGGCAGCTGGTGGAGAATGATGGTAACGGCGATACCCAGCGCAAAGCCACGCAGCACCGGCCGGGAGATGAAACCGGTCAACCCGCCCAGCCGGGCGGCGGCCGCGGCGAGGAACAGCAGCCCCGAGATAGCGACGACGATGGCGGCAAGCGCCGCGCGATCCGTACCCGACAGGGGCATGACCGCCAGTGTCGCCGCCAGGATCGCCGCCGAGGATGAGGTTGCGGAGACGATCGCAAAACGGCTTCGTCCGGCCGCGGCATAGGCAAGGCACCCGGCAATCCCCGCGAATATCGCATGCTGCGGCGCCAATCCCGCGATGCCGGCATAGGCGACCCCTTCGGGAAGCATCAGACCGGCGACGCACAAGCCGGCTATAAGATCGTTGGCGCGCATTGACCGCGATTAGGGCCTCAATCGCAACGATTGACAAGGGCAAGGGTGTTAGGGTGCCGCGAGCAACGATTCCCCATTCCCCCCGGCCCGCACCGATAGGATGCGGGTTCGCTCTGGTCGGGGCGTAGCGCAGCCTGATAGCGCATCACGCGGGGTGTGGGGGTCGCAGGTTCGACCCTGTCGCCAAGACTAATTTGCCACATAATTACAATAGCTTATAGTCACTCTGGAGGGTCGATAACCGCTAGCCGTTGTTGACGAACCTCGCTTCGCCAATTTCCGCGGCGTGGATCGTCGCGAACCGCCAGACCAACGCGGCAATGACAAGCGTGCCCACCACAATCGCGGACAAGGCAATATAATTGCCTGGGGTGGACGAGTTCGCCACGAAGATCGCGCCAGCACCGCCAGTGGCGACAACGACCGCAACCCCGCTCCATCGCGGAGACGGACCATTAGGACTGGGCGCTTCTTCTCTTGGACGACAAAATGAGCCGAGCAGACAGAATGCCCAAAATGCGACCGGAAACCCTGCCCTGACATCTTTCAATGCATGTGCAAGTTGAGGGTTTGCGTAAGTAAGATAGGTTGCCAAGAGCCAAGCACCTACGACCATTAGCGTCCCGGCTTCGCATATTTTGCCAAGACCACGGACTAGGCGCTGACGCTTGATCATGTTGATGAACTTACTTTCATTGGAGCGTTGGTCAATGTTCGAGACGGCGTCCGATTTTTGGCGGTCTTTGTTTGGCGACTTCGCGGCCTTCCTCTGTCAAGCGCAATGATCAGGCCGCGCGGATATCACATGGGCATCGATCGTGCGACCGCGCCGCCCCAGTTTGCTTTCTATCGATCGACGGCATTGCTACCACCCGGCGATGAAAAGCGACCATCCGGACCACCCCTTGCGGCGCGCCGTTTTATGGGTCGCAACGCTCAATCTTGCCTATTTCGGCGTCGAATTCGCGGTCGCATTGCATATCGGTTCGGTATCGCTGTTCGCCGATAGCGTCGACTTTCTCGAAGACGCGTCGGTCAACGTCATGATCTTTGCCGCACTGGGCTGGACGGCGAAGAACCGTGCCCGTGTCGGAATGGCGCTGGCAGCGATCCTGCTGGTGCCCGGTCTCGCGACATTGTGGACAGCGTGGGAAAAGTTCCATGCGCCGGTCGCGCCGTCGCCGTTCGGGCTTTCGGTTACGGCGGCCGGCGCGCTGGCGATCAACCTGTTTTGCGCGTTCCTGCTGGCGAGGCACCGGCATCATAGCGGAAGCCTTACCCGCGCCGCGTTCCTGTCCGCTCGCAACGATGCGCTCGCCAACGCCGCCATGATCGCGGCGGGATTGG
>DASVNU010000035.1:0-7130 GCA_036383655.1 Sphingomonas sp. | reverse complement strand
CCTATGTCGAACTCGCGCGTGCCGAACGCCAGGTCGCGCTCGCGCAATCGACCATCGCGCAGCGCGAGCAATCGGCGAAGTTCGCGCGGATCCGCGTGCGTAGCCAGCTCGACAGCAACATCGATGTCCAGGCGGCGGACGTGTTGCTGGCCGACGCGCGCCAGGCGCTGGTGCGTGCGCAGGGACAGCGCGAGTTGCTCGTCCACGCGCTGGCGCTGCTCGCCGGACGCGGCGCGGATTATTATCCGACGATCGCGCCGACCGCACTTAAGCTCGATACCTTGCCGCCCCTGCCGGGCGCACTCCCTGCCGACCTGCTGTCGCGTCGTCCCGACATCCTCGCCGCGCAGGCGCGGATCGCGGCGGCGTCGGCGGGGCGTCAGGTCGCGCGCAAGGCCTATTACCCCAACGTCAATCTGCTCGGGCTGGTCGGCCTGCAGGCGCTGGGGATCGGCAATCTCTTCTCGAGCAATGCCTCGACCTATGGCGGTGGCGCGGCGATCCATTTGCCGATCTTCGAAGGCGGCAAGCTGCGCGCGGATTATGCCGGCGCGACCGCCGCGGTCGACGAATCGATCGCCGATTATAATGGCAAGGTATTGGGCGCGGTTCGTGAGACCGCCGATCTGCTCAGCCGGCTGAAGACGCTCGACGACGATATCGGCCAGCAGCGTGCGAGCACCTCCGGGCTCGCCGAGGTTCGCCGCCTGAACAACGTGCGCGTGTCGGCAGGCCTGAGCTCGCGGCTCGACCTGATCAACTACGATGTGCGCCTGCTCCAGGCGCAGCAGGACAGCGTCAATCTCCAGGCCGACAAGGCCGTCGCCCAGGTTCAGCTCCTGGTCGCGATTGGCGGCGGGTTCGATCCCGCTGCCATGTCTCCCCTTTCCAGCCCGAAAGCCGCTCAATGACCGACAATCTGCACGACCTGCCGATCCGCGAAACGCCGGCCGAGGTGATCGCCGAGGAATCGGTGCTGCGGGCCCCGGCGGCGCCGGCAGCTCCCGTGCCGCCGGTGGTCGAGCCGGCCAAGCGGAACACGCGTCGACGGCTGCTGGTCATCGTGACCGCGATCATCGTCCTGGCTGCGCTGGTTTATGCGATCTGGGCGTTCTTCCTGGTCGGCCCGCGCGAAAGCACCGACGACGCTTATGTCGGCGGCGACACGATCGCGATCACCGCGCGCGATCCCGGCACGGTGCTGGGGCTCTATGCCGACGATACCCAGCGCGTGGCCGCGGGCCAGACTTTGGTGACGCTCGATCCGGCGACCGCCGATGTCGATCTCGCGGCCGCCGCTGCCCAGCTCGGTCGCGCGGTGCGCGGCGTGCGCGGTAACTTCTCACAGGTCAATTCGGCGCAGGCCGAGCTGACCCAGGCGCAGGCCGAACTTTCACGCGCACGCAACGACTTGTCGCGCCGGCGCAGCGCGGCCGGCGAGGGCGCGGTGTCGGGCGAGGAAGTCGCGCATGCCGCCGATTCGGTGAAGACCGCGACCGCCTCGGTGACGCTCGCGCAGAGCAAGGTCGCCGAAGCCAACACCCAGGTCCAGGGCACCGATATCCGCAGCAATCCCGCGGTACTCGCGGCGATCGCCGATTATCGCCGCGCCGCGATCCGTCGCAGCCATATGACGCTGATCACGCCGGTCGCCGGCGTCGTCGCGCAGCTCCGCGTCCAGATCGGCCAGCAGATCGCGGCGGGCACGCCGTTGATGGCGGTTGTGCCGCTCGACCGCGTGTGGATCGACGCCAATTTCCGCGAGACGCAGCTTGCTGATTTGCGCATCGGCCAGCCGGTGACGATCACCACCGACACTTATGGCGGCAAGATCAAATATCACGGCAAGGTTTCCGGTCTGGGCGCAGGCAGCGGCAACGCCTTCGCCTTGCTGCCGCCGCAGAACGCCAGCGGCAACTGGATCAAGGTCGTCCAGCGCGTGCCGGTCAGGATCACGCTCGATCCGCGCGAGCTCAACAAATATCCCCTGCGCATCGGCCTGTCGGTCAACGCCGAGGTCGATACGGCGGATACCTCCGGTCCCGTGCTCGGCGGCCAGTCGGCGCAGCCCTATGCGCCGCAGACCAGCGATGTCGGCGGCACCGCGGTCGATGCGCAGATCAACGCGATCATCGCCGCCAATGCCGGCCGCGTGCGGTGACCAACGTCGCCGGCCCGGCCCCGCTCAAGGGCGGGGCGCTCGCGATCATCGCCTTCGCGCTCGCGCTCGGCACGTTCATGCAGGTGCTCGACTCGACGATCGCCAATGTCTCGCTGCCGACGATCGCCGGCAATCTCGGCGTCAGCACCAATCAGGGGACGTGGGTGATCACCTCGTTCGCGGTCGCCAACGGCATCGCGGTGCCGCTGACCGGCTGGCTGATGGGCCGGTTCGGCGTGGTGCGGACCTTCGTCGTCTCGGTCCTGCTGTTCACCGCCGCCTCGTTCCTGTGCGGTATCGCCTGGAACCTCAATTCATTGATCCTGTTCCGCGTGCTCCAGGGCGCGGTGTCGGGCCCGATGATCCCGGGTAGTCAGGCGTTGCTGATCTCGATCTTCGCGCCCAACAAACGCTCGACCGCGCTCGGCGTGTGGTCGATCACGACCTTGATCGGACCGGTCGCCGGGCCGATCCTGGGCGGCTTCATCTCCGACAATTATCATTGGAGCTGGATCTTCCTGATCAACGTGCCGGTCGGGCTGTTCTGCGCACTCATATGCTGGCGCGGATTGAAGTCGCGCGAGACTGCGACGCGCAATTTGCGCATCGATACGGTCGGCGTGCTGTTGTTGCTGGTCTGGGTCGGCGCGCTGCAGATCGTGCTCGACCAGGGTAAGGATGCCGACTGGTTCAATTCACCGTTCATCGTGGTGACGGCGATCGTCTCCGGCCTTGCCTTCATCTACTGGCTGATCTGGGAACTGACCGACGCGCAGCCGGCGGTCGACCTGCGCCTGTTCCGCAACCGCAATTTCGCGCTGGGCACGATCGCCTTCTGCATGGGCTATGCGGTGTTCTTCGCCAACGTCCTGCTGATGCCGCTGTGGATGCAGACCCAGCTCGGCTATACCGCGACCTGGGCCGGGCTGGTCGCGGCGCCGAGCGGCGTGGTGGCGATCCTGCTGACCCCGATCATGGCGCGGCTGAGCGGAAAGATCGACGCGCGCTTCCTGGCGACGCTCGCGTTCGGGGCGTTCGCTCTGTCGTTCTTCATGCGGTCGGGGTTCACCACCGAGGCCGATGTCTGGCATTTCACCTTGCCGCTGCTGGTCCAGGGCGTGGCGATGAGTTGCTTCTTCCTCGGCATGCTGACGATCCAGCTCGACGGCATTCCGCCCGAACGTATCCCGTCGGCGACCGGCATCTCCAACTTCGCGCGCATCACCAGCGGCAGCTTCGCCGCGTCGCTGATCACCACGATGTACGACCGGCGCGAGGCGATGCATCAGACACGGCTGGCGGATCAATTCACCGCTTATGCGCCGACCTATGCCCAAACGCTGGAGACGCTCCGCCACCTCGGCGTCAGCGCGACGCAGGCGCCGGCGATGGTCGTGCGACAGATGGTGGGGCAGGCGTATCTGCTCGCCGCCGACGATTTGTTCTGGATATCGGGCTGGATCGCGCTGTCGATGATCGCGATCGTCTGGATCGCGCGACGTCCGAAGGCGCCATCGGGGCCGGTCGCCGCCGACTGATCGCGGGTGGTTGATTTGGCGGTCCGGCGCGCCGATCTTGACGTTATGGCTACGCTCCATCGTTATCGTGTCTTCGAGACCGCGCACGGCGTCGCCGCGATCGCATGGAGCGGCGATGCGGTCACCGCCTTTCGCCTGCCTGGGGAAACGGCACGCGATGCGGAGTGGTCGTTGCTTCGCCGCTTGCCAGACGCCGTGGCGGGCGATCCGCCCCCCGCCATCGCCGCGGTGATCGCCGACGCGATCCGCTATTTTGCGGGCGAGCCGGTCGATTTCGATGCGGTCGCGATCGACCTCGGCGAGCAGGAGCCGTTCTTTGCGCGCGTCTATGACCGCGTGCGTGCGATCGGGCGCGGCGAGACGATGACCTATGGCGCGGTCGCAAGGGAGCTCGGCGCCGGGCCGGAGGCGGCGCGGGCGGTCGGGCAGGCGATGGCGCGCAACCCGATCCCGCTGATCGTGCCGTGCCATCGTGTGCTCGCCGCGGGCAGTCGGGTCCATGGTTTCTCCGCGCCCGGCGGCGCGCTTGCCAAGGTCCGCATGCTCGAGATCGAAGGGGTGGCGACCGAACCGCCCCCCGCCGCGCAGACCGCGTTCGAGTTTTGAAAATTGGAGTTGCGGCGCCGGCCCGCTCCCCCGCCCGGCCACCCATAGAATAATCTGATTGGGAGGTCGGGTGGTGGAGCGGGCGGAGCAGCCCAAGGTTCCGGCGATGCGCAGCATCGTTGGAATGGCTGCGGAGGGCGGCACCGTCTCAGCGAAGCTGCAAACGACTCATCACGCGCCGCTTGCGCTTTGCCGCGCTGCGGCATAGACGCCGCGCCGTGACGGGTTCCCCGCAAGGGGGAGCAAAAGGGAAGTCCGGTCGAGATGCCGGCGCTGCCCCCGCAACTGTGACCGGAGAGCGGTCGCCCCAATGTTGCCACTGATCGTGAGGTCGGGAAGGCGGGGCGGACGCGACGACCCGGAAGCCAGGAGACCTGCCCGCCACGGTCGATCCTTTGCGCGGACGGGGTGTGCCGGGCGAACGAGGGCTTTCCTCGCGTGAACGACATGAACCGGGCCAAGGGCCTGGGTGTCGCGTTCAGGCATCCGGACTCCGCGGCCCCGCCAAAGGGGCATGTCCAATGTTGAAGTTTTCCATCCTCACGACCTCGGCATTCGCCGCGATCGCCATTGCCGCGCCTGCCTGGGCGCAGGAGACGCCGGCGAATAACGACGATCAAAGCGTCGTGATCGCCGATCAGATCCGCACCGACATCGTGGTGACCGCGACCGGCGTGCCGCAGGCGCCAGAGACGATCGGCCAGGCGGTAACCGTGATCGACCGCCAGACGATCGAGCAGCGCCAGACCGTCGCACTGTCCGACCTGCTCGCGACCACGCCGGGCGTCACCGTGTCGCGCAACGGCGGGCTCGGCGCCTTGACCGCCGTCCGCATTCGCGGCGCCGAGGACGCCCAGACGTTGACGCTGATCGATGGCGTGCGGGTCAACGACCCCTCGTCGCCCGGCGGCGCGTTCGACTTCGCCAACCTGCTCGCCGGGTCGATCGACCGCGTCGAGGTGTTGCGCGGCCCGAACTCGGTGCCTTGGGGTAGCCAGGCGATCGGCGGCGTGGTCAACGTCACCACGATGCAGCCGGGCTATGGCCTGCAGGCGCGCGGCAATGTCGAATATGGTAGTTTCGACACCGTCTTCGCCAATGGCGGCGTGTCGGGAAAGAGCGGGATCATCTCGGCGTCGCTCAATGCCGGCTATCTCAAGACCAATGGCTTCTCCGCCGTGGCGTCGGGGACCGAGCCCGATGGCTACCGCCAGATCGGCGCGACCGGGCGGATTGAGATCGCCTTGGCCGATAATATCAAGCTCGACCTGCGCGGCTATTATGCGCACAGCAAGGTCGATATCGACGGCTTTGACGGCGTCACCTTCCTGCCCGCCGATGACGGCGAATATGCCAAGACGCAGGAATTGTACGGCTATGCCGGGCTCAACGCCGATTTCCTCGGCGGCCGCTTCAAGAACCGCATCGCCTTCACCATCGCCGATATCAATCGCGACAATTACGACCCGGCATTCGGTCCCGCCGTCAGCTTCTTCGGCCGCGGCCGCAGCGAGCGCTATCAATATCAGGGCGATTTCCAGGTGGTCGACGGCGTCCGGTTGGTCGCCGGCGCCGAGCGCGAGAATACGCGCTATTTCGACGGCGATCTGGCCGCGACGCGCGGCGTCACCAGCTTCTATGGTGAAGCCATAGTGTCGCCGGTCGATCGCCTGACGCTGACCGGCGGCGTGCGCCACGACGACGATTCGGCGTTCGGCGGACACACCACCTGGGGCGCCAATGCGGTCTATACGCTGCCGACCGAAACGACCTTCCGCGCCAGCTATGCCGAAGGGTTCAAGGCGCCGACGCTCTATCAGCTCTACGGGCGGTTCGGGACGTCGGTGTTCGGCAACAAGAATCTCAAACCCGAAACCGCGCAAAGCTATGACATCGGGGTCGAACAGCGGCTGGTCGGCGGTCGGATCGTCGCCGGGATCACCTGGTTTCACCGCGACACCACCAACCAGATCGATTTCGGTCCGGCCTTCACCTACGTCAATATCGATCGCGCCCGGGCCAAGGGCGTCGAGTTCGCGCTGTCGGTGCGCCCGAGCGATCGGCTGACGCTCAGCGGGTCCTACAGCTTCATCGATTCGATCAACCTCTCGCCCGGGTTCAATTTCGGCAACGAGCTAGCCCGGCGGCCGCGCCAGTCGGTCAGCGCCTCGATCGACTGGAAGACTCCGGTCGGTCTCGGGATCGGCGCGACCGTGCTCAGTGTCGGCGACAGTTTCGACGATGCCGGCAATTTCAACCGGCTCGACGGTTATACCGTCGTCGGGTTGCGCGCGGACTTCCCAATCGGCGACAAATTCTCGATCTATGGCCGGGTCGATAATCTGTTCGATGAGAAATATACCGTGGTGAAATATTACAGCACGCCGGGTCGCGCCGCTTATGGCGGCATTCGCCTGAAGTTCAATTGAAGCCATTGATCGCCCTTATCGCCCTGGGGCTGGCGGGATGCGCACGCGCGCAACCCGCCAGCACCGGGGGGATCGTCTCGACCAATCCCTGTTCGGACCAGTTGCTGCTCGCGCTGGCGCCGGACCGGGTGACGGCGATCAGCCATTATTCGCAGGAACAGGGCGCGACCTCGATCCCGCTCGGGCTTGCGCGGCGCTATCGCGCGACCGCGGGAACGGCTGAGGAAGTGATCGCGCTCAAGCCTGATCTGGTGGTGGCGTCGAGCTTCACCTCCAAGACGACGCTCGCGGCCTATCGCCGCGCCGGGCTCAAGGTCCTGACGCTCGATTCGCCGACCACGATCGCCGCCAGCCGCGATCAGATCCGCAGCGTCGCCGCCGCGGTAGGCGCGCCAG
>DASVNU010000034.1:0-9342 GCA_036383655.1 Sphingomonas sp. | reverse complement strand
GGGCGCCTTTACCGACGCGCGCACCGACCGCGTCGGCCGTATCCAGGCGGCCGATGGCGGCACCTTGTTTCTCGACGAGATCGGCAATCTGCCGCTCCACCTCCAGCCCAAATTGCTGACCGTGCTCGAACAGCGCAAGGTCACCCCGGTCGGCGCGAACCAGCCGATCCCGGTCGACATCCGGGTGATCGCGGCGACCAACATGACCCCGGCGATGCTGCGCGACGAACGCCAGTTTCGCCAGGATCTGCTGTTCCGGCTCAACACGGTGGAGATCGACCTGCCGCCGCTGCGTGATCGCCGCGAGGACGTGCCGGCACTGATCGACCATTATCTCGGCCATTATGCCGAACGCTACAAACGCCCGCGCCCGGACCTGTCGCCCGGGGCGTTGGGCGCGCTGGTCGCGCACGACTGGCCGGGCAATGTCCGCGCGCTGCGTCATGCTGTCGAGCGGGCGGTGATCCTGGCGGGCGATGGGCCGCTGGAGGCGGATGCCTTCGCTCTCGCGCCCGCAAGCACGCCGCGCGTCACCACCGAGCCGGTGGTGTCTGACCTCAATCTCGATCGTGTCGAGCGGCGGTTGGTCGAGGAAGCGTTGAAGAAGCACGGCTACAATATCTCGTCCGCCGCGCAAGAGCTCGGCCTGTCGCGCGCCGCGCTCTATCGCCGAATGGAGAAGCATGGGCTTTGACCGCCGCTTCGCGCTGACCCTGGTCGGCTGGCTGGTCGCCTGCCTGCTCGCGCTGATCGGCCTGGCGGTGGCGATCGCGACCCCCGGCCTTGCCGCGGTCAGGATCGTCGCCGGCCTGCTCGTGCTCGGGATGGTCGGCGGCCTGCTCAACCATATCGACCGCACCAATCGCACCGTGGCGCGCTTCGTCGAAGCGCTGCGCTATGGCGATTTCTCGACGCGGTTCGACGGCCGCGGCGGCGCCGGGTTCGACACATTGGGCGGCGCGCTCGACGCGGCGATGCGGGGACTACAGGTGCAGCGTGATCGCACGGTCGAGGAATTGCGATTCCTCGAAGCGTTGACCGACGACGTTCCAGTGGCGCTGCTGACGGTCGATGCCGATCACGGCGTAACCCTGGTCAACAAGGCGGCGCGGCGTCTGTTCGCGGCGCATCAGGGGACGCGGCCGGAAGATTTCACCGTCTATGGCGAAACCTTCGCGGCACGCCTGGCCGATGGTGCCGCCCCCGCCGCCGAGCTGCTGTTGCTGCGATCGCCAACCGGCCCGCAGCGTGCGATCGTGCGCAACGCCTCGCTCGAGCGGCTCGGCCTGACGACACGCGCGATCACCGTCGAACCGGTCCAGGGGACGCTCGACGCGATCGAAATGGCGGCGCAGACCGACCTCGTTCGCGTCCTCACGCACGAAATCCTCAATTCGCTGACCCCGGTGACCTCGCTCGCGTCGAGCACAGCGGAGGTGTTGGCCGAACAGAATCCCGATCTCGACCTTGCGCGCACCGCCGCCGGAACGCTCGCGCGGCGTGCCGAAGGGCTGGAATATTTCATCCGATCGTATCGCGCGGTCGCGCACGTTCCCGAACCGCGCCGCCAGCGGTTCAAGGCCGCGTCGTTCGTCCGCGACCTCGAGCGGCTGTTCGCCGCCGAATGGCCCGACATCGCGCTCGCGACCGAAGTATCGCCCGACCTCGAGCTCGACGCCGATCCCGATCTGCTCGCCCAGGCGCTGATCAACCTGTTGCGCAACGCCGCCCAGGCGACACGCGAGCGCGACGACCATCTGCTGGTCGAACTACGCTTGCTTGGCGACGGCGACGGGACGCGCATCCTGGTCTCGGATCGCGGCCCGGGCGTGCCCGAAGCGATGCGCAACGAGATTTTCCTGCCATTCTTCACCACTCGCGCCAAGGGCACGGGCGTCGGCCTCAATCTGGTGCGGCAGATCGTGATCGCGCATGGCTGGACGATCGAAGTCGGCGAAGGTCCGGAAGGCGGCGCGGAGTTCCGGGTGTTCGTTCGCTGAGCGGACGCCAATCCGATATCCAACACCTCCCCGGCGAAGGCCGGGGCCCAGCTGCAGCAAATTATCCACGAAAGCGAATCACGCACCAACTGAGGGCACGAAACTGGGCCCCGGCCTTCGCCGGGGAAGCGTTTATTGAGTATTGGAGAGCAGATTCAACTCCGGCTCCCCTGCCCCCTCTTCTTCCAGCGTCGCCAAGGTCACGCCGACCAGTCTGATCCCCGCGCGCAACGGAAACAGCGTCGCCACCAACCGCTCCGCCACACCGATCAGATCGGCATGGCTGGCGACCGCGCTGCCCAGCGTCTTGCTGCGCGTGACGATGCGGAAGTCGGCGTAGCGCACCTTCACCACTACGGTCTTGCCCGTCGTCCGCGTCCGCTCACACCATGACCAGACCTGGTCGGCCATGCGGCGAACCTGCTCGAGCACCTGGTCCGGTGTGGTCAGATCCTGTTCGAACGTGGTTTCCGACCCTGACGATTTGCGTGGCCGGTCGGGTGTCACTTCGCGATCATCCTCGCCGTGTGCGATCTTGTGATACCACAGCCCCGATTTGCCGAAATGCGCCTGCAGGAACGCCGGATCGCGCTCGCGCAGATCGGCGCCGGTCATGATCCCCAGGCGATTGAGCTTTTCGGCGGTGCGCGGCCCGATGCCGTGGAACCGTCCGACTTCCAGCCCCGCGACGAAATCCGCGCCAGTCCCCGGCGGGATGACGAACTGGCCGTTGGGCTTGTTGTGATCCGACGCCAGCTTGGCGAGGAACTTGTTGTACGAAATGCCGGCCGAGGCGGTCAGCGCCGTCGCCTCGAAGATGCGCGTGCGGATCTCCCGCGCGGTCGCGGTCGCCGAGGGCAGCTCGCGCAGATTGGCGGTGACGTCGAGATAGGCTTCGTCGAGCGACAGCGGCTCGACCAGCGGGGTATAGTGCTCGAAAATCTCGCGGATCTGGCGCGACACGCTGCGATAGACGTCGAACCGGTGCGGCACGAAGATCAGATCGGGGCAGCGGCGCAAGGCGACGACCGAGGGCATCGCCGACCGCACGCCGAAGGTGCGCGCCTCATAGCTCGCCGCCGCGACGACGCCGCGCCCCGTCGCCGATCCCACCGCCACCGGCCGCCCGCGCAGCGCCGGATCGTCGCGCTGTTCGACCGAGGCGAAAAAGGCATCCATGTCGATATGGATGATTTTACGCGTCATAATGGACGAAATGACGCGCGCTCAGGCCCTTGGCAACCGCCCACGAGCGGCGCAGGATAATGTCGGGGCTCGCAAGGGGGCGCCGGGTCAAGGGGGTCGTATGAGGAATAGTCGCTTCGGCAAGGCGTTGAGCGCTGCTGCCGCGTTAGCCATGGTATCGAGTTGCGGTGGCGGCGGCGGATCAGGTGGCGGATCGGGCGCGACCGGCGGAACGCCGACCCCGACTCCTACCCCGACACCAACCGCGACTCCGACACCGACCGCCGCCGGATGCACGCTGCGCGAGCGCCAGGACTGGGCGTTCGCGCAGCTCAAGGAATGGTATCTGTTCCCCGATACGCTGCCGGCGAGCCTGGATCCGACACCCTATACGTCGGTCGAGGATTATATCGACGCGCTGACCGCGACCGCGCGCGCGCAGCACAAGGATCGCTACTTCACCTATCTGACCTCGATCGCCCAAGAGGATGCCTATTACAACTCGGGGTCGAGCGCCGGGTTCGGCGTCCGCCTGGGGCTGACCAGCACCAATCGCCTGTTCGTGACCGAATCGTTCGAGGGCGGACCCGCGCTCAACGCCGGGATCGATCGCGGGACCGAGATCGTCGCGATCGGCACCGACAGTTCCAACCTGCGCAACGTCAGCGACCTCATTACCGGTTCGGACACCACCGCGCTGAGCAACGCGCTCGGCCCCGACACCGCGGGCACATCACGCGTGTTGCGCGTCATGTCGCTCACCGGCGTGACCAGCATTGTCACGGTGACCAAGACCAATTTCGCGCTCGACCCGGTGTCCAGCCGCTATGGCGTCAAGATCATCTCCGATGGCGGCCAGCAATTCGGCTATGTCAACCTCAGGACTTTCATCAATCCGGCCGAACAGCCGTTGAAGGACGCCTTCCTGCGGTTCAGGGCCAATGGCATCACCAACATCATCGTCGACCTGCGCTACAATGGCGGCGGGTTGATTTCGGTCGCCGACCTGATGGGCGATTTGATGGGCGCCAACCGGGCGCCGACCGACGTGTGGGAATATATGACCTTCCGCCCCGAAAAATCGGCGCAGAACAGCAACCACACCTTCACCCCGATGTCGCAGTCGATCGCGCCGACCAAGGTCGCGTTCATCGGCGGCCACGGCACCGCATCGGCGAGCGAGCTGGTGATCAACGGCATGGTCCCCTATCTCCACGCCAACGCCGCGCTGATCGGCAGCAACACTTATGGCAAGCCGGTCGGCCAGATCGCGATCGACAAGAGCGCGTGTGACGACCGTTTCCGCGTCATCGCGTTCGCCATCCAGAACGCGGCGCATAACGGCGCTTATTATGACGGCCTCGCCAGTTTCATGGAGGCGAGTTGCCAGGCGAGCGACGACATATCGTACCAGCTGGGCGATCCGAACGAGCAATCGACCCGGCGCGCGCTCGATTATCTCGAGGGCAAGAGCTGCACCGCGGTGACCGCGAGCGCCAGCACCGCGGCGGCCGGCGGGGCGCCGCATGCGGCCAGGGTTCAGCTGCCGGTGACCGAACAGTCGCGCGAACTGCTGACACCCGATCGTCCGTCGACGCCGCAGCGCGAGGTGCCGGGGCTGTTCTAGGATCAGATGCGGCGAGCTGGGCCAGGTCGGTAGCACGGCGTCGAACCCGCGAAGAAGGGCGCGAGCGAACCGGCCGCAAAAGGTTGCGATGGGCTCGTGACGGCCTAAGCTGACCGGCAATGTCCGAAACCCCGTCCCCCATTCCCGCCGCGACTCTGGTCCTGATGCGCGACCGTATCGGCGCGCCGCCCGAGATCCTGATGGTCGAGCGCGCCAAGGCGATGGTGTTCGCGGGCGGCGCGCTGGTCTTTCCCGGCGGTCGCGTCGATCCGGGCGATCACGCGTTGGCCGCGACGCTGGGCGGGGATGCCGAGGACGCGCCGTCGCGCATCGCCGCGATCCGCGAAACGATCGAGGAAGCGGGCGTTCCGGTCGGGCTCAGCCCAGTGCCCGACGCCGCGACGCTGTCCACGCTGCGAGCGGAGCTGCACGCGGGAGAGTCGCTCGGCCGGTTGCTCGACCGTCATGGCCTGACGCTCGATCTCGACGCGCTGACCTGGTTCGCGCGCTGGTTGCCAGCGCACGCGCACATGAGGATTTTCGACACGCGCTTCTATCTCGCGCGCGCCCCCGATGGCGGCGCGGCGGCAACGGTCGATGCCACCGAGAATGTGCGCCTGTTGTGGGCGAGCGCGGCCGAGGTGTTGGCGGAATGCGATGCCGGGCGCGCCACGGTGATCTTTCCGACACGCCGCAACCTCGAACGGCTGGCGCAATATGCCAGCTACGCCGACGCGGTCGCCGCCGCGCACGCTTTTCCGCCGCGCACGATCACACCGTGGAGCGAGGAGCGCGACGGGGTGCCGCATCTCTGCATCCCCGACGATCTGGGCTATCCGGTGACGAGCGAAATTCTCCATTCGGCGATGCGGGGATGACACGCCGCCGCAGGCGCCGAACGCGCCGCACACGCCGGGCCGAGCGGCGCGGCTGGACCATGCTCGCGCTTTTCGCCGCATTGTTCGTGCTCGTGCTCGGTGTGCTGCATGTCCGCAACCGGCCGCAGGACCTGCCCTGGACGCCGCTCGACCTGGGCCAGCCGATCGGGCTGTTCACCGGCAGCAAGCTCGCCGCGCTCGACGATGACTACCAGCAATGCCGGACACTGTTGACGCGCGCCGGTGTGCGCTTCGCCGAACTCGAGCCGGTCGAGAAAGGGCAATGCGGGTATAGCGACGCCGTGCGGCTGGATCCCGGCGGCGCGCGGGCGATCGGGTTCGATCCGGCCAAGCCGGGCATGGCGTGCCCGGTCGCCGCGGCGCTGTCGATGTGGGAATGGAATATCGTCCAGCCCGCGGCCTTGCGTCACTTCGGCAGTCGGGTCGCGACGTTCGAGCATTTCGGGACGTATAATTGCCGCCCGATCGCTGGCAGTTCGCATCCCAGCCAGCATTCCTATGCGCGGGCGATCGATATCGCCGGGTTCGTGCTGGCGGATGGACGGCGGATCACGGTCGCGCGCGACTGGCGGGGGGATGACGAGAAAGCGGACTTCTTGCGCGAGGTTCGTGACGGGGCGTGCGGGCTGTTCTCGACGACATTATCACCGGACTACAACCCGGCGCATCACGACCATCTGCATCTGGACGAGCAGCCGCGAGGCGGGTGGCGGGCCTGTCGCTAGATCAGCGACAAGCCCGCCTGGAGGAAGTTCAGTTCGGCAATGCGGCCGAGGTGTCGACCTTTTCGACCCAGGCCGGGAAAAAGCTCGGCTGGCGGTTCGACCAGCCCGACGCGGTCGCCGCGGCCTCGCTGATCGACTGCAGCAGCTTGCGGCGCAATTCGGGATGAAGGTGCGGCAACGCCGCCGCCGCGCAGAAGGCGCCGGGCAGCCACGGCCGAACCTCGGCACCGATCAGCCGCTCGTACAGAAAGCGATAGGCCGAAAAAGTCGTCAGCCGGCCCTGTCCCAGGTCGAACGCCGACACCGTGATCAGCGGCGCCATGAAAATCTCGACCGAATCGAGCCCGCTGTCGTCGGGGACGATCGTGCGGATCTCGTCGAGCCGGTCATAGACCCGCGCCTGCGCGCGGATCGATGCCGCCTCGACCGTGTCGCGCGACCAGCGCGACAGCGCATCCTCACGCTCCAGGCCGACATCCAGGCTGCGCCGCACATAACGCTGCGTCGCCGCCGAGAAGCCGGCGAATTCCTTGATTTCGGCCAATGTCATCGCGCCGTCGGCCGGTCTCTTACTGGCACTCATCTCGAACACCCCACCCGCTAACCAATGGAAGGGCATCATGCGCTCAGATGGTTAACGCCATGCTTAACGCCTCGTCGCCCCGCGTTAAGCATGGAATCATAGTCCCTGCTGCGGCGCAACAAAGTTTGCGACGAAACGAGTCCGCAATGCAGATCGGTCAAAAAGTGAGGGATTTAGGCAACGGTTTGTTGCACAGGCGGCTCCTGCCGAGGCCGCCATGCCCGCGCGATCAGCTATCCTGCTGGCGTTCCGCCTCCGCCGCCTCATCGAAGCCCGAGGATTTGGGCGGCACGCCCTTGTCGCCCGGCTGCGTCGCCGAGGGCGGATCGGACGCGTCCATCGATTCGTCGAGCCCGCGGTCGAGCTGGGCATCCTCGTTTTCAGGGTCCCTCTTCAGACGCCGTTCGATCGATTTGTCCTGGCCGGCGTCCTGGCGCGGGTCCTGGGCGACATGCTCGACGCTGTCGGTCTTGCCGTCGCGCTCGATTGCCTGGTTGTCGGTCACGTCACCCTCCTGAAAAACATGGGCCTGAAAAACATGGGCCTGAAAAACTGGGCCTGATGTTACGCAACCAAAACGTATGGGCGACGAGTGATGTTCCAACGAAAAGGCCCGGCAGATCGCTCTGCCGGGCCCATCTTCGTGTCGCTGTCGCGTCCGGTTAGTTGCGGCTCGAGCCGAACAGGCGGAGGATGAACAGGAACATGTTGATGAAGTCGAGATACAGGTTGAGCGCGGCCATGATCTTGACCCGCCCCTCATTGGGCGTGCCCGCGACATAGCTGTACATCGCCTTGGTCTTCTGCGTGTCCCACGCGGTCAGGCCGGCGAAGATCAGCACGCCGAGCACGCTGATCACCAGGCCGAGCGGACCCGAGTGCAGGAAGAAATTGACCAGGCTGGCGACGATGATGCCGACCAGACCGATGATCAGGAACGTCCCGAACGCCGACAGATCGCGCTTGGTGGTGTAGCCATAGAGGCTCAAGCCCGCGAAGCCCGCCGCGGTGGCGAAGAACGCACCGGCGATCGACGAGGCGGTATAGGCGAGGAAAATCACCGAGAGCGACGCGCCGAGCAATCCGGCATAGGCCCAGAACAGCGCCTGCAGCGTGCCGGTCGACATCCGCGCCTGGCCGAAGCTCATCGCGATGACGATGCCGAGCGGCGCCAGCGCGACGATCCAGCCCAGCGGCGACAATCCGCCGGTCTGGACATTGATCAGCGCCTGGATCGCGCCTGACGCATAGACACCCAGCGCGACGACGCCGGTCAGCAGCACGGCCGAGGCCATGTAATTATAGACCGACAGCATGTACGCCCGCAGTCCCTCGTCATACACGGCGCCGCGCGTATCGACCGCCGCGCCGAAGGGCGCCGCGCCGGACCGGGGATCAGACCAATTGGCCATCGAAAACTCCTTTGCCCGCACCACAATGGCCGGATGAGGCCAATATCGTTGGTCCTGGTGCGCTATTCAAGCGAAACACGACACCGGCAACATTCGGAAACAATCGGCAAATGGGTTAATAGCCCCGCACCATGCACCGCCTGTTCGTCGCGCTTCGTCCGCCGCCCGACATTCGCCGCCGTCTGACCGAGCCGATGGGCGGCGTGCCGCACGCCCGCTGGCAAGACGACGAGCAACTCCATGTGACGATCCGCTACATCGGCGAGGTCGACCGGCCGACCGCCGAGGACGTCGCGCTGGCGCTGGGCCAGGTCCACGCCGCGTCGCCGCGCGTGGCGATCGCCGGGGTCGGCGCGTTCGACAAGAAGGGACGGGTCGATGCTTTATGGGCAGGCATCACGCCGCAAGACGATTTGGCGCGATTGCACAAGAAGGTCGATCAGGCGCTGGTGCGGTTGGGCCTGGCGCCAGAGGGACGCGCTTATTTGCCGCACATCACGCTCGCACGCGTCCCACGCACCGCTGGCTTCGGGCCGGCGATCGAGCGCTGGATCGCCGATCACGCGGCGTTTTCGAGCGAGATCTTCGCGTTCACTCACCTGACGCTGTACGAGAGCCATTTGACCGGCGAAGGCGCGCGCTACGAGCCGGTTGCGCGGTGGGCGCTGGATTGAGCCTAAGCCCCTCCCCTTCAGGGGAGGGGCTTGAGACACTACCCCTTGGCCAACACCCCGCACGCCAGCCGCGCGCCGCTGTTGCCCGAGGGATCCGTCTTGAGGTCGTCGGCCGCCGCGTGGATGACCATTGCCGCGCCGTCGGCATCCATCAACGCGTCGAAGCTTCCGCCCGCCAGTCGCGTGGTCAATTTGCCGCGCCCGTCGGCGCCGATCATCAGATTGGGCATGTCGCCT
>DASVNU010000033.1:0-7886 GCA_036383655.1 Sphingomonas sp. | reverse complement strand
GTGCGGCCATGCCGGTCTCGGCCGAACGCGCGGTCCAGCAACGCCTCGACGGCGGTGGGATCCATGGCGTTGATCGGCACGAAATCGGTCACTTGGCGAACTCTCCTCGAACGCGCGGGCATCACGCCCGGGGGCGGGCGCTTTATCGGCATCTCGGCTGAATACAAGACGGATGCGCAGGCCGATGGCCGCGCGGGGGCTTGATCGTCGGCGCGCGGAAGGGCAGGGGCGCGCTCCTGAGATGGGACGACAAGACTTGGAAGACCGCCTGCAACTAGAAGTGCACGACATCGAGGTGATGGTGCTGACCGGCATCTATTCCGAAGAAACGCATTTGCCCCAGCCGCTGCGCATCTCGTTGACCGTCGATCTCGACCTGCCTGGCCGATTCGGTCCCGAATCACCCTTATCCATGTCGAAAAATTATCTCGATTTGAAACACGCGGCGACCAGATCGCTGCCGGCGGGCGTGCATTTCACGCTGATCGAAGGCGTCGCCGATCACATTTGCGAGACATTGTTCCTGCAGGACAAGCGTGTCGCCCGCGTCGCGGTGAAGATCGTCAAGCTGGCGATCGCCGAAGCGGGCGAATCGATCGGGATCACCTTGGTCCGGCACCGCCGCTGAGGTGCTTTCACCCGGGCTGAACCAGCCCGCGGGCAGGAAAATGCGAAAAATCCGGCGCCAGGCCTAACCCGCTGGTGTCCCGGCGCGGCACGGACCCAGGCTGCGCTTCACCAGCGCATAATCCTCTTGCACTGCCGTGGCGTCGGCAGGCTCGAGTCCCGTCAACGTGTCGGCTGGTATTTGCCCCGGCAGGCCGCAGGCAAGGCGGTACCACAGGAACGTGTCGCGCTGCGGCGGCGGCAAGGCGTCCTCCACTACTTCGCTCAGCGAAACGGTCCAGACCGGCGCCTGATTCTGCTTGCGCTGGATGCCGAGCGAGATCGGGTGGCCGGTGGTCTTGAGGAAAATCTGCGTCTCGCCTTCGCCGGGCAGCGTGCCCGCGGCATGGAAGGCATTGGCGATGGCGACGATCGCCGGCGGGGCCTTTGGCGACACCAGGTCGGCGGCCAGTCTGCGCACCGTTCCGTCGGTTTGCGGCGACCATTCCAGTTGCGCGCCGGGGGTCACCAGCTGCAGCTGGTCGGACGTATTGGCGACCGCGCGCGCGAAGATAATCACGCGCATTTTCTTGAACTTGGGTGCGTGCCCGGCGGGGTCGAGCGGGGCGTCGTAGAGATAGCCGATCTGCGGCGGCAGCCCCCCCGGTGCACGGATCAGCGCATTGATCGTAACCGTCAGATAATAGCGAACATGGCCCGGCGCGATTCCGGCCGCCTCTGCCGGCTTGATCTTCGCGGCGTCGGTGATAGTGGCGTCCACGACTATCGGCGCCCTCGTCGCCAGATCAGCCATATCGGTATAACGATAGACAGGCGGGGGCGGTGGTAATCTGGTTGCTGACACCGGTATCACCGGGGCGGTAGCCGCAACGAGCAGGACTGAGAGGATTCGGACGATGGGAACGCGTGACATGATGAATGAGTTAGGCGATCGGAACGTTCCTTTACAGAAATAATTCTGCCATGCTGCGATTGTACGTTTGTTGCGCCCGACAAAGCGTTTGCGTCGTTACGGACTGGGCGATAGAGACTCGCGCTCTGCCCGATCTGGCGCTAGCCGAAGGGTTCGTTGCCGAACGATTAACGTTTGGCGACATTCGCGGGTCGGACACGAAGGAGTTGGGTTTCTGAATGTCATACGCTGATCGTGATACAACCGGCAGCCGTATCGTAGCGATTATCTTTGTTTCGCTGATCGTTGCGGGATTCGGTTATGCTTTCGTCACCGGCTTGGCGGTCGATTTCGCCAAGAAGGCAGCCGAAAAACTGAACGCGTTCGACGTGGCGCCACCGCCACCGCCGCCGCCGCCGGACAAGCCGCCACCCCCGCCGCCGGACCAGCCGAATCTGCCGCCGCCGCCGACTCAGGTTGTGATCCCCCCGATCAACATCCCGGTGCCGTCGCCAGTCAACATTGCGACGACCAACGTGCCGCAGCCGCCACCCCCGGTGACGCCGCCGGCGCCTGTCGTGCCGCCGCAGCCGCCAGCGCCGCCTGCGCCCAGGCCGGTCGCCGTCAAGGGCGGTCCGAAAGGTAATCCGGGTGGCTGGTTCACCGACGACGATTATCCTGCCGATGCCAAGCGCGCCGGCGCCTCGGGTCGCGTTTCGGTGCTGCTCAGCATCGATACAGCGGGCAAGGTCGCAGGGTGCCGCGTCACCGCATCGAGCGGCAATTCGTCGCTCGACGACGCGACGTGCCGCCTCGCGCAACGTCGTGGCCGGTTCACCGTGCAGAAGGATACGGAAGGCAACGCGCAGCCCTATAGCTATACGTTGCCCGGTATCCGCTGGACGCTGAAGGACGAATGATTTTCATGCCGGCGCCCGGCTATCCGGGCGCCGGCCGGGTTATATCTTGAGACGATATTTTAAGACGATATTTTAAGAGGAAGCATCCGAATGAGCATTTCCATCCTTAACGCTGGTGCGGCCAGTGCCGCCCAGGAACAGTTCGGCTTCTGGAGCGCGCTGAACAATGGCGGCGTGATCTCCTATTGCACGGCGGGCATTCTGCTGGTCATGCTGTTCTTCACGCTCTACATCTTCTTCACCAAGGTGTTCGAGCAGCAGAAGATCATCAATCAGGGCCGTCGCGTTCGCGCCACGTTCTGGAACTCGAATTCGCTGCGCGAAGGCGCTGCCAAGCTCGAGAAGAACTCGGCCTACAAGCAGCTGATCGACGACGGCCTCGCCGCGCAGGAACAGCATGCCAAGCTGACCGACCCGGTCGAAGCGCATGACTGGCTGCACGGTTCGCTGCAGCGGTCGGAAGACTCGATCAACTCGCAGCTGGCGGGTGGTCTCGCTTTCCTCGGGACGGTCGGCGCGACCGCGCCGTTCATCGGTCTGTTTGGTACCGTCGTCGGCATCTACCGCGCGCTGCTCGGCATCGCCGCCGCTGGTCAGGCCTCGATCGACAAGGTCGCGGGTCCGGTCGGTGAAGCGCTGATCATGACCGCCTTCGGTCTCGTCGTCGCGGTTCCCGCGGTGCTCGGCTACAACTTCCTGCAGCGCCGCAACAAGGGCATCCAGGAAGCGCTCAGCGCGTTCGCGAACGACGTGCTCGGCTACCTCGCGTCGAACGGTGCGGTGAAGCCGACCGTCTCGGTGCGCAAGCCGGCAACCGCCCCGGTCGCCAAGCCCGCGACCACCACCGCCGGCGCGGCCGGAACTACGACGACCAAGCCGTAAGCACGTCTCGGGCGATGCCGGGCAATCGAGCCCGGTATCGCCGGACGTTCGGGCTGCGGTCCGAGCAGGACGAAGCAAGGATAGGAATGCTTAATGGCTATTAGCACCGGAGGCTCCTCCGATACTCCGATGTCGGACATCAACACGACGCCGCTCGTCGACGTCATGTTGGTGTTGCTCATCATCTTCATCATCACCGTTCCGGTGGTGGTGCAGAACATCAAGCTGAAGCTGCCCGAAGTGAAGTACGATCCGACGCAGACGAAGCCGGAAAACGTCAACCTTTCGATCGTGCTCGACGACAAAGGCCAGTGCTCGATCAATTGGGGCATGACCCGGATGACGCACCAGGAGCTGTTCGACAGGGCGTCGAAGAAGATGAAGGCCGATATCGACCGTCTCACGGCGGCCGGTCCGATCGACCCCGAAAAGATCCCCGAGGTGCATATCCGCGGCGACGTCAACGTCCCGTACAAGTGCATCGGCGCGGCGATCTATACGATGCAGTCTTCGGGCTTCATCAAGGTCGGCTTCATCTCGCAGCCTCCCCCCCGCGACGGGTCCGCCGCGGCGTCCTAACCGTCTCGCTAGCTCAGGAGTTTTGAATCATGGCAATGAGTGGCGGCAAGGATGATGGCTCGCCGATGATGGATATGAACATGACGCCGTTGATCGACGTCCTGCTCGTGCTCCTCATCATGTTCATCATCACCATTCCGGTCCAGACGCACGCGGTGAAGGTTGACCTTCCGGTCAACAACAAGAACAACCCACCGCCGGTCGACGCGCAGAAGAACAAGATCATCATCGACGCGAGCGACAATGTGACCTGGAACGGTACGCCGGTGACGAGCGACGAGCAGCTCGATCAGTATCTGCAGGCAACGCTGCAGATCCAGCCCGAACCGGAGCTGCACTTCCAGCCGCTCCCGGACGCGCGCTACGAGAAGGTCGACAAGGTTCTTGCGATCATCAAGCGCTCGGGGATCAGCAAGCTCGGCTTCATCGGCAACGAGCAATACGCGAACGAATTCTGACGCCTGCGGGTATCGGTTTCGTCGAAAGGGGCGGTCGCGCGAGCGGCCGCCCCTTTTCGTTGGCTGGCGGGCAATGCTGGCCCGTTCGCGTCAGGTTGCCCGATTGGATCTAGCGCCGTGCCGCGTGGAGGTGCCTGATCAATTCGCGATTGATCGCGACGCCGGCCAGTTCGACGCCGATCCCGACATAGCCTTCGCGCCGAAGCCGTTGACGCACGTCATTCACGGAGTGGCAGTCGCCTGATTGCGCCAATTGGATGGCGCGTTCGATCATCGTCAGTGGTTCGGACATGGACTCGCTTAGGCGCTAATCGATCCGCGTCCCATCAACATTCTGCAGGCGAATCGATTCCGCTCGCAATCGTTCGCCTCCCGCCCCGCGGGTCCCCAATCCTGTTCGACAGCGCGCAATAGCGCTCAGAGCCGCGGCAAGGTCACCCCGCGCTGGCCCATATATTTGCCCGCGCGGTCGGCATAGCTCGTCTCGCACGGCTCGTTGCCCTGCAGGAACAGGAACTGGCAGGCGCCTTCGTTGGCGTAGATCTTGGCCGGCAGCGGCGTGGTGTTGGAGAATTCGAGCGTCACATGGCCTTCCCACTCGGGTTCGAGCGGGGTGACGTTCACGATGATGCCGCAGCGCGCATAGGTCGATTTGCCCAGGCAGATCACCAGCACGTCGCGCGGCACCCGGAAATATTCGACCGTTCGCGCCAGGGCGAAACTATTCGGCGGGATGATGCAGCAATCGGTCTTGCGGTCGACGAAGCTGTTTGCGGCGAAATTCTTGGGATCGACCGTCGCCGAATCGACGTTGGTGAAGATCTTGAACTCGTCGGCAACGCGCGCGTCATAGCCGTAAGAGGATAGGCCGTAGCTGATGCAGCCCTCGCGGCGCTGCGCTTCGACGAATGGCTCGATCATCTTGTGCTGCGTTGCCTGCTCGCGAATCCAGCGGTCGGAAAGGATCGCCATTATCTACTCCCTGTTGATCTCCAGCTTTCGCGGGAATGGATCGGCGGGGCAAGAGGGCCATTGCCGGATGGCGGCAAAGGCCCTGCCCGGACGATCGCGGTTCAGGCGATCCCGAGGTTGGCAGGGCCGAACGCGTGGGGGAGGAGGTCGGACAGCGAATATTCGGCGATCGGCCCACCGGTCAGCCCCGAGCACCAGATCTTGAGGTCGCGCTTACCCGCTTGTGCCGCTTCGTTGAGGATCTGGCGGCAACGGCCGCAGGGCAGGATCGGCTCGATGCCGTCCCGGCCGGTCATGCCGCCGACGATGCCGACCGCGACGATATCGCGCATCCGGCCATCCGCGCTCGCCTTGGCCACCGCGACGGTTTCGGCGCACAGCGAGAGGCCATAACTGGCGTTCTCGACATTGGTGCCGGTGACGATGCTGCCGTCCGCCAACAGCAACGCCGCGCCGACCGAGAAGCGCGAATAGGGTGCCCAGGCGTTGGCCGCCGCGCCGCGCGCCGCCTCGATCAGCCGTTCGGCAATATCCGCATCGTTCATTTCGTCACTACGTCCCAATTGACTGGTCCTTCGACCCCGTCGATGCGCCGCATATCGCTTGCCCGCCACATTCGCCATGGCCGCGCGGCGTAATCGGGCGGGAAGAAATTCTGCGCGCTCCACACCGGCCGGTCGAGCGCGGCGGTCACGGTATAATTCGCTTCGAACCGTTTCGACACCAGCAGCAGCACGGGACGCTCGGTATGCGCCTCGACCATGATGATGAAGCGCTTGAGTTCCTCCACCACGACATCGCGCGACGGCCGGTCGTTGCATCCATCGATGAAGTCGATCGCCACCGCCGGCGGCAGCGCGTCGTCGGTTTTGGGCACGGTGGTGTTGAAATTGTTCGCCTGGTCGGCGGCGAGCCGACACAGCGACCAGGCGTGGATGGCGCCGCGGCGTATCCCGGCCTCGCCGATGCCGCGCCAATTGTCCTCGAACCGCGCATCGCGGTCGCCGCCCAGTGTCGCGCGGGCGTAGCCGAAATCCGCGCCCGCCGCCTTGACCGCATTCCAGTCGACCGCGCCATTGGCGTCCGACACGTCGACGCCCTGGAATTGATAGTCACTGGCCGAGGGGCGCCAGTCGCGCGCGACCAGCCAGAGCGCGCCGGCCAGCGCGAGCATCGCCACCGCCAGGCCGATCGGCAATACCAGCCGGCGCATCAGGCGCGGATATGCAGCACGCAGATCAGCGTGAACAGCCGCCGCGCGGTGGTGAAGTCGACCTCTATCTTGCCCCCCAATCGCTCCTTCAGGAGCTCGGCGGCGTCATTGTGGATGCCGCGCCGGGCCATGTCCACCGTCTCGATCTGTTGCGGCGTGGCGTTGCGGATCGCCTCGTAATAACTGTCGCAGATCGCGAAATAGTCCTTGATCGGTCGCCGGAGCGTGCCGAGCGAGAGGATCAAGGTTTCGAGTGGCGAGCCGTCCTCGCGCGCAAGGGCGAGCACGAGTCGGCCCTCCTCGACCCCGAGATGGAGATTGTAGGGCCCCGCATAATCGTCCGGATAATCGCGCAACGGGCGGAAGGCATTGTCCTCCAGCAGATCGAAGATCGCGATGCGGCGCTCCTGTTCGACGTCGGCGCTGCGCCACACGATCGTGCGGTCGTCGAGCGTGATGTCCTTGATGCGATGATCCGCCACGGACCGCGCTTATCCCCATCCAATGCGATTATCCACAGCGCTGCTGGCTTTGAGCGAGCGAGCGAGTGGCGTAGAAGGCGACCATGGCGACAGCGATTCATTCCTTGCCGGGGGCGGAGACGCCCTCGCTCCCGCAGAACGTCGAGGCGGAGGCCGCGCTGCTCGGCGCGATGATGATCGACAATCGTATCGCCGAAGAGATCGACAAGCTGACTCCCGATCACTTCTTCGAGCCGCTGCACGGGCGCATTTTCGGCGCGATCAAGAAAATGGTCGACGCTCAGATGCCGGCGACACCGGTCAGTCTGCGCCCGATGTTCGAAGCCGATCCGGCGATGAAGGAATTGGGCGGGCCGGGCTATCTCGCGCGGCTGACGGGATCGGGCGCGGGGCTGATCGGCGCGCGCCAATTTGCTCAGCAAATCTATGACCTCGCGCTGCTGCGGACCTTAGTCGGCGTCGGGCGTGAGCTGGTCGACAAGGCGATGGACACCTCGCAGGAGGTCAATCCGCGCGCGCAGATCGAAGCGGCCGAGGAGGAATTGTTCAAGGTCGCCGGCGACGGCGGCAGTGAGCAGTCGATCAAGACCTTTGCCCAGGCCTCGACCCTGGCGGTGGCGATGGCCGATCGCGCACTCAATTCGGGCGGCGGCGTGTCGGGGGTCACGACGGGTCTGACCTCGATCAACGGCAAGATGGGCGGGTTTCACCGGTCCGATCTGATCATTCTGGCCGGGCGACCGGGCATGGGTAAGACGTCGCTGGCGACCAATATCGCGTTCAACGCGGCGCAGCGCTACATGCAGGACGAACAGGACGGGATCGATCCGAAGCAGCGGATCGGCGCCAAGGTCGCGTTCT
>DASVNU010000032.1:0-17745 GCA_036383655.1 Sphingomonas sp. | reverse complement strand
TCAGGGTGACGATGCCGAACGGCACCAGCACGGTGAGCGTGGTGGAGCGGGGCTTGGTGTCGGGTGGCTGGAGCACGATCTCGCTCTACTCCGGTGCGCGCGCGCAACAACCCGGCTTCTGCTTGTCGGGTGACAAGGTGGGTCTATGGTTTACCCTCTCCCGCCTGCGGGAGAGGGAGGGGCCCGCCGCCGAAGGCGGTGGGAAGGTGAGGGTCTTCTTTCTTCTTCTAGCGGCGGGGCCAAAAGAAGACCCTCACCGCTGCGACTAGGTTCGCTTCGCTCACCAAGTCTCGCTCCTCTCCCGCAAGCGGGAGAGGGATTCTTGGTATCTAAGGCAGCGCCGCAATCGCATCCGCCAGCGGGCGGATCGCGCCCTCGGTCTGGTCCCAGCAAGTGACGAGCCGCACTTCGCCCGGCGCCCAGTCGTAAAAATCGAAGCCCAGCGCGCGCAGGCTCGCGGCCTCCTCGCGGGTTACACGCAAAAACACTTCGTTCGCCTCGACCGGATAGACCAGCCGATCGCCCGCCGCGCGCGCGAGCAACGCCGCGCCGGCATTGGCGGCGCGCGCATTTGCCAGCCACACGTCATTGTCGAGCATCGCCAGGATCTGCGCCGCCAGATAGCGCCCCTTCGATACGAGCAACCCGGCGCGCTTGCGGCGGTAATGGCTCGCCGCGGCAAGTTCGGGCTCGAAGAAGACCAGCGCCTCCGCGGTCATCCCGCCATTCTTGATGAACCCGAAGCTCAACGCGTCGACCCCGGCGCGCCAGGTCAGATCCGCGAGATCGGCGCCCGAATGCACCACGGCATTGGCGAAGCGTGCGCCATCCATGTGGAAGCCGAGCCCGCGCGCCTTGGCGAGATCGCCCAATGCGGCGACTTCGTCGGGCGTGTAGCTCAGGCCGTATTCGGTCGCGTTGGTGATCGACAAAGCGTGCGCCTGGACCTGGTGCACGTCGTTGCGGATGCCGGCCAGCACGCTTTTCACCGCCTCGGGCGTCACCTTGGCGCCAGGCCCATCGGCAAGCAGCAATTTGGCGCCGTGGAGGTAGAAGCCCGGCGCTCCCGCCTCGTCATTGTTGATATGCGCCTCGCGATGGCAGATCACTGCGCCGTGCGGCTGGCAGAGCGCCGCCAACGCCAGGCAATTGGCCGAAGTGCCCGACGGCGTCCACAGCACTTCGACTTGCGTGCCGAACAGGTCGGAAAAGCGCCCGTTGAGCTGTTGCGACCAGCGATCGCCGTCATAGGCCGTGTCGAGAACATTGGCGGCGGCGATAGCATCGATCACCGCGGGGCAGGCCGGAGCGGCATTGTCGGAGAAGAAGCGCATCGTGGCTCCTTCTTTCATGCCGGGGCGGGAGGGAAGAGGGAAATGTTTTCTAGCCCTCTCCCGTTTACGGGAGAGGGTTGGGTGAGGGTCTTCTTTCTTCTTCCAGGCCGTTTTTGCGGAAAAAGAAGGAAGAAGACCCTCACCTTCCCACCGCCTTTGGCGGCGGGCCCCTTCCTCTCCCGCAAGCGGGAGAGGAAAACAGACTTAATGCCCGTCATCCTCATTCGGCGGCCGCGGCGGTCGATCGCCGGTGTCCGGCGCCGGCGACAGGCGCAAGGTGCCGTCGCGCTTGACCTGAAGGTTGACGCCCAGCCCGGAGATATTGCCCTCGACCGGCAGCGGGCCGGTACCTGGGTCGATCGTCGTGCCGTCCTCGTCGCCATCGGTCGTATTGTCGTCGACGGTCGCCGGGACGACCGGCGCCGGCGGCGGGGTGATGCCGAGCGCGTTTTGCATGAAGTCCTTCCACACGCGCGCCGGGATGCCGCCGCCCGACAGGCCGGCATTGGGGGTATTGTCGTCATTGCCGACCCACACGCCGACGACCAGATCCTTGGCGAAGCCGACGAACAGCGCGTCGCGATTGTCCTGGGTCGTCCCGGTCTTGCCATAGGTCGGCACCGACAAGGCCGCTTGCCGCCCGGTGCCGCCGCCGGTCGATGACGACAGCAGGTCGAGCATCTCGTCACGGATATTGCCGCCGAGCGAGCGCGGCCCGCCGACGATGTTCGAATACCAGGCCTTGCCCTCGGTCGCCTCGATGCCGCGCGCGCTAACCGGATAGCCGTCGCCGGCGATCGCGGCGAACGCGCTGGTCAGTTCGAGCAGCGACCCGGTCGAGGTACCGAGCGCGATCGACGCGTCGTGAGCGATCGGGGTCGAGATGCCGAGGTCGCGCGCCGCCTTGATGACATTGTCGATGCCGACCTTCTGAATCAGCCGCGCGGCAGCGACATTGCTCGATTTCTGGAAGGCGCGGCGCAGCGTGATCTTGCCTTCGTAGCGGCCGTCGCTGTTCTTGGGGCTCCAGCCGCCGATCGTGATGGGTTCGTCCTCGATCATGTCGTCGGGGGTCATGCCGGCGCGCATCGCCGCCAGATAGACGAACAGTTTGAAGGTCGATCCGGGCTGGCGCCGCGCTTGCGTCGCGCGGTTGAACGGGCTGGTCTTGTAATCCTTGCCGCCGACCATCGCGACGACGCGGCCGTCGGGGCGCATCGCGACGATCGCGACTTGCGCCTGCCTGAGCCCGGCGCGTCTGACCGCGCGCTCGGCAGCCTTTTGCAGCCGCGGTTCGAGCGTGGTGACGACCTTGGTTTCCTGGCTGAGGTCGCCTTGCGTGTCGCGCGCCTCGGGCAGGACCCAGTCGGCGAAATAGGTGCCGTCGGGCAATTCGGCGACTGGCCGCACGCGCAGCGAGGCGAGGCGGATGTCGGCCTGATCCTTGGTCAGGAAACCCGCCGCGACCATCGCGCCCAGCACGACCTTTTCGCGGTCGCGCGCGCCTTGCAGATTGCCGGTCGGTGCGAGCTTGGACGGTGCCTTGACCAGGCCGGCCAGCAACGCCGCCTGGCTGACGCTCAAATGCTCGGGTTCGACGTCGAAATAATGGAGTGAGGCGGCGCGCAATCCATAGACGTTGTCGCCGAAATAGACGTTCGAGAGATAGCGCGACAGAATGTCGTTCTTCGACAGCCACGCCTCGAGCCAGAAGGCGATCAGCGCCTCGCGCAGTTTGCGCCCGGCCGTGCGATCCGAATCGAGAAAGGCGTTCTTGGCGAGCTGCTGCGTGATCGTGCTGCCGCCCTCGCGCACGCCGCCCGCCATGACGTTGTGCGCCATCGCGCGCATGATGCCCCAGGGGTCGACGCCCCAATGCGAATAGAAGCGGCGATCCTCGATCGCGATGAACGCCTGGGGCACATATTTCGGCAGTTTCGATGCGTCGACCGGCTTGTCGACCGTGGCGCCGCGCCGCGCGATCGGACTGCCGTCGGCGGCGAGCAGGGTGACCGATGGCGGTGTCGGCGGCTGCAGCGACTTGGACAAAGGCGCGGTGATCGCCAGCCAGCCGACCAGGATCACGAACAGGACCACGCAGGCGGCCAGCGCGCGCACGATGATACGACCCCAGCGGCGCCTCTTGCGAACGACCGGCAGGTTGGTGGTGTGGCCGGGCTGGGCAGGCGCACCCGATCCGGCCGCGGCATCGGGCGGCACAGCGGTCGCGGCCTGGCTCAGATAATCGTCGAGATAGGCCGAATGCGCGCCCCAGCGAGGGTCGGGTCGTCGGTTGCCGTCAAAGGGGTCGTCGCGCATCCATAACTTCCACACGGCCCACGAGGCCAACAGGCGTATTACTCTAATAACACAGACCGTGCAATGTCGCTGTAGCAGATCGCGCGCAGGGAGGCTATCGCGGGACGATGCGTGGCGAAGGAGCTGGGATGCCGGATAGACCGTTGATCGTCGGAATCGGGGGGACGATCGGCGCGGTATCGTCGACCGAACGCGCGCTCCGGATCGCGCTCGATGCGGTCGAGCGCGAAGGTTTCGCCACGCGGCTGTTCGGTGGCGAGGATATGGCACGGCTGCCGCTCTACGACCCGCGCGCGGCTTCGCGGACGTCGCAGGAACGCGAATTCGTCGATGCGGTGCGCAAGGCGTCCGGCGTGATCATCGCCAGCCCGGGCTATCACGGCAGCCTGTCGGGCGTGGTCAAGAACGCGCTCGATCTGCTCGAGGAGACGGCGAAGGACGCGCGGCCGTACCTCGCCGACATGCCGGTCGGGCTGATCGCGACGGCTTATGGCTGGCAGGCGACGGGATCGACGATCGCGGCATTGCGCTCGATCGTCCACGCGCTGCGCGGTTGGCCGACGCCGTTCGCCGCGGCGATCAATACGCAGATCACGCAGTTCGACGATCAGGGTGGCGTGACCGATGCCGCGGTATTGGAGCAATTGTGTTTGATCGGTCGGCAGGTGGCGCGGTTCGCGCCGCTGGTGGTGCGGACGAGTAGTTGAGGCGGAAATAGCCGCGTTCCACGACTCTGCGGAGTTGCTAGGCCGCGCCACAAACTCGTTCGTCACCCCGGCCTTGTGCCGGGGTCCGCCGTGGGGCTTGGCCATGGGCAGAGGCTCTGGCGACGGACCGCGCGGCACGGCGGATCCCGGCACAAGGCCGGGATGACGGTTGGGCTTATTTGCTTCTGCCGCGCCTTATTTCTTCAGCTTCTTCGCCATGTCGAGATGATCCTGCACCTTCGGCGCAATCTCGCCCGCGGCGGTCTTCAGGCTCGGCGTGTCGCCCTTGTCGGCATAGTTTTTCATCAGCGACAGCGCGTCTTCGTGCGCGGAAATCTGCCCGTCGACATAGGCCTTGTCGAAATCGGCGCCCTTGAGCTTGCCGAGATCGTCGAGCTCGGACTGCTGGTCGCTGGTCAAGGTCGCATCGGGCTTGATCTCGGGCTTGGCCTTGGCGGCGGCAGCCTTGATCTTGGCGGTGGATCCGGTGTGCGCCTCGACCATCGTCGCGGCGAACTTCTTGACGTCGGCCGACTCGGCGTTGGTCTTGGCGAGCTTGCCCGCGGCGATCTCGAATGCGTCGCTCTTGGCCGCCTTGTCGGCGAATTCCTGACCGGTCGGGGTGGTGCTGAGCGCGTCGCCCACGGTATCGACCGCATTGTCGGCGGCGTTGCCGATGTCCGATCCGATGTCGGTCACCGCGTTGGTGGTCGCGTTTTCGGCCTTTTGCGAGCAGGCGGCCAGCGCCGCGACCAGCGCGATCGTTGCGAAACGAAGTCTGGCATTCATGACGTTACTCTCCTTCGAGAGCAAAAGAACGCGCTGGCGACGACGGACGTTCCGACCGGCGAGCGCTCAGCCCAGACTGGGGAGGTCGAGGCCCTTTTCGCGCGCGCAGTCGATCGCGATGTCGTAGCCCGCGTCAGCATGGCGCATCACGCCGGTCGCGGGGTCGTTCCACAGTACGCGTTCTAGCCGTTTCGCCGCCTCCGGCGTGCCGTCGGCCACGATCACCATGCCGGCATGTTGCGAATAGCCCATGCCGACCCCGCCGCCGTGATGGAGTGAGACCCAGGTCGCGCCGCTGGCGGTGTTGAGGAGCGCGTTGAGCAACGGCCAGTCGCTGACTGCGTCGGAGCCGTCGCGCATCGCTTCGGTCTCGCGATTGGGGCTGGCGACTGATCCCGAATCGAGATGGTCGCGGCCGATCACCACCGGTGCCTTCAATTCGCCGCTGGCGACCATCTCGTTGAACGCGAGGCCGAGCCGGTGGCGGTCGCCGAGCCCGACCCAACAGATCCGTGCGGGCAGGCCCTGGAAGTGGATCCGTTCGCGGGCCATGTCGAGCCAGCGATGGAGCGGCGCATTGTCGGGCAGCAATTCCTTCACCTTGGCGTCGGTCTTGTAGATATCCTCGGGATCGCCCGACAAAGCTACCCAGCGGAACGGACCGATACCGCGGCAGAACAGCGGGCGGATATAGGCGGGGACGAAGCCGGGGAAGTCGAACGCGTTGGCGACGCCTTCGTCCTTGGCGACCTGGCGGATATTGTTGCCGTAATCGACTGTCGGCACGCCTGCCGTCTGGAAGTCCAGCATTGCGCGGACGTGGACCGCCATCGATGCCTTGGCTGCCTTCGCGACGCTTGCTGGGTCACGCTCACGGCGCTCGGCCCATTGGTCGAGCGTCCAGCCGATCGGCAGATAGCCGTTGACGGGGTCATGCGCGGAGGTCTGGTCGGTCAGCAGATCGGGGCGGATGCCGCGGCGGAACATTTCGGGCAGCAGATCGGCGGCATTGCCGAGCAGGCCGACCGACACCGGTTTGCCCTCGGCCTTGGCGCGATCGAGGATATCCATCGCTTCCTCGATCGTATCGGCCTTATGGTCGAGATAGCCGGTCGACAAGCGCATCTCGATCCGGCTCGGCTGGCATTCGATCGCCAGGCAAGACGCTCCCGCCATCACCGCCGCGAGCGGCTGCGCGCCACCCATGCCGCCGAGGCCGGCGGTCAGCAGCCAGCGGCCGGTGAGGTCGCCACCATAATGCTGGCGGCCCATCTCGACGAAGGTCTCGTAGGTGCCCTGCACGATGCCTTGCGTGCCGATATAGATCCACGACCCCGCGGTCATCTGACCGTACATCATCAGCCCGGCGCGATCGAGCTCGGCGAAATGCTCCCAGGTCGCCCAATGTGGGACGAGGTTGGAGTTCGCCAGCAGCACGCGCGGCGCGTTCTCGTGCGTGCGGAACACGCCGACCGGCTTGCCCGACTGGATCAGCAGCGTCTCGTCGCTGTCGAGCCGGCGCAATGTCTCGACGATCCGGTCATAGCTTTCCCAATCGCGCGCGGCGCGGCCGATGCCGCCATAGACGACGAGTTCCTGCGGATTTTCCGCCACGCGCGCGTCGAGATTGTTCATCAGCATGCGCAACGGCGCTTCGGTCAGCCAGGATTTGGCCGAGAGGTCGGTGCCGGTCGCGGCCTGGATGTGGCGCTGATTGTCGATGCGGGTCATGCGTGATCCTTGGCGAAGGAAAGGGCGGCGGCGAGCACGCGGCCCAGATCGGTGCGGAGTGGGGCGGCGAATGCGTGATCGTATTCGGGCGGCCAGTTGCCCTCGTCGGGCTCGCCGGCGGGCTCGTCGAGATAAGCGCGCATCGCGATCTCCATCTGGATCGCGTGGACACCCCGTTCGGGCTGGCCGTAATGACGCGTCGTCCAGCCGCCGCGGAAGCGGCCGTTGAGGACATGGCTGCGGTTGGCGCATTGCGCGACGACCGCGTCGCTCAGCGCGGGATCGCAGGTAGCTCCGTTGTCGGTGCCGATATTGAGTTCGGGAAGCTCGCCGTCGAACAGCCGCGGGACATGACTGCGGATCGAGTGGCAGTCGTAGAGAACGATCTTTGGATGACGCGCGCGGAGGCGCGTGACCTCGGCTTCGATCGCCGCATGATAGGGCGTGAACCAGGTGTCGCGGCGCGCGGCGACATCGGGCGCGGCGCCGTCGCGGTAGAGCGGCTCGCCGTCGAACGTCTCGGTCGGGCACAGGCCGGTGGTTGCCTGCCCTGGATAGAGCGACGCACCCGACGGATCGCGGTTGCAGTCGATCACGCTGCGCGACACGTCGGTCCAGATGAGGGTCGCGTCGGCGAGACCGTCGTACAGCGCGCGGATGTGCCAGTCGGCGTCGCGGATCGCCCACCAGCGCGAGCGGAAGTCGGGGAGCAGCGGGGATGGGATGTCGGCGCCGCCGTGGGGGAAGGCGAGGATCAGTGGGGAGTCGCTGCGACGGACGTGGAGCCAGGTCATGTGGTCGCTCCTGCGCTAGCTCCAACTATCAACGTCACCCCGGCCTTGTGCCGGGGCCCAAGGGACCGCGAGTCATGGGCAAGCGGCTCAAGCTTCACGCTTGGCCGCGCGTTGGACCCCGGGACAAGCCCGGGGTGACGGTTGGGGAGGGCCAAGGTCACCCCACTACTCCCGGCAATTCACCCACCGCGATCAACAATCGCTTCGACCGCACCAATTCGGTCGCGATCGCCATATCCGGCGCCATATGCCGATCATCCGTCAAGGTCGGCACCCGCTCGCGCAAAAGCCGGCGGACATGCTCGACCGGCTCGCTCGACAACATCGGCGCATGGAAATCGCACCCCTGCGCGCCTGCGAGCAATTCGATCCCCAGCACCGCGTCGACATTCGCCGCCATCTCGATCAGCCGCCGCGCGCCATGCGCCGCCATCGAGACATGGTCCTCCTGATTGGCCGAGGTCGGGATCGAATCGACGCTGGCGGGGGTCGCGCGCTGCTTGTTCTCGGACACCAACGCGGCGGCGGTCACTTGCGGGATCATGAAGCCCGAATTGAGCCCGGGTTTGGGCGTCAGGAACGCCGGCAGCCCCGACAAAGCGGGATCGACCAGCATCGCGACGCGGCGTTCGGCCAGACTGCCGATCTCGCAGATGGCGAGCGCGATCATGTCGGCGGCGAAGGCGACGGGCTCGGCGTGGAAATTGCCGCCAGACAGCGCTTCGTCGGTCTCCGGGAAGATCAGCGGATTGTCCGACACGCCGTTTGCCTCGGTCACCAAGGTCTCGCCGGCCTGGCGCAGCACGGTCAGCGCCGCGCCCATCACTTGCGGCTGACAGCGCAGGCAATAGGGGTCCTGCACGCGCGTATCCCCTTCGCGGTGCGAGGCACGGATCGCCGATCCTTCCATCATCCGACGCAGCGCATCGGCGGTCTCGATCTGGCCCTTGTGACCGCGCAACGCATGGATGCGATGGTCGAACGGCGCATCGGAGCCCTTCGCCGCCTCGGTCGACAGGATGCCGGTGACCAGCGCGACGCGGTATAATCGCTCGGCTTCGAACAAGGCCGCAAGCGCATAAGCGGTCGAGAATTGCGTGCCGTTGAGCAGTGCCAGCCCTTCCTTCGGGCCGAGCACGAGCGGCGCGAGCCCTGCTTGTGACAGCGCCTCGGTCGCAGCGAGACGCTGGTCGCCCACGAATATCTCGCCGACCCCGATCATCGCCGCCGTCATGTGGGCGAGCGGGGCGAGGTCGCCCGACGCGCCGACTGACCCTTGCGCTGGCACCACCGGCACCAGCCCTTTCGCCAGCATCGCTTCGAGCAATTCGACCGTCGCCGGCGCCACCCCTGACGCGCCGCGCGCCAGGCTGGCGAGCTTCAGTGCCATCATCAGCCGCGCGATCGGCACCGGCATCGGATCACCGACGCCGGCGGCATGGCTCAGCACGATATTACGCTGGAGCCGGGCCAGATCCTCGTCGCCGATCCTGACGCTGGCGAGCTTCCCGAACCCGGTATTGATGCCATAGACTGGCTCGTGCCGCGCCAGGATGCGCCCTACCGCGGCCGCGCTTTCGGCGATCGCGGGACGGCACGCCGGATCGAGCGCCGGCACTGCGCCTTGGTAGATCGCCTGCCACGCCGAATAGGGGACGGCACCGGGGGTCAGCAGCATTCGCCGTCCTTCACGCGTAGATGGAGAGGGTTGAAGCCGATCCGGTAGACCAGCTCAGCGGGCTCGGAGATGTTCCAAACGGCCAGATCGCAGGTCCTGCCGGGCTCGAGCGTGCCGATCTCGTCCGCGAGGCCGAGCGCACGCGCGGCGTTGACGGTCACGCCGCGCAACGCCTCGGTCACGGTCAGCCGGAACAGAGTCGCGGCCATGTTGAGCATCAGCAGCAGCGAGGTGGTCGGCGACGTGCCGGGATTGCAGTCGGTGGCGATCGCGATCGGCACATGATGTGCGCGGAACAGGTCGACCGGCGGCAGCCTGGTCTCGCGCATGAAGTAGAAGGCTCCGGGCAGCAGTACCGCCGTCGTGCCCGCTGCCGCCATCGCCTGAGCGTCGGCCTCATCGGCATATTCCAGGTGATCCGCCGACAGCGCGCCGAAGCTCGCCGCCAGGCTTGCGCCATGCAGCGCTGACAATTGTTCGGCATGGAGCTTGACCGGCAGCCCTGCGCGCTGCGCCGCGGCCAGCACACGTCCCGTCTGCTCGGGCGTGAAGCCGATCCCTTCGCAGAAGGCATCGACTGCATCCGCGAGTCCCGATGCGGCCGGGATCATCTCGTCGGTGACCAGGGCGACATAAGCGTCGGGCCGCCCGGCATATTCAGGCGGCAACGCGTGCGCGCCAAGCAACGTGGTCGCCACGCGCACGCGACGTTCGCCACCCAGTGATCGAGCGGCGCGCAGCATCTTGAGTTCGTCGGCGACTGTCAGGCCATAGCCCGACTTCACCTCGATCGTCGTCACGCCCTCGGCAAGCAAGGCGTCGAGCCGAGGCAGGGCGGTCGCGACCAGATCGGCCTCGCTCGCCGTCCGCGTCGCACGCATCGTCGACACGATGCCGCCGCCGGCGCGCGCGATCTCCTCATAGGACGCGCCGTCGAGCCGCATCGCCCATTCGCCCGCGCGGTCGCCGGCATGGACCAGGTGGGTATGGCAATCGATCAGCCCCGGGGTGATCCAGCGTCCACCGCAATCCACGATCTCGCCGGCCGCCACGGGCGCATCGGCGCGCGGGCCGGCATAGGTGATCACGCCGTCGCGGCTCGCGACCACGCCATCCTCGATCACGCCCAGCCCGTCGCCGGCCATGGTCGCGAGTCGGGCATTGGTCCAGGTCCGCTCCATGGCCGCCATCCTTGCCCGCGCGCATTATTATGTCTAGACATAATCGACAGGAGGACCCGATGCCTTATCTCTGGTTCGAACGCGCATTGCTGCCGGATGGCTGGGCCGAACGGGTCCGCATCGCGATCGATGGCGCGACGGTTGTCGCCATCGACACCGGCGTCATGCCCCAGCCCGGCGATCAGCGTCATGGCGCGGCGCTGCCCGGCCTGTGCAACGTCCACAGTCACGGTTTCCAGCGCGGCATGGCCGGCCTGTCCGAGCGTCGCGGCCGACCCGACGACGATTTCTGGAGCTGGCGCGAAGTGATGTATCGCTTCCTCGACCGCCTGACCCCCGACGATATCGCCGCGATCACCGCCCAGGCTTATGTCGAGATGCTCGAAGGCGGGTTCACTCGCGTCGGCGAGTTCCATTACCTCCATAACGATGTGGACGGCGCCCGCTATGCCGACCCGGCCGAGACTGCGGGAGCGATCGTCGCAGCGGTGGAAGCGACGGGCATCGGCCTGACCCTGCTGCCGGTCTTCTATGCGCATGCCGATTTCGGCGGTGCCCCGCCCGCGCCCGGCCAGCGCCGCTTCATCTCGGATGTCGACGGCTTCGCCCAATTGGTCGAGGCGAGCCGCGCTAAGTTGCCCGCCGACGCATTGCTCGGCATCGCACCGCATTCATTGCGTGCGGTCACCCCCGACGAACTCACCGTGATCCTGCCGCTGGCCGATGGCGGCCCGCTCCATATCCACGCCGCCGAACAGGTCCGCGAAGTCGAGGCCTGCGTCGCCTGGAGCGGCGCGCGGCCGGTCGAATGGCTGCTCGACCATGCGGCGGTGGATGAACGCTGGTGCCTGATCCACTCGACCCATGTCGACGCGCACGAAACCGCCCGTCTCGCGGCGAGCGGCGCGGTTGCCGGCCTGTGTCCGGTGACCGAAGCCAATCTCGGCGACGGCGTCTTCCCCGCCGTCGATTACCTAGCGGCGGGCGGACGGTTCGGCGTCGGCACCGATTCGAACATCCTGATCGACGCCGCGAGCGAGCTTCGCGCCATCGAATATTCGCAGCGACTGACGCTCCGCAAACGCGCGCTGCTGGTCGACGGGGCCGAACCTTCGGTCGGCGCGACCTTGTTCGCCAAGGCGCGGGCCGGTGGCGCGCAGGCGCTCGGCGTGACCAGCGGCATTGCCGTCGGAAACGCCGCCGACATCGTCTCGCTCGACCTCCAGCACCCCGCCCTGGTCGGCGCCGGCAGCGATCTGCTCGACCGCTGGATCTTCGCCGCGCGTCTAGGCGCGATCGACTCGGTCTGGCGCGCGGGCCGCAAGCTGGTCGACCATGGCCGCCACATCGCCGCCGACACGATCGCCGACCGCTATCGTCGCACGGTCACCGCCTTGCTGGCATGACGGTCGAGGCGCGCATCCGCCGGGATATCGAGGCACGCATCCATTCGGGCGAATGGCGGCCCGGCCATCGCATCCCGTTCGAACACGAACTGGTCGCGACCTATGGTTGCGCGCGCGCGACGGTCAGCAAGGCGCTCGGCGGCCTAGCCAGGGACGGCCTGATCGAACGCCGCCGCAAGGCCGGTTCGTTCGTCGCGCACCCGCAAGTCCATTCGGCGGTGCTCGAGGTTCCCGATCTGGCGCAAGTCATCGCCGCGCGGGGGGAAGTGTATCGCTGGCAACTGACCAATCGGCGCGTCGCCGATCAGGCCGGCGACGTCCCGCTTCCCGCGCTGCTGGTCGAAGGCGTGCATTATGGCGGCGGCGAGCCCTTCGCGCTCGAACGCCGCCTGATCGCGCTGGCCGCGGTGCCCGACGCGGCGCAGGAGAGCTTCACCGACGAGGCCCCCGGCACCTGGCTCCTCCACCACGTCCCCTGGACCGCCGCGCGCCACCGCATCCGCGCGGTCGAGGCGAATGCGACCGAGGCGAGGGCATTGGGATTGCGTCCGCGCGGCGCCTGCCTCGAGCTCGACCGCGCGACCTGGCGCGCCGGCCAGATCGTGACGCATGTCCGTCAGCTGTTCCGCGGCGACCGCTACGATCTCGTCGCGGAATTCAGGCCCTAAGCCGGTTCAGTCGACCACCCAGAGGAACAGCTCGCGCCGATCGATGATCTCGTGCACGCGCGGCGCCCAGTCACGTATCGCAAAGGCATGGCCGAGCACGCGACTGCCGGGCCCGAGCTCGGTGCGGAGACGCGCTCCGAGCAGGCCGTGGACGTGCGGGATCAAATAGAGCGTGACGACGCTGGCGGCCTCGAGCCGGGTCGCGAACAGATCCTCGCGGCGGAAACGGACAAGATGTTCGACCCCGGCCGCGCGTGCCGCCGCCTCCGCTTCGGCGATCCGCTCCGCATCGATGTCGACGCCAAGCGCGGTGGCGCCGCGGCGAGCGGCGGCAACGACGATCCGCCCGTCCCCGCAACCCAGGTCGATGAGATGATCGCCGGGCCCGACCCCGCCGAGATCGAGCATGCGCTCGACCAAAGGTTCGGGCGTCGGCCAGAAAGGGGCGTCACGATGATGTGGCGTGCCCGCCCAGGGTCCACGGATGGCCTTGAACGCGCGATCCTCGCCCGTTTCGGCGCCAGCCGCGGGCCGAATTGGATCCACCGAATCCTGTTCCTTGTCGAAATCCATGCCCATAGCGAACCCGATATTGGCGGCCTTTGACCCGCTCGGTCGCGAGAATGGGAGGCAAGATACCCCAGGTCAATCCAATGCCGGTATCGGGCGCCGATTGCCTTGAGCGTTACCCGTGCCGCCTGACGGGCGAGAGCAGGGTTTTGATTTCAGCCAATTAACGGAAGAAATGGTGCTGCCGGTGAGGATTGAACTCACGACCTCAGCCTTACCAACAAGGAAAAACCTCTTCGCCATTGATCCTCATTCATAGCCAACCGGCCGAATAATGCAATAAAATCCAACATTTGCTCTGCGTCACACCATCCTTTATATATCCGACTGTCGCTGACCATTCGATTTCGAGTGGATACGAACTGGATTTGCGAGCTGCCGGTTGCCCACGAACTGAGGGCCCGGTAGCAAGTGTGCCGGATGCAGTGGAGGCCGGGATGGCTGAGCCGAGACGATTGACGAAACGCATGATTGATTCGTGCCAGCCCGTGAAGGGTCGGGCAGTTTTCCTCTGGGACGGGGAATTGCGCGGCTTCGGATGCAAGGTCGAAGGCGCCGGCACGAAATCCTTCGTTCTTCAATATCGCAATGCCGAGCGCAGAAAGCGGCGTCTGGTCATTGGGCGCTACGGCGTGGTTACGCTCGAGCAGGCGCGGGACGACGCCCGGATCAAACTTGGGCAGATTGCCAAGGGGGAGGATCCCGCCGACATCAAGCAGGCATCCAGAAACGGCCTGAGTGTGGGCGCCATTTGCGATTGGTATCTGACTGAGGCCGAAGCCGGCCGGTTGCTGGGCCGGAAGCGCCAGCCCATCAAGGCGTCGACGCTCTATATGGATCGCAGCCGCGTCGAGACGCACATCCGGCCCCTACTCGGTCGCCGGCCCGTCGCGGCGCTGATTTTGGCGGACATCGAGAAGATGCAGACCGATATTGCCGCCGGGAAGACCGCGAAGCCGCGGGGCGAAGGCCGAGGGCGCGCGACCGTTGGTGGTAAGGGGGCCGCCTCGCGCTCAGTAACTACTCTCCACAGCATTTTCGCGCATGCGAAGCGCCACGGTCTGATCGAGAGCAATCCAGCGGCCGGGGTGCGCAAATTCCCCGACCAAAAAAAGACGCGCCGCTTGAGCCGAGCCGAGATTGCAGAATTGGGCCAGGCGCTCAGGGGGTTCGAGCTGATCGAGCATCCGGTTGGTTTGGCGATCGTTCGCCTGCTCGCCCTCAGCGGGCTGCGGCTCAATGAGGCTCAGGGCACCGAGCGCAAGTGGGTATCGGACGAGGGCTATATCGCTTTCGGGGACACCAAGACGGGCGCGCAGATCCGGATTATCGGGAAGCCGGCGCTGAAGATACTTCGAGCGCAGCCGGTGCTTGAGGGGAGTCCCTACGTCTTCCCATCAGACGGCGGCCAAGGGCATTTTGTAGCGGCGGACGGTGTGCTCGGCCGAATCTGCAAGCATCTCGGGTGGGACGACGTTACGGCGCACACGCTCCGGCACACGTTCGGGAGCATGGCCGGCGAACTAGGCTATTCAGAACTGACGATCGCGGCGATGCTGGGACATGCGGCGGGCTCGGTGACGAGCCGCTATGTTCATCTGGATGAAGCCGTTCAATCAGCGGTCGAGCGCGTCTCGGCTGAGATCTCGCGGCTGCTGGATGGCGAAACGCAGAGGGTGGCGCCCACCGGCAACGTCTTCTCGATCGGCACGCCCTCCTTGCTGGTCCGAGGATCCTCAGGCGTGGGCCTCGTCAGCATCCGTCAGAGCGTGGCGACCTCATGATGCTACGGCCAAGCCGAACTCCCGGAAACCGGCGGTCGCGGACGTGCCGGCTGGCGCAATTTGCTGCCATTCGCGCAATGCCTCTCAAGATCGATTCCAGCACCGGCGCGGCCATGCTATGCGACCATCATCCAAGCGTCACGGAGGCCTCCCGTTCGCGAGGCAGGACCGGACGATTGCTAATATGATGTACCGCTACGAGGATCTGAGCGACGAGCAGTTCGAGACGCTGATCATCCTACTTTGCCGTCATCTGCTCGGCGCGTCGGTCAAGGGATTTGCAAAGGGGCCTGATGGCGGGCGCGATGCCAAGTTTGTCGGGACGGCCGAGCTGCACCCGAGCAAGGCGGCGCCATGGGTCGGAACGACGATCGTCCAGGCCAAGCACACCAATGGCTATAATAAACATTTCAGCGAGGCCGATTTCTACAGCACCGGCTCCACCAACACGGTGATCGGCGAGGAGGTGCCGCGGATTCGGAAGCTGCGTGACGCTGGGCAAGTCGACCATTACATGCTGTTCGCAAACCGGCGGCTTGCGGGGAATGCCGATCAAGCGATTACGGCGCACCTCGCCGAAAAATGCGGCATTCCCGATGCCTCGATCTATCTTTGCGGCATCGAGCGGCTGGAGCTGTGGCTCAAGGAATTCTCCGAAGTCGCCAGGCTCGCGGAACTCGATCCGGTCGATTCCCCGCTGATCGTTTCGCCCGACGAGCTCGCCATCGTCGTCCAGGCGATCGCCAGCCACGACGCGGCGATTGCCGAGGTTCTTGACGCGCCGCCCGCCGAGCGCACGACCTATGAGAAGAAAAACCAGATCAACAACATGTCGGCGGAGTATGCCAAGGAGCTCAGGAAACGCTATGATGGCGGCCGTGGTCCCAACAGTCGTCTATATCCTTGTCCGATCATCTCGTTGCCCTGATCGAGCAGGCGGCGAAGGTCCGATCGTTCGGAGCTCGTCCGCCAGTCGGGCGGCATCGGATCGAGCAGCAGTTCGGCGATGTCGCGGAGCGACGCGCCTTGCCGGGACAGATCGTGGACACAGAGCATGGCAGCGTGACGGCGAGCATGGGCAAACGGCACATAGCGAAGCGGGGTGCCGTGGCCGATTGCGCGCCGGAAGGTCGTGGCGGCCTGAACGCGCGCCGTGTGTCCGTTGTCTGGATGAAGATAAATGCCGAAGCCGCCGCCCCTGGCAGGGGCAAGGCCGGAAGGCAGCCAGAGCGATAGCTCGGGTGCGCCGCGTCGGCGGATCAGGAGGTGCGTACCGCCCGGCGATCCGATCCGGAACACGCGCTCGCCCCAGCGCTCGAACAGGAAGCGGAGATCGCCGATGGGCCGCGCCCACGGTACGGGGCGGACGATCGTGAGGACTGAGGTGTCAAGCTCGGGATTCCAGGCGACCGCCGGCGCCTCGACTGCGCCGGTGCCGGGATCGGGCGCGAAAGGTGAGCCCCCATTGGGACCACCTCCTTGCCAGCGGGTGCTGCGCGATCGTGATGAGTGTCCGGGCGGATCGGCGAGCCATCACCTCGGTGGCGGTGCTGACACGTCGTGCCGCCGCCGCCGTCGAGCGCCAGAGGTCGCGGAATTCAGAATTACGCCGAAGCCATTCCCAGGCGAATCCGCGTGCATCCAATGCGGTCAGGGCCTGATAGTCGGCGGGTAAGCGTAAGCGATGATAACCTGGCATCGTAATCTCCTCGATGCCCCCTGCGACCATAAGCTATGTGGCCAATGTTGCAGTGCGCAATGAGGCCACGCCTTATCAGGAAATAAGTCTCCGCTTATCGCAAGTGGTTAATAACTAACGCCAAAATGGATCAAACGAAAGCCCCGCCCGGTCGATCCCGGGCGGGGCTTGGTCGGTCCGGCTCAGTCGCCGTTGCGGCGGCTGGGGCGCGACCAGATCAGGTTGAAGGTCTCACCGTCCTCATCGTCGAAGAGGTTGGCGTAGATCGGAGCGGTAAAGCTCGGATCGTCAAGCTTGAGGCCCAGATAGTCGCGGCCCTCGTTGGACTGCTTGGTCCAGGCGGCACCGATCTCGGCCCGGCCGACCATTACCCGGTGCGAAGGAGCATTGTCGTTGGCGCGGTTGCTGTCGGGAACGATGCGGACGCCCTTGGCCTGGACGCTGAGGGTGACGATGTCGCCGACGAACTCGTTGTTGACGGTCTTCTTGAAGGTGCCGATGGTAGCCATGTTAAGTCTCCAGTCTTGATCCACGAGGTCCGTGCCCATCACGGTCTCGATGGCTTGGGACATGACCGGGACTGCCGCGGCCGCAGTCGTCAGACCTGAAGCGTCAGCGGAAGACGGCGGCGGGGCGCTTTTTTGACCCGCGAGGAATGCCGGCGCAGCCGGCAGGGGAAAAAAGTGACCCAGAGCCGTTGCGGCCATGAGCGGCAGAGGCGAAGCCGGTCCCGGTCATCAAAGCCATGAAGAGAGGCCGTTTGGGCACTGGCCTGGATCCGCCAATGGAAGACGTGGCGCCTTTCTCGGAGCCCTTCCAGAAGCCCGGCGTCGCGATCGTGGTTTCGGATACTGGCGCTGACAGACAGGATGGTCGCCCTGTCCCCGTGCCCGTGCGGTAACGCCGCCGTTCCCGGGAAGAGCGAGGTCTGCGCGAATCAGCCGTCCATCAAGCTCACATGAGGGTTGCGGTTGTGGGCGGCGCCCTCGTTCCGAACCACCCACCGAAGCGCCCAACGACGACGGTAGGGATTGAGACACAGCCAATCGGCGCCTCCTCCCGGCCATGACAAGAGATGCATAAAA
>DASVNU010000031.1:0-30883 GCA_036383655.1 Sphingomonas sp. | reverse complement strand
GAGGAACTCGGGCTTCGGTTCGCCGTCGAGGCGCCACCGGATCCGTTCATGAACCTTCTCTCCGCCTACAACCAGCTGGTGCAGATCGATGCCGAATGGAACTGAGAAGCGCGAAGCAGGAGGGACGGCCGCAGCGAAGGGGAATCGCATCGATCTCGCTATCCGACGCGGCGTCACCTTCCTCGAGACGGCGCAGCTGCCGAGCGGGGAAATCCCGATCGAGATCGCAGCCACCGCCGATATGTCGGGAGAGCGCGCGCCCGAGCCTGTCGTCTTCTGCTCGGCGCTCGCGGCCCGCTCGCTGTCGAGCACACCCGAGGCGGCGCAGGTCTGCGCGCGCGCCTGCGATTTCCTGCAGCGCGAGATGCGCCGCGGCGGTCTGTGGCGCCACCCGTCGACCGCCAAGCCGGACCATGTCTACACGCCGCTTGACGTCGACGACACTGCGCTTGCCTCAGCGGCGCTGCGCGCGGCTGGTCGGCCGGTTCCCGACAATCGCCGGGCCCTGGTGAGCGAGCGCGAGCCGGACGGCTTGTTCCGGACCTGGATCGTGCGCTGGTGGCCGCACCCGTTTCTGACGCGCCACTTCTTCAAATATGTCGCGGAGCCGCATGACGTCGACCTGGTGGTCAACGCCAACGCCGTCTTTTACCTCGGCGATTGCAAAGAGACCCGCCCTGCCATCGCCCGCATGCTCGCCGTGCTGCGGGCGGGCGGCGAAATGGAATCGACTATCTGGTACGGCAGCGTTCACACCGTCTGGTATTTCTTCTCCCACGCGCTGCACGGCATCGCGCCCGAGGCGAGAGAGATCATCCTGCCGCGACTCCGCGCCGCTGTGCCCGGCAATGCGCTCGACCTCGCCACCGCCACGGCGACGCTCGCACTCTGGGGCGAAATCCCCGATCCCGAACCCCTGCTCGCGGCGCAACGCAGCGACGGGAGCTGGCCCAATGTCGGCTTCTACCACATGGGCCGGCGCCGGCTGGAGCCGCAACCGAGAACGCCCTGGTGGGGATCCGAGGCGCTGACGACGATGTTCGCGGTGGAAGCGCTCAGCCGCTGCCGCGAAAGGCTTCGCAGCGCGTGATCGGCGAGGCGCAGCCGGCGGGCCCTGGCGGGCGCCCGGTCAACCCGCGTGTGTCGTCGCTTGCCGGCATCGCACGCCTGGCGCGGGCCGAACAATGGTGGAGCTACAAGCTTTCGCCCATGCTCGCCATTTATTACGCTACGCTCCTGCGGAGCGGCATGGGCGTAGCCGAAGCGGGGTGGACCGGCCTGCTCCTTCTCGCGGGCATCGGCGCCTGCGCGGCTTATGTGAGCCTTTCGAACGATCTGGCCGACCGCCGCGACGATCGGATCGCGGGCAAACCCAACCGGCTCGAAGGGAAGTCGGCGCCTGCGGTCGCGTTTGCCTTGGCGGTGCCGCTCGCGTTGGGGGCAGCCATCGCCTGGTGCTGGCGAAGCGATCCGCCGGCATTGCTGGCGTTCGCGGGTTCGTGGATCAGCTTCACACTCTATTCCTTCGAACCGCTCCGCCTCAAGGCGCGCGGCATCTGGGGCATCATGGCGGACGCATTGGGAGCGCACGGCTTGCCGGCGCTGCTCGCGGCGCTGCTCGCTTTCGACGCGGCCGGCCGACCGCCCGATTTGGCATGGTGCGTCTGCGTCGCGACCTGGAGCGGAGCGTTCGGCCTGCGCGGCATCTTGTGGCATCAACTGCTCGACGCGGAGGCGGACCGGCGCAGCGCGACGGGGACCTTCGTGCAGCGGCATGGCGCCGCGGCCAGCCGGAAGATCGTCGGACACGGCCTGTTCCCGATCGAGCTGGCGCTATTGCTGACGCTGCTGTGGCTCGTGCCCGGTCGCGGATCGATGTTCGCGCTCGCATTGTACGGGCTTTACGTCGTCGGCACGATGGTGCGGCTCGAGATCCGCCCGACGCTCGTTGTCGCGGTTCCGCGCTATTCGTTGCTGCTGGTCGCCTTTTATGTCGCGATATGGCCGCTGGCGCTGCTGCTCGACTCGGCGTGGCAGCACCCGCTCGACGCAGTCGTCATCGCTGTCCATGCTCTGTTGTTCCACCGCCCGATCCTCGAACTAATCGATACGGCGCGCCGGGTGATCTGGCGTTGAGGCGCGGCCCGTCGGTCGCGCGTATGATGCGCGTGCCGTGAAGACCGGCAAGACCCGCTATCAGTTGGTGCCCCCGGACCTATCAGTGCGGATCCAGGAGGCTTGCCGCATGACGGGGATTGGGCGTTCGAAGCGTTACGAACTGATTGCCCAAGGCGAGATCGAGGTCATCAAGGTCGGCGCGATCACCCTCGCGCCGGTCGAGGGGCTGAGAGCCTTCATCGAAGGCCGTCGGGAACGGCACATTTTTGGGCACGAGACATGTTGGCTCGCTATCGTCAGCGCCTACGGATCGGTGGAGTTGCTCTGACGAAGCAGCGGCGGTCGGGCTGCCCCCGCCGAATGCGACGCGCGGGCGCCATTCGACCATGTTGGCATTCCCGCTATCACGCCGCGTCGTTCGCGCGCGCAATCCGTCAACCAGCCGGATGCTCGCGCGCAGGGTGCCGGGGCTAACTGCGCCCCACGTCGCCCAGGCGATCGTTCGAGCTGCATTCATATTCCAGCCCAACGCACGACTCCGGAGCAGGTCGCGCAACACGCCGGGCCGTCCGCCCGACCACAGGCGAAGTGAGCCAACCGCGCGCAGCGTCTCGGGGCGCAGGTGGTCATCGCTGTCCGCCTCGGGGGGCAGGGGCCGGTCGGTGCGCCGTTTTGCGTACGCATGCTGCAACTGGGCTACGGGGATGTTGAGCCGCGCGCTCCTCTCGCTGAAACGGTAGCGATAGAGCGGTTCGGTCAGCACCATCAATGTCCCCGCCGCGACGATGCGGTAGTAGAGGTCGGTATCCTCGAAATAATCGGTTCCGGCCGCATAGCCGCCGACTTGGTCGAACACCGCTTTTCTGTACATGATCGATCCGTGCGCGATCGGCGGTGCGTTGCGCGCATCGACCGCGCGGGATCCGCTTCGCCGGGTCAGCCGGCCCTTGCCGTCGATCGCGTCGAACACGGTGCCCACCAGCACCACATCGGGCCGCGCATCGAGGAGCGCGAACTGGCGTTCGAGCCGGCGAGGGAGCATGATATCGTCGGCATCCATTCGGGCGACGATCGGCGCCAGGGCGGCATTGGCCACCCAGTTCGACGATCCGACCGGGCCGCCCGATGTCGTGCGCTCGAGCAGCCTGATCCGCGTGTCGCGCCGGGCCCAGTCGTGCAGCCGCTCGGTAGATCCATCGCTCGATCCGTCATCGCCGATGACCAATTCGAAATCGGCGAAGCTTTGTTCGACGATGCTCGCGATTGCCGCGTCGAGAAACGGCATCGCGTTCTTGACCGGCATCACAACGCTTAATCTGTACAATCCGTTTCCCCCCGGAACGGGGTCAGGTTTATCAGCACGGTGAGGGAGAGGCTAGTGCGGAGCGGTTCACGCGACGCTGGCGGACATGTAAGGTTTGCTTTCGCGATTTCGCTGCACCAGAGGCCGAGAACCTTGCCATGCCGGTATGTCCGCCGCCACTTTGTACGCTTTGGGTCGGCCCGTCGCTGGGCGCGGTCGAGCGTGCTTGCCTGAGGTCGGCCCTCGCGCAGGGCCATGCGGTGGCCCTCTATTGCTATGACGTGCCTTCGGGGGTGCCGGCCGGTATCGACATCCGGGACGCCGCGGCGATTATGCCGGCCGACCGGATCATTCACCACCGCAGTGGCAGCGTTTCGCTATTCTCCAACATGTTCCGCTACGCATTGTTGAAACAGGGCAAAGGCGTCTGGATCGATTCCGACATCTATCTGCTGAGGCCGATTCCCGACGAAGATTATATTATCGGCTGGCAATGCGATTCCTGGCTCAATGGTGCGGTGCTCAGGATTCCGGATACAGCTCCGTTGGTCGATGAGCTCCAGGCGATGTTCGACGAGCGTTCGATACCCCCTTGGCTGCCGCGCCTGTCGCTGGTTGCCGCATGGTACCGTCGGCTGACGACGGGACGCAGCGATATAGCGTCGATGCCCTGGGGCTCGTTTGGTCCGGCGGCGCTGACGGCGCTATGCCGCAGGCTGAACCTGCTTGGCCTGGCGTCGCCGCCACACATTTTCTACCCCGCGCCATACCAGCAGGCGAGCTGGATATTCGAGCCAGATGACAGGAAACCGGATTTCATCCGCCCAGACACCGTTGCCATTCACTTATGGAACGAGCGGATCAAACATCGAAAGACCGAAAGGGCCCTGCCGGGCAGCTTCTTGGCGAGGCTACAGGAGGAAGGTGCCTAGCCCGCGGTCGGCCTGGTCCGTGGGCAGCGGCAACCCGATGCGTTCCGCCGGGCCTACAGTCTAGCGGGTTTCGCGGAGGGCGAGGGATCGCAGGCGCCGCTCTTCGAGCAATAAGGAGGCGGGGCGGGGCGCGCCGCTATTGTAGCCGATGATGGCGACGGCGGGGTCCGCGGCGAGGAAGTTTATCCGGGGCGCGGCTTCGGCGAACGGCTTGGGCGGGCGCGCCCGATAATCCTGGATGATCGCGAACGTCGCACGGGGGTCGAGCAAGATCGCCGTCACGAACGTGCGCAGCGCCGTGCCGAAACGTCGGCGTTTGCATGACTGATAGGCAAGGATCAGCGCGCGCCTGGCGCGGATCCAGCGCCCTGACCGCTTGAGCAGCGGCCGGTCGGGAAACCGTTCGGCATAGATCCGCAGGGCCCGGCGTTTGGACTCGAACATCCTCGCACCGTCCTCGCTGAGCGAGCCAGGCCGACTGCGATAGCCGACCAGAAAGGCGGGGACCGAGGCAATCGGATGGCGCGCCGCGATCGCTAGCAGGAGCAGCACGTCCTCGGTCCCCTCCGCCCCTTCGGCGCGCAGGCGCGGATCATAGCCCCCGGCCTCCGCCAACGCGGCGCGCGAGATCAACGATGCGCTACCGTTACCGACGAGGTTCCGGAATCCCATCCGTTGCAGCGCCGATCCTTCCGCGCTGTCCGCGGGCCCCGAATGGATGATGTCGCCCGCCTCGTCGATCCGCCGGTGCCAAGCATAGACGAAACCTGGGGTGGGCCGCGTCGTCATCGCCTTGGCCACCAGAAGCGAAAGATAGTCGGGGTGCCAGAGATCGTCGGCGTCGATCGGCGCGACGAAGGCGCCTGCGCACTGCGCGATCGCGGCGTTCCGGGCCATCGCGACGCCGCTATTGGGCTGGCGGATCAACCGCGCGCGCGCGTCACTCGCACAAAAAGCCTGGGCGATCGCCGCGGTGGTGTCGGTCGAGCCGTCATCGACGATCAGGATCTCGATCGCGGCGTAGGTCTGCGCCGCGACCGACGCCAGCGTTTCGGCGAGGGTCCGTTCGGCATTGTAGGCGGGGATGATGACCGAAACGAGTGGGCCGGGAGGAAGCGCGATGACGGGCCAGCGGTGCGGCGACCGCTTGTCCGCACTGATCGCGATCACGCCAGCCGTGCCTGTCCGCCGATCTCGCTCGCGGCATCGGCAAACTCGGCGACGAGCCGCCGCATCCCCTGTTCGACACTGATGGTAGCGCGCCAATCCAGCAATTCGCTTGCCCGAGTGGGATCGCCATAAAAACGCGCAACGTCGAACGTGCGCGCCGCCATGGTCGACAGTGTGACTGGCGATCGCGCCGCGTCGCGGGCATAATCGGCCAGCTCGCGCAGGCTGCACGGGTTTCCGGTGACGAAATGGACCGGGTCGAACCGCTCGCCCGCGACGGCCAGGTCGACCGCGGCATGGAGGCCGCGCGCGACGTCGTCGATATGCGTGAAATCGAACAGGCAATCAGGTCCGTCCATCCGCAGCGTGCCGCCCAGCGCCGCCGCCTTGGCAAAAGCGGGAACAACACGATCGGCATGATCGGTGGTCGATCCATAGACGTTGGAAAAGCGGCAGATATTGGCGACGAAACCCTCCCGGGCCAGGCTCGTGACGATCTCTTCGCCCGCGACCTTGCTGCGCGCATAGACATTGCGCGGGCTGCATGCGGCCGCTTCACGTACGGGGAGCTCGGCGCTCTCGCCATAGACTTCGCGGCTGCTCGCGAAAATCAGCCACGGCGCCGCCTCGCTCCGGGACGCCATGCCGCGCAGGCGTCCGGCGATCTGCCGCAACGGTGCGATATTGACCGCCTCGGTCAGTTCGGGATCGCGTTCGGCCCAGACGACGCGGGAGACGGCCGCGAGGTGGACGATTCCGGTCACGCCCTCGAGCGCGGCGTGCAGTGCCGCGGTATCGCGAACATCCTGCGCGGCTTGGGAAACCTTGTCGAATTCGCGAACCGCGACGCCATGCTCGCGCAACCGCGCGACGATCGCGCTTCCGATTAACCCGGCCGAGCCCGTAACTAAGATCAATGTCGTATCCCCCCCGGGCCGAAACTGTGTGCGGCTTTATTCGCCGTGGTGCAATTGTGCGAGATGCAATTTTATCGCTTCGAGCGCCCCGCCGCCGTCATCGCGAGCAATTGAGCGGCAAGATCGGCAGCGGGGTCCCGCGGAACCCGCGCCCGCGCGACGTCCGCGGCGCGCCGACCGACCTGTGGCCAGCGGTCGCGCGCATCCCATGCGCGTTCCATCGCCGCGTCGAGCGCGGCGACGGTCGCTGAGGATGCGAGCCAGCCAGTCTCTCCGTCGATCAGCATTTCGCGCCCGCCGCCCGCGTCGGTGATGATCGCGGGTCGCCCGCTCAGCATCGCCTCGACCAGCGAGAGCGGCAGGCCTTCGCAGCGCGAGGGCAGGACGAGCGCGTGATGATCCAGCCAAATTTTCTCTGGCGTGTTGGTGAACCCACAAAATTCGACGTTGTCGAGACCGAGATACCTCGTCATTCCCGCCAGCCCTACGGCATTGTGTCCGGCGCCGAACAGGCTGAGGGTCACCGGTCGCGCGCGCCACTTGGATTGCGCAAGCACACGCAACAGCAAATCCTGCCCCTTTTCGCGCGCATCGAGCCGCGCGACACACGCCAGCCGCACCTTCTCGGTCGCGGGCGGCCAGGACAATGGGGCGGTCCAGTCGGCACAGAACGGATTTCGCACCACGCGCCCTTGCGGCAAATCGAAGCCGAGCTGTTGCTGGGTCAAGGCCAGGTTGTGCTCCGAAACGAACAGGGCCGCCGTGGCGTTGCGATAGCCGTTGCGCCACTTTTCGATCTGGCCGTCCGTGGGCCAGTAAAGGTCGTCCGCCTTCTGACTGATCAGGACGTAGCGGACGCCGCGTCGTATGCAGGCCGCCGCGACCTGGTAACCGTCATAATTGAGCCCTTGCGAAATGATCGCGAGATCGAACCGGCCGGGGTGCAAAATGCGGTCGAGCACGGCGTCGGTCATCCGCCGGGCGATCGGCCAGAACAAGGCGCCCGCCGATCGTACCTTGCGCGGCAACCAGGTTGGCCCCGACAGGTCGACGATCCGGCAACCCAGCGCGGCGAGTTCGCCCAGCCTTCCGCCCGGAGCGTCGGTCCGATGCTTCAAGACCGTGATTTCATGGCCTTCGCGCGCTAATACGGCAGCGGCAAGGCTCCACAATTCCTCGCTGCCCCCCCAGACACTGTTGCTACTGATGAACGCGAAGCGCAGAGGTCATCCTTCGATCGATCGGAAGGCCGTCGGTTAAAAAGCTTTGAAGCTGGCCGACGGCTTCTAGGTATTCCGCTGCACCGGCTGGAGCTGGACCGCAAGACGGCAATTGGATGCCGCCGTCCAATCGAGGTATTGGCTGCGGTTTATCGTCTGCTCTCCACACTGACTGGCCTTGTTCCAATCCGTTTTTTGGATCAGTTCTCCGTACCAATGCATGGCACTAATGCGCCAGCCGCCTCCTTGGGATGACAATTCATGTCGCGCTCGCCCAGCCTAAGCAGCCTGAGACTCTTCCTCCAGGTTGCCCGTACGCGAAGCTTCAGCGAGACCGCGCGTTTCGCCAATCTCTCCCAGCCGGCATTGAGCAGAACGATCAAGCTTCTCGAAGAAGATCTGGGCGTCCGCCTGTTCGACCGAAATTCACGCAACGTCCACTTGACGGCCGCGGGCGCCGCTCTTGTGCCAACCGTCGAGCGACTGACCACCGACTTCGACCTGGCCTTCAGGGAGCTGACCCAGACTTTCGAAGGCATGCGCGGCCGCGTCGTCGTCGGTGCCCTGCCCTCCGCCGGCGCCATCCTGCTTCCATCAATCATCGCCGCTTTCCAGCGCGAACGTCCGCACGTCGAGATCGTCCTCCGCGAGAGCCTCACGGAAGGTCTGTTTCAAAGCCTGCGCGATCGGCTGATCGACTTCGCGGTCTCGACGCCCCCCGCGGGGGAGGAGATCGCCTTCGAACCCCTGTTCGAAGACGAGTGCGTGCTGGTGGCCCGTCTCGAGGATGTCGATCGCATAGCAGACCCCGCGCCGTGGTCGACATTTCGCGATCTGCCTTTTATCGGCATGGAACCACGCAGTAGCGTCAGGATGCTCACCGACGCCGCGTTTGCAAGAGCCGACATCGTTACGCCCGCACTGTACGAATGCGCCCAGTTGGCCACCGTTGGTGGCCTGATTTCAGCGGGGCTCGGTATTTCGCTCCTGCCGCGATCGACCTTACCGCTGCTCGCCGCGGGCGGTGCGATCGCCTGGCGCCCGATGCAGGCGCCGCGGATTTCACGCGTGATCGGCGTGAGCTGGCTCGAGGGCCGCACCCAAGCGCCTGCCGCCGAGGCGCTCCTGCAGGCCGTACTCAGCACCGCGATCAATCCGCTTTCCTGATCGATTGATCAGGTAAGTCTAATTGCTGAATTGATTGCACTGCGCCATGAATGTGTGCGCAAGATCAAACTAATAGAGAGAGGGGATCATGCTTGAAGTCGTGGCGGCGGCCACGATCCTGTCGCTACTGGTCGCCATCCTCTCCAATCGCGTGTCGCCGCTGGTCGCGTTGATCCTGATCCCGATCGTGGGCGCCGCCATGGCGGGCCTCGGCAGCGCGATTCCCGGCTACATTCTCGGCGGCATCGGCAAGATAGCGCCGGTCGCGGGCATGTTCGTGTTTGCCATCCTGTTCTTCGGTATCATGACCGACGCTGGCGTCCTTGCGCCGGTGATCAAGCTCATCCTGCGATCGGTGGGCACGCGTCCGTCGCGGATAACGGTCGGGACCGCCTTGCTCGCGCTCGTCATCCATCTCGACGGATCGGGGGCAGTCTGCTTTCTCATCACGATTCCCGCGATGCGCCCGCTCTATGACGAACTGGGCATGGATCGCCGCATCCTTGCTTGCACCGCGTCGCTCGCGGCCGGGGTCAACTTTCTCCCTTGGACGGGTCCGACGCTGCGGGCGGCCGCTGCGCTGAAGCTCCCGGTCGCGACGATATTCACCCCGATGATCGGCGTGCAATTGACCGGGTTAGCCTTTGTGTTCGTCGTCTCCTGGTGGCTCGGCAAACGCGAGGAGCGTCGCCTGGGATTGACCGGCGCCTCGACGGCGGATGCGGGCCGCACCACGTACGAACCCGAAGCGGCGGTCGTCGCGCTGCGCCGTCCTCGCTTGTTCTGGCTCAATTGCGCGATCGTCCTCGTGGTGATCGGACTGATGGTCAGCGGCACCGTCGAGCCGGTGGTGGTGTTCATGGTCGGAACGGCGGTTGCGCTATTGGTCAACTATCCCGCGCCCACTCTCCAGCGCGAGCGGGTCGAGGCACATGCGCCGGCTGCACTGCTGATGGTCGGCGTGCTGCTGGCGGCGGGGGCCTTCACCGGAATCATGAACGGATCCGGCATGATCAAGGCGTTGGCAGAAGCGTCGGTCCATCACGTTCCGCTAGCGCTCGGCCCTCGCATTCCGGTGCTCCTCGCCTTGTCGTCCATGCCGCTCAGCCTCCTGTTCGATCCGGACAGTTTCTACTTTGGCGTGCTGCCGGTGATTGCGGAAGTCGGCAGCCATTTCGGCGTGGCGCCGGTCCAGGTAGCGCAGGCGGCTTTGCTCGGACAGATGACGACGGGCTTTCCGGTCAGTCCGCTGACGCCGGCGACCTTCCTTGTCGCCGGTCTGAGCGGCGTCGATCTCGGCGCGCACCAGCGCTTCTCGATCCCCTGGCTGTTCGGTGCGTCGCTCGTCATGACGCTGGCCGCGCTCCTGATCGGGATATTCTCGCTATGACCGCCCGGACCATCAGGATCGGAGCCGGCGCCGGCTTTTCGGGAGACCGGATCGAACCCGCGCTCGATCTGCTCGAACGGGGCGCGCTCGACTATCTCGCCTTCGAATGCCTGGCCGAGCGGACGATCGGCATCGCTCAGGCGACGCGGCAGGATTCCGACGACGCGGGCTATGACCCGTTGCTCGAAGAACGGATGCGTGTCGCGCTGCCCCTGGCCCATCCGCAAGGCGTTCGGATCGTGACCAATATGGGAGCAGCGAACACACCCGCCGCGGCGAGACGCGTAGCGGAGATCGCGCGGGATCTCGGTCTGCATGGCTACCGGATTGCCGCGGTGACCGGCGATGACGTTCTCGAGGCGGTGTTGGCAGGCGACTTCCCGTTGCTCGACCGCGACGGTACCAGCCGCGACCTTGGCGGCTCTATCGTTTCGGCCAACGCCTATCTCGGTGCCGACGGCATCGCCGCCGCGCTGCGCGGCGGCGCCGATACGGTGATCACCGGCCGGGTATGCGATCCGGCTCTGTTTCTAGGCCCTCTGATGCACGAATTCGGCTGGCAAGAGGATGACTGGCACAATCTGGGTCAAGGGACATTGATCGGGCACCTGCTCGAATGCGCCGGACAGCTGTGCGGCGGATATTTCGCGGATCCCGGATTCAAGGACGTCCCCGATCTCGCGCGCCTGGGCTTTCCTTATGCCGATGTGAGCGCCGACGGCAGCGCGGTATTCGGCAAGCTCGACGGAACAGGTGGCCTGCTGTCGGCTGCGACGTGCAAGGAACAACTGCTGTACGAGATTCTCGACCCCGGCGCCTATCTCCAGGCCGACGTGTCCGCCGACTTCCGTCGCGTAGTGGTCGAGGAATGCGGACGCGACCGGGTCAGGGTGAGCGGGGGCACGGGGCATCGACGGCCGGACACGCTCAAGGTCTCGATCAGCTACGAGGACGGATATGTCGGCGAGGGGCAAATCTCCTACGCCGGTCCGGGTGCGGTCGAGCGCGGCAGACTGGCCCTCGATATCGTGCGCGAGCGGCTGCGGCTGACCGGCGCGGAACTCACCGACCTCAGGTTCGAACTGATCGGAGTCGACGCAGTCGACAGGCGCGCTGCCGACCCGATCGGCTCGCCCGCCGAGGTCCGCGCGCGGATCGCCGGGCGCGCCGCGACGCCGCGGGCCGCCGCCCGCATCGGCGCCGAAGTCGAGGCGCTCTACACCAACGGACCGTCGGGTGGCGGTGGCGCGGCGCGATCGGTCCGAAAGATACTGGCCGTCGCCTCGACGCTGATCGACCGCGCGCTCGCCTTTCCGCAAATACACGTCGAGGTCGCCTGAGATGTTCCTCCGCGATATCGCGCACGTCCGAACGGGCGACAAGGGCAACACGTCCCAGATCGCGATCTTTGCCTACCGTCCCGAGGACTATCGGCTGCTGGTAAACCAGGTCACCGTCGATCGGGTCGCGGCGCACCTGGCCTCGCTGACTTATCGGTCGCTGCGCCGCTACGAACTGCCCAACCTGCAAGCGATCAACCTGGTGCTCGACGGCGCGCTCGACGGCGGCGTGACGCGCTCACTGGCGCTCGACGCGCATGGCAAGACACTGGGGGCTCAACTTCTTGACCTCGAGGTGCATCCGGAATGAGAGCAAACTTCGCGATGTTACGCAGGCTGGCCCTGGCCGGCGGAACCCTCGTCACCCTGCTGACGACTGGCCCCGCCGACGCACGTCTGACGCGGATTGTGATCGACAAAGTGACACCTGCCCCGCCGGTCAGCGGTGCGCCCGCCTATGAGATCGTCTCCGGGCGCTTTTATGGCGAACTCAACCCGAGCGATCCGCACAACAAGATCATCACCGATCTGGCGTGGGCGCGCCGCAACTCGCGCGGCATGGTCGGTTATTCCGCGACGTTCGCGATCGCACGACCGATCGCCCCCCGTCGATCTACCGGCATCCTGTTTTACGACGTCGCCAACCGCGGCAACACGATGATCGCGGCAGACCCGTTCGGCTACGTCCGGGTCGTGAGCGGGTGGCAGGGTGACCTGCCTGAATTGCCGGGACTGCAAACGGCACGTGTTCCAACCGCCTATGGGCCCAAGGGCCGGCCGCTCACCGGGCCGGTGCTCGTACGCTTCGTCAACATGCCCGCGGGCACAATGACCCTGCCGATCGTCGGCAGTATCGGGCGGCCTACATCGCGCCCCGTGCCGCTCTCGCTCGACACGCGCCAGGCCCGTCTGGTCAGTGAGCATCCGGGCAGCCGATCGATCGAAATCGCACCTGCGGATTGGGCCTTCGCCGATTGCTCGACGACGCCGTTCCCGGGCAGGCCCGACCCGTCACGCATTTGCCTGCGCCGTGGGTTCGATCCGGCCATGGCCTATACGCTGACTTATGTCGGCAAGGACCCGAAGGTCCTTGGCATCGGGTTCGCGGCGACACGCGACCTGGTCGCCTTCCTCCGTCATGCCGCAAGGGACGATGTCGGCACCGCGAACCCGGCCGGGACGATACGATGGACGCTCGCAAGCGGGACGTCGCAATCGGGAAATTACCTCAAGAGCTTCGTCAATCTGGGCTTCAACGCCGACGAGCACGGCCGCGTCGTGTTCGATGGAATCAACCCCAACATCGCCGCGCGCCAGGTACCCCTTAATCTGCGTTTCGGCGTGCCCGGAGGCGCCGCCGGACCATATGAGCCGGGCAGCGAGGGCGCTCTCTGGTGGTCGCGCTACACCGATCGCAAGCGCGGGCGTGGTGTGTCCAGCCTCCTCGACCGCTGCGCCGCGAGCCGGACGTGCCCCAAGGTGATCGAAACATTCGGGTCCGCGGAGTTCTGGGGATTGCGCATGTCGCCCGGGTTGATCGGCACGGACGCCGCCGGCGACGTCCCGCTGCCATCCAACGTTCGCCGCTACTATTTCCCGAGCGTAACCCATGGCGGCTCGTGGACCGGCGGTTTCCCGGTCGCCGGCGACCCGCCGGTTGCCGGATGCCGCCTGGTGGGCAATCCGAACCCTTCCAAGGAGAGCCTGAGAGCCGCGCAGCAGATGCTGGTCGCCTGGGTCCGCGACGGCAAGGCCCCACTCCCGAGCCGCTATCCCATGCTCGCCGCAGGCGAGCTCGTGGCGCCGACCGCCAAGGCGATGGGCTGGCCATCATTGCCGGGCGTGCCCATGCCCGACGGGAAACTCAACAAATTGCCGGATTACGACTTCGGCCCGACGTTCGATTATCGCGACGTGAGCGGCGTCATCACCCGACAGCCGCCGTCCGTGCGCGGGTGGATTCCGATGCTCGTGCCGCGTGTCGATGCCGACGGCAATGAAACCGCAGGCGTGCCTTCCGTCCAGCTGCAGGTGCCGCTCGGGACGTATCTGGGCTGGAACGAAACCACCACGGGCTATGACGCCGGGGCCGGTTGCGGCTTTGCCGGCGGCTTCATTCCCTTCGCGCGCACCAGAGCCGAGCGACTGGCGGCGAACGATCCTCGGCCGTCGCTGGAGGAACGCTATCAAGACCATCGAGGGTTTGTGCAGCGCGTTCGCGAGGCGGTGAAGCGGCAGGCGGCGGCGGGCTGGTTGCTGCCCGACGACGCCGAGCGGCTGATCAAGGAAGCGGACGCCAGCAAGGTTCTCGTGCCTTAAGTCGGGATCAATCAGCCAAACACATCGATCGATCAGAATATTGTATTTCTTTTCTTGAATCGGCTTCGGCATATCAATCGGCAGAATAAAAAGATGGTCCGAAAGGGAGAGGTCGACAGGCCGGCTCAGCCGGTGCTCCGCAAGGGAGCTGCCTCTCGATGAACCGCATCCGGATCATCGCGCAAAGGGAGGTAGCGCCATGAAAGACGAATTCTCGCCCCGGATTCGCGTGCGTGCACGCATGCTAGCGGGGCTGTCGGTCCTGACGATATCCTGCCTTTGGGGAGGTGCCGCGATGGCGCAGTCTGCACCCCAGGCCGATGCCGCCGCGCCCTTACCGGCCGCGCCGCAATCGGATGCCCCCGCATCTGCTCCAGGCGACCAGTCCAAGGACATCGTCGTGACTGGCAGCTATCTGGGCCTGAAGCAGGAAGATCGCGCCTCTCCGGTCGTCGTGATCGACAACAAGACGCTCGACCGGACGGGCGTCACGTCGCTCGGCGATTTGACCCGCTACCTGCCGCAGAATGTCGGCAGCACCGGCGGCTTGCAGGATCTGTCCAAGGGCGGTGCCGATACGCGCGACACGCGCTCGGTCAATTTGCGCGGCCTCGGCGCGGCGGCCACCCTGGTGCTCCTGAACGGCCGCCGCGTCACGCCGCAGGCGGGCGACGACTTCGTGAATCTCAACGGCCTTACGCCGGATATCGCGATCTCGCGCATCGAGACCGTGGTCGACGGCGCCTCCTCAACCTATGGCGCGGACGCGGTCGCGGGCGTGTTCAACGTCATCACCGACACCAAATTTGAAGGTTTCAAGGTGTCGTCGCAATTCACCGGCATAGACAAGTCTTCCTCCTACAATATCCAGGCGATGGTTGGTATTGGCTCGGACAGGTTCCACAGCGTTACGTCGGCATCCTACAGGTTCGTCGACAACCTGCAGAATGCGGACCGCGCAATCACCAACTTCAACAATCCGACCTCGAACGGCTTTCCCGGCCGGGTCACCTTGCTCGGGCGGCCGCTCACGGCGGGCGGCGGCCACGTGGTCATCAACGGGAACGACTATACCGCGCTCTACGACGCCAAGGCGGCCGGTGGCCAGCTGACGGTGGTGGATCCCAATTGCGGCAGGGCCGGTACCGCCAGCACGTACGTTCCGTCGGCCGGCGCGACCTTCGGCACCGGGAGCTGCCTGTTCAACTTCCAGCCCCAGAACCCGATCCGGCCGCGATCGAAGAGCGTCAACGTCCACAACGACACGACGTTCGAATTCGCGCCCGGCCAGACGCTGTTCGCCGAGATCAGCTATTATCACCAGGATTCGAAGCGCTTCGGCGTCCCGTCCTATGCCCAGAATGCGGGCAACGCGACGATGCCCGCGACCAATCCCTATAACCCTTTTGGCGTGCCAGCCGTCTTCTTCGGCCGCGCGATCGGCGCCGAGGGATTTCCTGGCGGATATAAATACCGCGTCATGCGCGATACGGTCGACAATCAGCATTATGTGCTGGGCGTTCGGGGGTCGTTCCTCGACAATTGGAAGTACACCGCCAACGTCGCCTATTCCGCGTCGCATACGGTTGCCCGCGACAAGGATACGGACATGAATCTGTTCCAGGCGGCGCTGAACGGCTTCGGCGGGCCCAATTGCAACATTCGCTTCAATGGCCCGTCGGCGGGCGCGGCGGCCGGGGTCGGGGCCTGCCTCTATTATAGTCCGTTCGAAGGAGATCTCGGCAAACTGGACCCTTCGCTGATCTACAATCTCCAGTCGGACGTGTTTTTCGACTTCAAGCGCGAGTATTTCATCGGTGAAGGCGTCATCAACGGAAAGCTGGCCACCATCAACGGCCACTCGCTCGACGTCGCCATCGGCGGCCAGTATCGTCGCGAAACCTCCAGCGCGATCTATTCCGATCTGCTGCTCAGCGGCTTCGACGGTTTTCTCGGCAAGCGCGTCAACACGGACTTCCGCCGCAACGTGAAGAGCGGCTTCGTCGAGGCCAATTACGAAGTGATCGATGGGCTGAACGTCAACGCCGCGGCACGCTACGAAGATTATGGCGGGTTCAGCACGACGGCGCCAAAGCTCGCGGTGAACTGGCGGATCGTCCCGCAATTGAGCTTGCGCGGATCGATCAGCCGGGCCTTCCAGGCCCCGACGATCAACAACGGCAGCGCAGGCCTGATCTCCACGGGCGTGGGCAACGTAACCGATCCCACGAAGACGCCGCCCGACACCAGCTTCCGCACCATCCAGACGTTCGGCAACCCGAACTTGAAGCCACAGACGGCAGATGTATTCAACGTCGGCGCAACCTTCCTGCCGGTCAGGAATGCCCGACTGTCGGTCGATTACTGGAGCTACAAGTACAAGAACCAGATTCAGGTCCAGGGCGCACAGGCGGTCGTCAATTCGGCCCCCAACGGTCCGGCCGTGATCCGCGATGCCAGCGGCAACATTCAGGTCGTGAACGTCACCTCGTTCAACGCACCCAGCGGTACTGCCACCAGTGGTATCGACGTTGCTGGTTCGTACAATTTCAGCGTCGGCGGCCTTGAGGTGACCCTTCGAGAGGCACTGACCTACTTGCTGCGTTACGACATCGACGTCGGTTCGACGACCCCGGGGGCCGCCTCGATCGTCTATAATGGCGTGGGCTATCGCAACCAGTTCAACCAGTCACCCGGCTCCTCTTCCGCGGCGCCTCGCGTGCGCAGCGTCGGCGGGATCGACTTCGGCTATGGGCCGCATTCCTTCTCCGCGACCTGGCGGTACACGTCGGGCGTGTTTGACGACCAGGGAATAAGTCTCAACACGTCCGGATCGGGTTCCGTCATCCCCACGGTGACCACGCGCATCCGCCCGTTCTCGGTATTCGATTTCCAGTACGGGCTGAAGTTCGGCGGCGACGACAAATACGCCTTCTCACTGGGCGTCATCAACGCGTTCAACACCGCGCCGGGGTTTGCGCGCGGCAATGGATATCTGCCGTCGCTCGCCGATCCGTTTGGACGCCAGGTGTACGCCCGCATCTCGGCGCGCTTCTGACCTCCCCCAGGGCCGGCCGCATCCGCGGTCGGCCCCTTCCATTGCATTCTGCGCTTGCCGTTCGCACCCACCGGCCGGGGTCTCACCATGACGATCAAGAATTCGAAGCCGATACGCCCGCTCGCGGCGCTCGTCGTCACGTGCGCGGCGCTGGCGTTCACCGCACAGCTCGTGGCGGCTGATCGCCAGGATCCGGAGGCGCGCGCCGCCGCGATCGTTGGAAAGATGGACGGAGCGGAAAAGACGATCCTGACCCACGGCATCATGCCGTTGCCAATCGGAGATAATCCTCCGCCGGTGCCGGCTGATGCGATACCCGGCGCCGGCTATGTCGCCGGCATCCCCAGGTTGGGCATTCCGGCGCTGAGGGAGACGGACGCCAGCCTGGGCGTCTCCTATGTGTTCGGGCTTCGCAAGGACGGTGCGACAGCACTTCCATCGGGCCTGGCTATGGGTGCTACCTGGAATCCCGAGTTGATCCGCTCCGGTGGGGCGATGATCGGCGCCGAAGCGCGTGCGAAGGGCTTCAACGTTCTCCTTGCCGGCGGCGCGAACCTGATGCGCGACCCGCGCAACGGGCGCACGTTCGAATATCTGTCCGAAGACCCGCTGCTGACCGGCACGCTGGTCGGCAACGCGATCGCGGGAATCCAATCGAACCACATCATCTCGACGATCAAGCACTTCGCGCTCAACGGCCAGGAAACCGGCCGCAAGTTCGTCGACGCGCGGATCGCCGACGCGGCAGCGCGCGAGAGTGATCTGCTGGCCTTTCAACTGGGGATCGAGATCGGACAACCTGGGGCGGTCATGTGTGCCTACAATCGCGTCAATGGCGCGCCGGCCTGCGCCAACGACTGGCTGCTCAATCAGGTGTTGAAGCGCGACTGGCGCTACAAGGGCTTCGTCATGTCCGATTGGGGAGCGGTGCCGGGTCTGAGCGCGGCGATGAGCGGGCTCGACCAGCAGTCTGGAGCCCAGCTCGACAAGGAGCTCTATTTCGGGCCGCGGCTCGACAACGCGGCTCGAACCGACGCTGCCCATATGGCGCGACTGGACGATATGAATCGCCGTATCCTCTGGGCGGTCTACGCCAACGGGCTCGACACCAATCCCGCTCGGCCGGGCGCGGCGATCGATTTCGCGGTGCATGCCGAGGTGGCAGCGGAAGTTGCGCGGCAGGGGATCGTCCTGCTGCGCAATGAACGGAACGCCTTGCCACTGACTGCAGCGGCGAAGCACATAGCGGTCATCGGCGGCTACGCCGATTCGGGCGTTCTCTCCGGTGCCGGGTCCAGCCAGGTCCAGGGCAGGGATGGACCAGCGGTCACCATTCCGCTCGGCAATCAGGGGCCGTTTGCGGCCTTCCTTTCGCAGCAGTACCATCGCTCTTCGCCACTTGCGGCGATCAAGGCGCTGGCACCGCAGGCAGAGGTGCGGTACCGCGACGGCCGTTACATCGCCGATGCCGTGACGGCGGCGAAACGAGCCGACGTCGCCATCGTGTTCGCGACCAAATGGTCGAGTGAAGGTCTCGACGTACCGGACTTGTCCTTACCCGATGGCCAGGACGCGCTCATCGCGGCAGTTGCCGCGGCCAATCCCAACACGATCGTCGTGCTCGAGACCGGAAACCCGGTCGCGATGCCGTGGCTCGACAGCACGGCAGCGGTGGTCGAGGCCTGGTATCCGGGCGCTCGCGGAGGCGAGGCGATTGCCGACATTCTGTTCGGAAAGGCCAATCCTTCGGGTCGCCTGCCCATCAGCTTCCCGGTCAGCCTCGGGCAACTGCCGCGCCCGACGCTCGATGGCTATGCCGAACTCGAGCCCAACTTCGCCGGCGACCCGCCGACGCCGGAGGCGCGGCTATCCGCAAATTACGATATAGAAGGATCGGACGTCGGCTATCGCTGGTTCGCCCGCCAGGACGAAAAGCCGCTCTTCCCGTTCGGCTTCGGCCTCTCCTACACGAGCTTTGCCAACAGTTCGCTCGACCTGCGCGGCCTGACGGCGCGCTTCTCCGTTCGCAATACCGGCAGCCGGCCGGGCGCCACGACCGCGCAACTCTATCTGGTTGGTAGAGGCGGTAAGCCAACCAGGCGGCTCGTCGGCTTCCGGCGCGTCGAGCTAGCTCCCGGCGAGAGCGCGCGAATTACGCTCGACATAGAACCGCGATTGATCGCGGACTGGACCGCAAGCGGCTGGAAGCTCGTGGGTGGGCGTTACGCCTTTGCGCTTGGCAATGACGCGGAACATCTTGATGCCTATACGACAGTGGAATTGGGCGGTCGTGACTGGAAAGATTGAAAGACCACCGACGGATAGATTAGGTCCGCTTGGTATCCACGCAAATTAACGCGCGAGGAGGTGCCGTCAGTCTAACGCGAACTCGTCTCTCGACGATGGAGTCCGCTCTTTGAGCGTGCTGCCTAGCTGCCAAGCACCTGCCACTCGGCCAGCGCGGCCGAGCGCCGCTCTTTGAATTTGTTTCGATCGACGAGGTTGCGTTCAAGTTGAAGGTGGTCGTGTGCGTTCGCATGGACCGATACGAACGTCTGCAGCGACTTCATTCTTCGGAATCTGGGCATCGCTCGCGCGCGTCGTCGAAACGAAAGGCGGCTGTTCAGGATCACACCATCGATGCCATGCTCCCCCAATCGCCAAAGATGGACATGGGCGTCGATCACCCGCGTGCGCGCACCCGAAGCGCGAAACCCAGCACCACCAGGAAGCAGATCATCGGCACCGCCATGGCGTTCACCATCGATCCGGTGAGGTCGGAGACCAAGCCCATCAACGCGGTGAACACCGCGCCGCCGATGATCGCCATCACGAGCAGCGCCGCCGCCGACTTGGTCCGCGCGCCGAGACCGCTCACCGATTCCGCGAAAATCGTCGGGTACATGATCGACATGAAGAAGCTGCTGGCAACGAGCGAAACGATTCCGGTCATGCCCGCGACCGTGGTGGCGATCAGACACAAAGTAGCGGCGATCGCCGCAAAGACGGCGAGGAGGACCGATGCCTTGATGCGGCCCATCAATGCGGCGCCGCTGAAGCGGCCGATCATGAAAACGACCAGTGAAAATGTTAGATAGGTCGCAGCGGTTCGTTCGCCGGTTCCGGGCACCGCTACCTGCGAATAGCGGATCAAGAAGCTCCACACGCCGACCTGTGCGCCGACATAGAAGAATTGCGCGACTACCCCTAACAATATTTGCGGCGTCCGGAGCAGGGCGCGAAAATCGTCGAGCGCGCCCACGCCTTCCTCGACCTCGCGCGCGGTGGCGATCGACGGGAAGGGCGTGATCCGGATCAGGACCGCCCAAGCGAGGACGCCGAGACCGATCAGCAAATAGGGCAGTTGGACCGCCGCAGCCTCATGCGCGTGATAAGCGGACAGCTGGGGAGCGGGCATCGCCGCGATCTGTGCCGGCGTCAGCGTCACGCCCGATAGGATGAATTGGCTGCCGATCACGATTCCCGTGATCGATCCCAGCGGGTTGAATGCCTGCGCCAGATTGAGCCGGCGCGACGCCGTTTCGGCTGGGCCCAGTCTTGCGATCAGCGGATTGGCGGAGGTTTCGAGGAATGACAGCCCGCTCGCGATGATGAACAACGCTGCGAGAAAAGCGGGATAGCTCTGCGCGCCGGCGGCGGGCCAAAACAGGAGCGCGCCGATGCCATAGCAAGTCAGACCGAGCAGCACCGCCGCGCGATACCCATAAGCGCGCATGAACAGCGCGGCGGGGATCGCGAGGCAGAAATAGCCAAGGTAGAAAGCCGACTGGACCAGCCCCGCCTGCAGGTCGCCCAGGGTGAACAGTTTCTTGAAATGCGCGATCAGGATGTCGTTGAGGTTGTTGGCGACGCCCCACAGAAAGAACAGGGTGACGATAAGGACGAACGGCAACGCGCGGCCGGTCGGTACGGTCGGGGTCCCTTCGGTCATGCCAATCCCCTCCCGTCGATCCGCACAACCGGCACGAAATCGCTCGTCCCGCCTGGCGGCAGGTCCAAGTGCAGTCCGCTCCCGTCTTGACGATGGCGTATTGTACCGCCGCCGAGCAAGGCCACGCGGTCGATTTCACCGGGCATCTTGCCGCGGGCCAGCGATGCTATCGTGGCCTTGCAGGGCGGAGGCGCGAGGAACAATGCGTAGAGCGCCCCCTTGTTGGTGGTGAAGCGGATGTCCTGCGATTGGAAGGCTCCCGCTGCCCCCTCGTTCTGCATCCCCGCCTCGGGCTTGGTCGGGCCCTCGCCATAGACGTGCCACGGTCGCGATCCGTAGATCGCCTCGCCATTGACCGCGATCCATTGCCCCATGCGATCGAGGATACGCTCTTCTTCGCCGTCGATCGCGCCGTGCCCCGGCTGCGGGATCGAGAGCAGCAGGTTGCCGTTCTTCGACACGATATCGGCGAGCCGCTGGATCACCTGCTCCGCCGTGCGGTAGCTGCGGTCGTTGAGCCGCGCGACATTGTAGAACCAGTCGCCGATGCAGGTTTCGGTCTGCCACGGCTCATCCCACAGATGATCGGCAAAACCGCGCTCGACATCTTCCAGCAGGCCGAAGCGCTGGTGCGGCTGGAGCTTCTTCGCGGTCAGCACGACGTCGATCTTGCCGTGCCAGTCGATCGATCGGTTGTAGTAATCGGCGGCGGCCTCCAGCCCGATCTGGCCGAACGGCAGGCCATAATCGTCCATGATGCACAGATCGGGGCGATATTTCGCGATCAGGTCGGTCTGCCGCAGCAGCCACTTGGCGCGATAGGCGTCACCAGCGGGGCCGGGCGGCCCGGTTTCGACCCAATCGCCGTCATGCTTGTCGTGCCACGCGCGCATCGCCGCGTCGCTCTCGATTCCGTCGGGCGCGATCATCCAACCGCCGGTATAGAGCTCCTGCGGGTCGAGCCCGTCCCACCAGCGGCCCGAACCCATCTCCTTGCGCAGCCGGAACGCGTCGTAGCGCACGCCCTTTTTGGGACCGGTCGGGTCATAGCCATAGCCGGGCTGGTACCAGTGCCAGGCATGCGCGGCATGGTTCGACACGCCGAATTTGAGGCCGGCGCGCCGCGCCGCTTTTTCCCAGGTACCAACGATGTCGCGCTTCGGCCCGACGCGTGTCGAGTTCCACGCATGGTGGCGGCTGTCGAAGCAATCGAGATTGTCGTGGTGGCACGCCAGCGCGACGAAATATCTGGCGCCGGCCTTCTGGTATCGGGCGATCAGCGCGTCAGGGTCCCAGCGATCGGCGGTCCAGCGGTTCTGGATGTCGATCATTCCCGTCTGCGACGGATGGCCATAGGTCCTGAGGTGGTGATCGTAATCGGGCTCGCACGGCATGTAGAGGAAGCGGCCGTACCAATCGCCTTGTTCGGGTACCGATTGCGGTCCCCAATGCGCCCACAGCCCCAGCTTGGCGTCGCGGAACCAGTCGGGGTAACGATAATGGTCGATCAGCGACTGCCAATCGGGGCGGACCGGTCCCCTGGCGCCGCCCATCGGTGACGCGCCACGTGCCACCCGCGCCAGTCCCAGCGCCCCGGCGCTCGCGATGAACGATCGCCGGCTGACCATTTCAGCGCTTGCCCAGCGTTCGCGCGATCGCCGCCAGCGCGATCGGCCGCATCACCGCATAGCCCGCCTTGGTCGGATGGACCTCGTCGCTCGAAAGTCCCGGCTTCATGCCGCCGTCCGCTTCGGCCATCGCGCTGTGATAGTCGACATAGGTGAAGCCGTTGGCGCGCGCATAGCTTTTCAGCCAGGCGTTGAACGCGATGATCCGCTGCGCCGGCGCAAGCTTGGGACTCCATTTGAAGATGCGCGCCGGCGGGATCGAGCCGAGCAGGACCTTGATGCCGTGCGCGCGGGCAAGTTCGGCCATACTCTCGATATTGCCCTGGACGGTTTCGAGCGTCGCGGCGCCGGTATTGCCGGCGATGTCATTGGTCCCCGCCATGATATGGACCGCGAGCGGCTTCAGCGCGATCACATCGGCGCGGAACCGAACGAGCATCTGTGGCGTGGTCTGGCCGCCGATGCCGCGATCGACCAGCCCGTTGATGAATAAAGACGGGTCGGCACCGATCCAATTGTCGGTGATCGAATCGCCCATGAAGACGACGCGAACCCGCTCCTTCTTCACCTCGCGATTGGGCGCGGCGTAGCGGCACAACTGCCCGAAATCGCGAGTCAGCATGTGGAGGTTCCACATCATCCAGCCCGCGCCGTCGGTAGGAAGCGGGCGTTGGGACGGGCAGGGGTCGGCGACAATGCCGACCGGGTCGTCGGCATAAGGGTCGCCCGGTACCTTGGTCTCAGCCACCGCGATACCCGCGATACTCAGTATCAGCGTTGCCGCCATTGCGAAGCTTGCCTTCACGACCATCTCCCTCGATTTCTGGCCGTTGACGCGCAGCCTTCGTGCAACCCTAGGCTTTTCTGTGCGCTGATAAAGATGTTTTTCACTAGCAAAATATGCTATGCATCCCATCGACGCAATCAGGGCACCATGCCAAAGGTAACCGCGAAGGCGAGGATTTGCGCGACGATGGCGGATGACGAGGATCGCTCGGGGGTCGACCCTCGGTACAGGGCGCCGGCGCTCGAAAAGGGACTCGATATTCTCGAGTTGCTCGCCGCGGCGCCGCGTCCGCTGACGCTGACGGCGATCGTCAACAGCCTCGAACGATCCCACGGCGAATTGTTCCGGATGGTCCAGGTGCTCGAGCATCGCGGTTATATCGAACAGACTCCGGCCGATGACGGATATCGCCTGACCGACCGCTTATTCTCCCTCGGCATGCAGCAGCCGCGCACCGCCAGCCTGGTTGAAGCGGCATTGCCGGTGATGCGGCAATTGGCGCTGGAGGTGGGACAGTCGTGCCACTTGGCGCTCCACACGCGGGGCCAGATGGTAGTCGTGGCGCGGATGGAATCGGGCGAGCAGCTCGGCTTTTCGGTACGCGTCGGCTATCGCCGCCCGCTCCCGCAATCGGCATCCGGTATGGTGCTTTACGCCTTTCAACCCGAAGATGTGCGGCGGCGTTGGGAAGGAATGTTCGACCCGCCATTGTCGGACGCCGATTTGGCCAAATTGCGAGCCCATGCCGACGAGATCGCCGAACGTCATGTCGAACAGACGCAGAGCCCGTTCGTCGCGGGAGTTACCGATATTTCGGCGCCGGTGATGCGCGGCGGCACCGCAGCGGCGGCGCTGACCGTGCCCTTTCTCAAAAAGCTGCAGCCTTCGATATCGCCGCGCGAAACCGCTGTGCTGGTCCGCCAGTCGGCCGACCGCATTTCCGAACAACTGGTCGAGGGCGACAGCCGAATCTAAACGGTCCAGCCGCCGTCGACGACATGGCATTGGCCGACAGTGAATGCCGCCGCGGCCTTGCCGGCCGGACCGTTGCTCAGGCGGTCTTCTCCGTCTGGAGCGTGGGGACGAACGCCTCGGCGCGCACCAGCCCCTCGGTTTTGAGGTCGGCCCACAACGCATCCGGGATTGGCGCGGTCGCATATTCGACGGTCGATCGGACTTCCGCCGGATTGGCGAGGCCGGGGATCACGCTGGCAACCTGCGGATGGGCGAGCACGAACTGGAGCGCGGCGGCGGGCAGCGCGACATGGTGCGCCGCGCAGACGCGTTCGATCCGGCGGACCTTGTCGAGGAGCGCGTCGGGGACCGGGCCATAGTCGTAATGCGCGTCACCGGCGGCGCTGCCGACGGCAAGGATTCCCGAGTTATATGGCCCGCCGATCACGATCGACGTTCCCGAAGCGGCGCAGCGGGGGAACAGATCGTCGAGCGAAGTTTGCTCGAGCAAGGTGTAGCGCCCTCCCAACAGGATCACGTCGAGGTCGATCCGGCCCAGCAGGTCCAGACAGATCGCGACTTCGTTCACGCCTATCCCGATCGCCGATACCGCACCCTGGTCGCGCAATCGCTCCAGCGCGGCAAAGCCGCCGCCGTCGATCAATTGGGCGAGCCGCGCCGGATGATCCGCGCGATGCGTCCGCCGACCGATATCGTGGACGTACAGGATATCGATACGTGCGCCGCCGAGCCTTTTCAGGCTCTCCTCGTGCGAGCGGAGGACCCCCTCGTGCGAATAGTCGAACAGCGGATCGAACGGCAGCGCATCGACGAAATCATAGCGCGCGGCGTCCCCGGGCGGGGAGGAGAGCGGCTTGAGCAGGCGCCCCACCTTGGTCGACAGGATTACGTCTGGTTGCCCTGCGATCGCCGCGCCGACGCGCTGCTCGCTGAGGCCGAAACCGTAATAGGGCGCGGTATCGACATAGCGCAGCCCGGCCAGCAGCACCGCCTCGATCGTTGCGCGCGCGTCGTCATCGCTCGTCGCGCGGTAGAGATTGCCGAGTGGCGCCGCGCCGAAGCCGATCGCGGGCAGGCTGAGGCCGGTCTTGCCGACCGGGCGCCGGGCGCGGTCCAGCGTCATTGTTCGTCGAGGCTGAAGATGCGCTGCATCGGCAGCCATTTTTCGCCTTCGCGGGCCTGCGGCAGCGCGCGCTGGTAGCGCCACATTTTCTCTTCCCAGCGCGCGATGTCGGGCGGCGCCGTCACGGACCGCGGATAGTCGTCAGAGGCATCGACGATCATCGTCATGCGATCGCCCGCGCGCCAGATTTCAACCCGCTCGGCACCCTGCGCGCGAAGATAGGCGACAACCTGCGGCCACACCGCGCCGGGCGCATGGTGAGCCTCGTAATCGGCGATCAGCGCCGCGTCATCGACCAGGTCGAGCGCGAGGCAGAAACGGCTGCTCATTGTTGCGGCTCGTCATGTGGCAAGGATTTGCGCCGCGATCCCAATCGCTTCCCTCTCCGCCTACAGGATATGCCCTAATCAGGGTGTTTAGCGATGAATAGCAGAATAGCCACCTTGCGCCAGAGGTGATTAGCACATATGAAAACATTATACACCAGCAAAAGGTGATTGGGCTGGCGAGCGGCGGGTGCCGAACGGGGAGGATCGACGCCAAGGCTATGACCAGAATCGTCAAGCTGCGCGTTCTCGACATTCGCTTTCCGACCTCGGCTCGGCGCGACGGGTCGGATGCGATGAATCCCGACCCCGATTATTCGGCCGCCTATTGCATTCTCGAAACCGACCGGCCGGGGCTGGCGGGGCACGGCCTGACCTTCACGATCGGGCGCGGCAACGACATTTGCTGTACGGCGATCGAAGCGCTGGCGCCGCTGATCGAAGGGCTCGACCTGGACTGGATTCGCGAGGACGGGGCGCGGTTCTGGCGGCACGTTACCAGCGACAGCCAGCTGCGCTGGATCGGCCCCGAAAAGGGCGTGATCCATCTCGCGACGGGCGCGGTGGTCAATGCCGTCTGGGATCTGCTCGCCAGGGAAGCGGGCAAGCCGTTGTGGCGGCTGATCGGTGAGATGTCGCCCGAGCAACTCGTCGGGCTGATCGATTTCCGCTACATCACCGATTGCATCACCCCCGACGAAGCATTGTCGCTCTTGCGCGAGCGCGCCGCGGGGAAGGCCGGGCGCGTCGCCGACCTCGAGGCGAACGGCTATCCCTGTTACACCACCTCGGCCGGCTGGCTGGGCTATTCCGACGCAAAATTGCAGCGACTGTGCCGCGAGGCGGTCGAGGCCGGGTTCGACCATGTAAAGCTCAAGGTCGGACGCTCGCTCGACGACGACATCCGCCGCGTGGCACTGGCACGCGAAGCGATCGGCCCCGAGCGCGCATTGATGATCGATGCCAACCAGGTGTGGGAAGTGACCGAGGCGATCGATCATGTGCGCGCGCTGAGTTTCGCCAATCCATGGTTCATCGAGGAACCGACCAGCCCCGACGATGTCGAGGGGCACCGCCGCATCCGCTCGGCGATCGCCCCGGTCAAGGTCGCGACCGGCGAGATGTGCCAGAACCGGGTGATGTTCAAACAGTTCATCATGCGCGGCGCGATCGACGTGGTGCAGATCGACGCCTGCCGGCTGGGCGGCGTCAACGAGGTGCTGAGCGTGCTGCTGATGGCGGCGAAATACGATCTGCCGGTCTGTCCGCATGCCGGCGGAGTCGGCCTGTGCGAATATGTCCAGCATCTGTCGATGATCGACTATCTCTGCTTTGCCGCGACCAAACAGGGACGCGTGGCCGAATATGTCGACCATCTGCATGAGCATTTCGTCCATCCGTGCGAGGTCGGGCGCGGTGTCTATCGCGTGCCGGAAGCGGCGGGATTCTCGATCGAGATTAAGTCGGCGACGCTCGCGGCGTTCGCCTTTGGAAAGGCGGCGGCGGCGGCCTGATCAGTCGGCCGGGTCGCCATAGACGATCCCGCGCCCGTCTGTGCCGATATAGACTCGTCCAAGGATGCGCGGGTCTCCCGAAATGACGCGGAAGCGATTGCCCCAGCGATGGTCGTCATCGTTGATCCGCAGCCAGGTCGCGCCGCCGTCCAGCGAGCGCCAGATCGCCGTGACGCCAGCGCGCGCGGCGACCGCGTAAATCGCCGGCTCGGCCGGACTGCGCCCGAGCCCCAGGCCGAACAAGGCGATGTCGAGCGCGGGCGCCAGGCGAGTAAAGGCGATCCCGCCGTCACGACTGCGATACAGCGCGCCGCCACAATTCAGGAACAGATCGCCCGTCGCAAAGGGGGAGGCGACCAGCGCGGGCTGGCTTTCGCGATTGCGCGGGCGCGTCACCGACAGATCGGCGCACAGACCTTGCGACACGATCGGCGAGAAATGCTCGCCGCCGTCGATGCTGGCGAAGAGATGGCCGGAGGTTGGATCGATCGCCCAGGCAAGCCGCGGATCGACCTTGTCGGCGACGATCCTGAGGTTGCCGGGCAAGCCGACGATCTCGATCCAATGCGCGCCGCGATCCCGGGTCAGCAGCGGGCGTTCGGCGGCGACGAACAGGCTCGATCCGTCGGCGGAGACGGTGACCGGTGCCGTGCCCTGGCCTTCCAGCGACTGGCCGCCGCGCCACAAGGGTGTGCGCAACGGATGCCAGCGCCGGCCGCCGTCGTCGGACCAGCCTAGCCCGGCGTCGATCGACTGCCCGTCGTGGACATTGCCGCTGCGCACCAGCACGAGCGGCGCGCGCCCGGCATAATCGAGCGTGTTGGTGTTGCTGTTGCGCGGATCGAGAAACATTCCCTCGGGCGGCGAGCGGGTGAGATCCCAATGGACGAACCCGCCGAGGTCGCCGAACCCCGACACCAGATTGGCGCCTCCCGCCGGGCTTACCAGCGTGATGATCGCGGTCTGTTCGATCCCGCCGGTCCACGGTGTCCAGAGCAATTTGCCCGCCGCCGCGTCGCGCGTCGCATAGACCGTATCGCCGGTGGTGTAGGCCAGCCGGCCGGGGTCGAACGGATCGAGCGCCAGCCCCGCCATCCAATGGCCGAGCGCGGCCTGTTTCTGGCCCCAGTTGAGGAAAGGAGTCGCGCTCGTATCGCGACGGCTGAGCGGACCGAGGTCGGTCCAATGTGCACCGCCGTCGGTCGTCCGCCAGAGCGTGTCGCCGGGCTGCCAGCGGTTGAAGGTCGAGGCATAGACCAAGCCGTCGCGCTTGGAGTCGGTCGCGATGCCGATATAGCCGCCGGCGGGTGCGTCGCGACGGCGGTCTGGCGTGATGTCGTGAAAGGCGCCCGAGGGATCGAGCGCCCAGATCGCGCCAGCGGTTACGCCGCTCGGGCCGATCCCGTTCGCATAGGTGACATAGAGTCTGCCGGCGCCGTCGATCGCCGCCTTGACCGGGAGCAGGTCGGCTGGACCGCCCGGGAGGCGTGTCCAGCTCTTGCCGCTGTCGTCGGAACGTAGCAGCCCGGTCGCGCCGCCATCGGCGATCCCGGCGAAGAGGCGCGTCGATCCGGGCGTCGCGTCGAACAGCACGAAGGATATCCCGCCATGCGACTGGAAGGATTGCGGGGCGCCGGCACCTGCATAGGGAAATGCCGCCTCGCGCCGCCAGTGCGCGCCGGCGTCGTCGCTGCGCCACAGCCCGTCGTGGCGCGATCCGAACAACAGGGTCTGGGCGTGGTGGGGATCGATCGCGAGGCGCTCGCCCAGGCCGCGACCATCCTCATTGCCGCCCATCCGGAACGGCACCGGTACGATCGTCCAGTGCTGCCCCTTGTCGTCCGAGCGGAGGATCGCCGAGGCGCCGCGATAATGCATGCCGACAGCGGCGTAGACGCGGTCGGGGTCGACCGGATCGGGGGCGATGCTCTCGACGCCGAAATAGCTGCTTTCGGCAAAGCCATCCATCAGCGGCACCCAGGTCGCCGCTTCGTCCTCCCAGCGATAGGCGCCGCCCATGTCGGTGCGCAGATAGGCGAGACCCGGCGCGACGGTGCTGAACACGATCCCCGGAGCGAAGCCGCCGCCGCCCACGGCGACGTTGTGCCAGCGATAGGCCACCGTCTCGGGCTGCTTCGCCGCGGCCGGGGACAAAGCGAGCGCCGCGAGCAGCAGCGCCCCCAATAAGCGTTCTTTCATCGCGTCCCCGACAGCGTCACCGGGTTGCGTCCGGCAGTCAGCATGAAGTGACCCGATTGCCCCACTGGCTTGGGCGGAACGGCCGGCGCGGATCCCGCGGCGCAATGGTCGGCGATGAATTGCTCATGCGTCGGCATCGCCTCGACCCCGCGCAGGATCGCGGCGCGGATCGCCGGCAGACGGGCCAGCTTTTCAGCGGGCAGTGCGTCGGCGACCGGATCATAGCTAAGCCGCTCGACTTCCTGTCCGTCGAGCACCGCCGCCCAGCTCGGTTCGCCGAACAATTCGTCCTCGATCCGGAAGATTCGCCCGTGATGCCGCCAAAGAGCGAGTTTCTCGGCGAGCGTATCGGGGATGCTCATGGTACGGCAATAATCCCAGAACGGCTGCCCGATGCGCTGGTTGGCGTGGTAATGCAGGATGATGAAGTCGCGGATGCGCTCATATTCCGTCGCTGCCGACCGATTGTAGAAATCGATATCGGGCTGGTGGAAGTCCTTGTCCGGAAACAGATTGAGCAGCTTCGACACGCCGGTCTGGATCAGATGGATGCTGGTCGATTCGAGCGGCTCCATGAAGCCGGAGGCCAGCCCCAGCGCGACGACATTCTTGTTCCAGAATTTGCGGCGCCGGCCGGAGACGAAGCGCAATTTGTTGGCTTCGGCCAGCACCTCTCCATCGAGATTGGCGCGCAGGATCGTCTCGGCTTCATCCTCCTCCATGAACGAACTCGAATAGACGTGACCGTTGCCGATGCGGTGCTGCAACGGGATACGCCATTGCCATCCGGCCCTGCGCGCGGTGCAGCGAGTATAGGGTGTCAGCGTCTCGGCGCTGGCGCAGGGTAGGGCGATCGCGCGATCGCATGGCAACCAGTGCGACCAATCCTCATAACCGGACTGCAGCGCGCCCTCGATCAGCAGCCCGCGAAATCCCGAGCAATCGATGAACAGATCGGCCTCGAACTCGCGGCCGTCTTCCAGTTTGACCCCGCGCACGAAACCGTCCTCGCGCATCAGCACGTCGGCGATCCGTCCTTCGTGCCGCACCGCGCCCGCCGCCTCGGCGACCTCGCGCAGGATCTTGGCATAGAGCGAGGCATCGAACTGGAACGCGTAGGAGATGTTCGACAGCGTGTTCTTGGGATCGGTCGACGGGCGGCAGAACTTGCCGGCCTTCGCCGCCATGACCGGCAGGCTGTAATCGCCCAGCTCGCCCGCCGCCTCGCCCGCCTCGGCGCGGTAGCGCATCCAATATTGGTGGAAATCGAGCGCGCCGATGTCCGCGCCATAGCGCCCGAACGGGTGGACGTAGCGCGCGCCGTCGCGACTCCAGCCGACAAAATCGATGCCGAGCTTGAAGGTCGCCTGCGTGCGGCGGACGAAATCGTCCTCGTCGAGCCCGAGCAATTGGTTGAGGTGGAGGATCGGCGGGATCGTCGCCTC